>JANMTV010000350.1:0-16387 GCA_031390905.1 Ilumatobacteraceae bacterium | reverse complement strand
TCTTCGAGTTCGATCGCCGCCGTGGGACAGAGATCGGCGGCTTCGCGGACCTTGTCATGGAGTTCCTCGCCGGGTTGCTCCTGCAGGACATAGAGGAAACCGTCGGTGCGGACCTCGAACACTTCCGGACAGATCTGCATGCAACCGCCGGTTGAAGCGCACATGTCGTAGTCGACCGTTACTTTCATAGCCACGCTCTCATCGGTGTTGTTCCTCTTCGGTCAGACCTGGTCAGGACTTGGCTGCACGGTACCCGTCGGCGACCGCATCTTCCTCGTTGGCGTAGCACCGTTCAGCGATGGTGCGAGCATAAAATCGTCCGCCCGGTAGATGGTAGATCCCTGAGTTTTCGTTGGCCTTGATCGGATATCCCTCCGGGCAGTCACCATCGACTGGGGCTACCCACCGTTCAGCCGGCACGCTGACGAATGTCGTTCGAGCTGTATCGGCAACGGCTTGGCGCGTTGGGGTACTCGAGTTCGGTTCGAACGGAGGCCATGAGGGTGCGTCGGGCGATGTTGCCGGTTCGTTCCTCCGTTGCCAGGTCGACCAGCCGGCAAACCCGGCGCCACCAGCCAACCCCAACCACAATGCCCACCACAACGCCCGCCGCGACACGCGTCGCAAGATCGTAAACATGAAATCCGACCCTAATCGAGTGCTGATGTGAGCGTTAGCAGTGTTGACGTTCGAAGGCGGACAGGACCGCTCGCAGGCTGGCGGTCGTGATGTTGGGGTCTTGGCCGAGGCCCCACCGGATCTCGCCGTCGGCTCGAACAGTCTCGACGTAGGCGACCGCCTGTGCGTTGGCACCTCGGCCGATCGCGTGTTCGGCGTAGTCGACGACGTCGAACTCCTCGGTCCAGTGGGCGGTGATCGCATTCACGAATGCTTCGACTGGGCCGTCACCTTCACCCATGATCGTGACCGCGGCACCGTCAACTGCGAGTTGAGCCGACACTTTGCTGCGGCCCGACCCTTCCGTGCTGAGCGTGTGTATCTCGTGGCTGCGGAGTTCGAACCGGGGTTCGGTCGGGATGTATTCGTTCTGGAAGGCATCCCACATGATCAGCGGGCTGATCTCGGTGCCGGAATCCTCGGTGATGTGCTGAATCGTCTTCGAGAACTCGATCTGCAGACGTCGCGGCAGGTCGAAGCCGTGCTCCTCCTTCATGACGTAGGCGACGCCGCCCTTGCCGGATTGCGAGTTGACGCGGATCACCGCTTCGTACGAACGTCCCACGTGCTTCGGGTCGATTGGCAGGTATGGCACACCCCACCGGTCGTAGTTGTTCGGCAGTTTCTCGAGGCCCTTCTTGATCGCGTCCTGGTGCGAACCCGAGAACGCCGTGTACACGAGGTCGCCGACGTATGGGTGACGGGGATGCACGGGCAGCCTGTTGCAGTATTCGGCGGTCCGGCGCAGCCCGTCAATATCGGTGATGTCGAGTTCAGGGTCGACGCCGTTGGCGAACAGGTTCATCGCCAGGTTCACGACGTCGACGTTGCCGGTCCGCTCGCCGTTCCCGAACAGGGTTCCCTCGACACGATCTGCGCCCGCCATCACACCGAACTCGGCTGCGGCAACGGCGCAGCCCCGGTCGTTGTGTGGATGCAGGCTGACAATCACCGACGAGCGGTGTTTGATCGTGCGGCAGAACCATTCGATCACGTCGCCGTACACGTTGGGTGAGTAGCACTCGACCGTGGCCGGGAGGTTCAGGATGATCGGTTTCTCCGGTGTCGGCTCGATCACGTCCATCACCGCTTCGCAGACCTCGATCGCATACTCGGGCTCGGTCAACGTGAAGCTCTCCGGCGAGTACTCGTAACGGATGATCGTGCTACCCATCGTCTTTTCCAACTTGCGGCATAGGCGAGCACCATTCACGGCGATGTCCTTGATGCCCTCCTTGTCGAGGCCGAACACGACCTCGCGCTGCAACGGGTTGGTCGAATTGTAGAAGTGCACGATCGCTCGCGGAGCGCCCTCGAGGCATTCATACGTACGCTCGATCAGTTCTTGGCGGCACTGCACGAGCACCTGAATCGTGACGTCGTCGGGAATCAGATCCTTTTCGATCAGCTCGCGCACGAAGTCGAAGTCGGGCTGACTGGCCGATGGGAAACCAACCTCGATTTCCTTGAAACCCATCTTGACCAGTTCCTCGAACATCCGCAGTTTGCGGGTCGGGTCCATCGGGTCGATCAAGGCCTGGTTGCCGTCGCGCAGGTCCACCGAGCACCACAACGGTGCCTTGCCGATCACCACATTCGGCCAGGTGCGGTCGGTGAGCACGACGGGAATGCACGGTGCGTACTTCTCGAACGGCATTCGTTTAGGGGTGACGTTTGCTGGTGGCATTCCAATTTCTCCAGTGGTTCAGATGACACGTGCGGATTTGAGCGAACTGGCCGGAAAAACAGAACTGCCCCCGGCCGGGGCGGCGGGGGCGGGCGAACGCGGCTATGTGAGCGCTCGCCCTACATAAGGAGAAGCAACCCCGTCGTCATCAGGTGTAACCGTAGCGCGTCTGGCCATGGAACTCAACGACTTTGTCGACATCGACCGCGTAAATCCGGGGACTGGGCGGGCGCACAGGTATCCTGGCCCGCATCATGACCCCTTCAGACGCACGGCCTGGCGGCCGGGGAGCGCCTCGCCGTCGACGTACCGAGCGCACACCAATCGATCAAAACTCCGGCCCAGCACGCACGGGCAATCTCACCACAACGACGACATTTGCAGCGATCGAACCGCCAACCGGGTTTTTCGCGCTCGGTGTTCCCGCCAGAATCGACGACGGCTTGGCGGCAAATGGTTTCGCCAAACCGTTTGCGATTCAGACTGAGGCCGTGCCTTTGGCGATGCAAGGGCGCGACGTGTGCGGCCGCGCCAAGACCGGTTCCGGCAAGACGTTGGCGTTCGGCGTGCCGATGCTGGCGCGAATTACCGACAAGGCGGTAGCTCGCAAACCGCTCGGGTTGGTGCTGGTGCCGACGCGTGAACTGGCAGTGCAGGTTGCCGAAGTGCTCGAACCGATCGCCGCTCACGCAGGCATGAAGGTGCTTGCCGTGTACGGCGGCGCCAGTCGGCATACGCAAATCGAGGAGCTCGACAAGGGTGTCGAACTTGTCGTCGCCACGCCGCTGCGACTGATCGACCTGTTGAAGTCGAATGAGGTCGATCTTGGTTCGTGTCAGATCGTCTGCCTCGACGAGGCCGACCGTATGGCCGATGACGGCTTCACCCCGCAGGTCGAATGGATCCTGCGTCATTGCACGGGTCGGAATCAG
This sequence comes from Ilumatobacteraceae bacterium, assembly GCA_031390905.1. Classification (GTDB taxonomy): domain Bacteria; phylum Actinomycetota; class Acidimicrobiia; order Acidimicrobiales; family Ilumatobacteraceae; genus Ilumatobacter. Next base: position 13,090 of record JANMTV010000350.1, on the reverse strand, counting down.
ACGATGCTGTTCTCGGCAACGCTCGACGGCGACGTTGGCCACCTCATCAAGCACTACCTCAAAGATCCGATCGAGGTGGCGATTGACGAGGCAACTGACACCGTCGGAACGATGCATCATCTGTTCCTCGCAGTGCACCATATGGACAAGGACAAAGTTGTCAAAGCGATTGGCTCTGGCATTCCGAAGCTGCTCGTGTTTTGTCAGACCAAGCGTTCGTGCGACCGGGTGACGCAAAATCTCGAGGATCTCGGAGTGCAGGCGTCTGCAATCCACGGTGATTTGCCTCAGAAGTCGCGTGAACGGGCGTTGCAGCGGTTTGCGGAAGGCAAGCTGGCGGTACTCGTCGCAACCGACGTGGCGGCGCGAGGTATCGACATTGACGACATCGGTGCCGTTATCCATTACGAACCCGCAAAGGACGGTAAGGACTATCTGCACCGTTCGGGTCGCACGGCGCGCGCCGGTCGTGACGGTTGGGCGATTACGTTCGCCGAATACAACCAGCACACGCAGGTGCGAATCCTGCAGCGCCTGCTCCGACTCCCGACGGTCCCTGCGATCGAGGTCTTCAGCAACAATCCGAACCTCGTCGACCTCCCCCTGTTCCACGCCGACATCACGACGTCATCGCCTGCTCCGGGCTGAGGTGGTGCGGCGCCGCTGTCGACTTTGCGGCAGGCATTGTGACGAGTTTCGTCGTAGTGGCTGCCGCAGATGCCCGGTCAGGATTCTGCGGCAGCCAACACGACGTCTTCGGTCGTGATACCTGCCACAGAATTGGTGGAGCCGTGCGGGACTGGCGAACAAGCGATTCGGTCGCACCGACGCAAAGGTTGCCGGCTATGGCTTTACTGGAGGTAGGCGGGGCGGTTTGCCTCGAAGGCGTCGATTTCGGCGGCGTGGGTGAGCGTGATCCCGACGTCGTCGAGACCGTTGATGAAGCGGTGCTGTGTTGCGGCGTCGATCGGGAAGGCGGCAATGATCCCGGCTGACGGGACCTCGACGATGAGTCGCTCGACATCGACGACGATCTCGGTTGTGGGGTCGGCCTCGATTGCTGCCCAGATTGCCTCGACGGTCGACTCTGGCAACACGACGGGCACAAGCCCGTTCTTGGTGCAGTTGTTGCGGAAGATGTCGGAGAAACTCGGTGCGATCACGGCGTCGAATCCGCCCTGTTGGATTGCCCACACGGCGTGTTCACGGCTCGATCCGACTCCGAACGCAGGACCTGCGACGAGGATCGAGGCACCCTGGTACTGCTCCTGATTGAGCACGAAGTCGCGGTCGTCGCGCCACGTCGAGAAGAGACCCTTCTCGAACCCGGTCCGCTCGACTCGCTTGAGCCAGTCGGCCGGGATGATCTGGTCGGTATCGACGTCGCTGCGCTTCAACGGAACGCCGGTCCCGGAAACAACTCTGACAGCTTTCATGGCTCCCTCCTCGTCTGCTTCGCTTTGTCGTCGCGACGCGTGCGCCTCGTCGCCGGCGCTTCCCTCGGCACGTTGCGCTCACGTTGTTTTGTCGATCGCATGATCACTCCAAATCCTTCGGGGTGGCGAAGGTGCCTTTGATGGCGGTGGCGGCGGCTACGGCGGGAGAGACGAGGTGGGTGCGGCCGCCGCGGCCCTGACGGCCTTCGAAGTTGCGGTTGCTGGTGCTTGCCGACCGTTCACCCTGCGCCAGCTTGTCGGGGTTCATCGCCAAGCACATCGAGCAGCCCGGTTCACGCCAGTCGGCACCGGCGGCCCGGAAGATCTCTGGGAGTCCTTCAGCTTCGGCCTGTGCTTTCACTCGATGTGAGCCGGGGACGACCATCACGCGCTTCACGGTGACGGTGCGACCTTCCATTACTGCCGCAGCGGCGCGGAGGTCCTCGATCCGGCTGTTGGTGCACGATCCGATGAACACGGTGTCGACCGGCACGTCACGGATCAGCGTGCCGGCGGTGAGCCCCATGTAATCCAGGGCGCGGGTGACGGTCTCGCGGGTGGTTGCGTCGGCGAAGTCGTCTGGTGACGGAATCACGTCATCGATCGAGGCGACTTGACCCGGGTTGGTGCCCCAGGTGACCTGCGGTCGCAACGATGAAGCGTCGATGTGGACTTGCTTGTCCCACGCCGCACCTTCGTCTGTTCCCAATGTGCGCCAATCTGCGACGGCGGCATCCCAGTTGGCACCGGTCGGTGCCTGGTCACGTCCCTTGAGATACGCGTACGTCGTGTCGTCGGGGGCAATCAAGCCTGCTCGTGCACCGGCTTCGATCGTCATGTTGCAGACCGTCATTCGTCCCTCCATCGACAGGTTGCGGATCGCCTCGCCGCGGAACTCGATGACGTGGCCGATACCGCCGCCGGTGCCGATCGAGCCGATGATTGCCAGGATGATGTCCTTGGCGGTGACATCGGCGGGCGGCGTGCCGTCAACGTTGACCGCCATCCACTTCGGGCGCGACTGCGGGAGCGTCTGCGTGGCCAGCACGTGCTCGACCTCGCTCGTGCCGATTCCGAATGCGAGCGCTCCGAAGGCTCCGTGGGTCGCTGTGTGGCTGTCGCCGCACACGATCGTCATACCCGGCATCGTGCGGCCCTGCTCGGGTCCGATCACATGGACGATTCCCTGGTTGGGGTCGCCCATCGGGAAGTTGGTGATCCCGAACTGGCGCGTGTTGGCGCGCAGCGTTTCGATCTGTTTGGCGGAGATCTCGTCAGCGATCGGCAGATGAATGTTTTCCGTCGGAACGTTGTGGTCTTCGGTGGCGATCGTCAGTTCGGGTCGCCGAACCTGGCGGCCCGAGAGTCGCAGGCCGTCGAATGCTTGCGGGCTGGTGACCTCGTGCACGAGGTGCAGGTCGATGTACAACAGGTCGGCCTCGTCCGGCTGGGAGTGCACGAGATGGCGATACCAAATCTTCTCGGGCAGGGTCATCGGCCCAGCGGGTGTTGTGATTGGGGTTGTTGTCATGGTGGGCGCGGTCATGGCGGTTGTCTCACTTCCTGAGATACCATTCTTACGGTATGGATATCGTAACCGGAGTCGGCGTGCTCGACAAGGCCGCACACATCTTGCGTGCCGTGGCGGAGGGGCCGCTTGGCCTCAACTCCCTTCAGACCGCCACTGGACTGCCCCGGGCAACCGCTCATCGGCTGGCGGTGGCGCTCGAAGTTCACGGTCTGCTCCGACGCGATGACGACGGTAGGTTCGATCTTGGGCCTGAACTGGCGGCGCTCGGTCGAGCGGCAACCGACCGTTTCCCGTTGGGATCCATCGCGTTACCGATCCTCGAGTCGCTCCGCGACTCGACGGGTGAGAGTGTTCAGCTATTCGTCCGTGAGGGAGCACACCGTCGTTGTGTGCTCTCTCTTCAGTCACCGCATGCGCTGCGCTGGATCGTGCCGGAAGGTGTGTTGTTCCCGCTTGAACTTGGGTCTGCCGGCCGTGTGCTGATGGGCCAGACTGGGGTATCAGGGTGGGTTCAGAGCGTCGAGGAGCGCGAACCGGGAGTCGCCTCTGTCAGCGCCCCAGTTGTCGCAGCCGACGGGTCAGTGATCGCAGCGGTGTGCGTGTCGGGCCCGATCGACCGGCTGACACGCCAACCCGGAAAGCAGTACGGCTCCAAAGTGATCGAAGCCGCCACCCAAACCAGTCAGATGTCCGCCCGTAGCCGTCGGTGAACTGATCCGGCGCAGACGATTATCGGGATGATGGGCTAGGGCAGACCGATCGCGCCAGTCGTGATCGCGTCTCGCAGGATCACGTCAGTCATGACCGCCCCGGTGAAGTCGGCACCGGTCAAGTCTGCGTCTCCGAGGTTGGCGCCCGTCAGGTCGGCGCCACGCAGGATTGCCCCTGACAGGTTCGCCTCAGACATGTTGGCGCCAGCAAGCACAGCATCGCTCAGACCAGCATCGGTCAGGTTCGCAAGACCGAGTGATGTATTGCTGAGGTCGGCTCCGGTCAGGTTTGCTCCGGTCAGATTGGCTTCATGGATTGCGGCGCCGGTGAGATCGGCGCCTTCGAGCTTGGCACGCTGCAACGAGGCCTGGCTCAGCACGGCCCCAGCGAGATTGGCCTCCGAGGCGACGATGTCGTCGAGGGTCGCGCCGGTCAGGTTTGCTCCGGCAAGTTGAGCGCCCGACAGGTTGGCACCGGTCAGCGTTGTGCCGCTCAGGTTTGCCCCGGTCAGATCGACTCCATCCAGTGACGCACCGGTCAGGTCGAGACCCGTCAAGACCACATCGGTGAGAATCGCACCGGAGAAGACCGCGCCTGTTGTGATCGCTCCCGTCAGCACTGCACCGGTGAGGTCGGCGCCGGTGAAGTTTGCGTTGGTGAGGTCGGCATCGTTGAAGCTGGCGCCGGCGAGCTGGGCTCCACTGAAATCGACGTTGGTGAGTACCGCTGTTCCGAACGTTGCAGCGGTGAGATCGGCGTTCGCGAATTGAGCACCGTCGCACTGTGCCGAGTTGAGTCCGACACCGGGCAACACTGCATCGACGAACGATGTTCCGGTGCAGGTGATCTCGACCAGGTTGGTTTCCGTCCCGTGGGCACTGGCCAGCACAGCATTGGTGAAGTTGCCCTTCCCTGCGATGAAATTGTCGAGCGTCGCACTGGTGAGGTCGGCGTCGGTGAAGTTGCCCTCGGCGGCCGAGAATCGTGACAGATCGGCGCCGACCATGTTGCTGCCGGCGAACACACCGCCGAACGATGAAGTGTCGGTGAAGTCGCCATCATGGAGGTCCATCCCCGAGCAATCACGGCCGGCATGCAGCACGCACTCGCCGACCTTCTTCGAGGCGGCGTCAATCACCTCGTCGCCGAAGTCCTCGTCGATCCCCTCGGGCGACGAGGATGACGCGCACGCCGCCAAGACAACGAGCAGTACTGGCACGACCCGCATCGTCCGCATTGGACGAGCCTAGACGGCGGGGCGCTGGGTATCGGGTTCGTTTACTGTGGTCGGGATATGGGTGGAGATGTGGTGGACATGACTGCGACCGAGGCTGATCTCGAATTGTTGCCGAGGGACTGGCGGGATCAGGTACTTCGACTGGCTGACGAGCGCGATGCGGTGATCCTGGCGCACAACTATCAGCTCCCAGAGATTCAAGACATTGCTCACCACACCGGTGACTCACTCGGTCTGTCCCGTATCGCTGCCGAGGTGGAGCAGTCGACAATCATCTTTTGCGGCGTTCACTTCATGGCCGAGACAGCCAAGATCCTCAGTCCCGACAAGACCGTGCTGATTCCCGATGCTCGGGCCGGGTGCAGTCTCGCCGAGACGATAACCGCCGAGCAGTTGCGGGCATGGAAGGCCGAGTACGACGACCCGGTGGTGGTGAGCTACGTCAACACCACGGCGGCGGTGAAGGCCGAGACCGACATCTGTTGTACGTCGTCGAATGCTGTCGAAGTGGTGGCGAGTATTCCCGAAGGCCGGCATGTGCTGTTCTGCCCCGATCAGTTCCTCGGAGCACACGTGCAGCGCACCTTGCAGCGCGACAACATGCACATCTGGCTCGGCGAATGTCATGTCCACGCCGGCATCAATGGGGCTGAACTCAAGGCGCAGGTCGAGGCCGACCCAGACGCTGAGTTGTTCATCCATCCCGAGTGCGGGTGCGCCACGAGCGCGCTGTATCTGGCTGCTTCAGGTGTCGTGCCGATCGAGCGGACCAAGATTTTGTCAACCAGCGGGATGGTGGCAGCGGCACGGGCAACGACCGCCAGGCGGGTGCTGGTGGCGACTGAGACAGGCATGATCCATCAGCTGGAACAGGTCAACCGCACGACCGAGTTCGCCCCGGTCAACCGGGCGGCCGTCTGCAAGTACATGAAGATGATCACGCCGGCGAAACTGTTGCGGTCCCTTCGCGATGGAACCGATGAGGTCAACGTCCCGGCCGACGTTGCCGAGAAGGCTCGACGCAGCGTCGAGCGGATGATCTTGATCGGCACGCCATCGCCGACGGCCGAATGAATGGGTGCACGGGACAATGAGTGGATTCAGACTGCCGTCCGTTCTGGCAGCACCGGCAGTTTCATGGGAACGTGACATCGATGTCGTGGTGCTCGGCTCAGGTGCGGCCGGTTTGGCTGCGGCGTTGGCGATGCGCCCTCAACGATCGGTGCTGGTGGTTACCAAGGACGTGCTGGCGGCCGGTTCGACGGCGTGGGCGCAGGGCGGGCTTGCGGCTGTGCTGGACCCGAAGGATTCGATCGAGAATCATGTGCGAGACACGCTCGAAGCTGGAGCCGGGCTGTGTGACGAGGGTGCGGTGCGCACGTTGGTCACCGAGGCACCGAGTGCTATCCGAACGCTGATCGAACTCGGAGCGATGTTCGATCCGGATGAGTCGGGCGAGATGGCACTCACGATGGAGGGCGGCCATTCGCACCGCCGAATTGTTCATTCCGGGGGTGACCAGTCAGGTGCCGAGGTGCAACGAACGCTCGACACGGCTGCCCTTGCGGCCGGTGTCGAAGCGCTTGAACACGCATTCGCACTTGATCTCGTGACTGCCAGAAATCACGAAGGACGACGGCAGGCTGCCGGGATTCGCGTCGCCATACTCGACCAGCTTGGTGCCGTCGATTCGGTGGGTGTGATCCGCGCCAGAGCTGTCGTCTTGGCTACGGGTGGACACGGGCAGGTGTTTGCATCGACTTCGAATCCGCCAGCGGTCACCGGCGACGGCCTAGCGTTGGCGTTGCGTGCAGGGCTGTCAGGGCGCGATATCGAGTTCGTTCAGTTCCACCCGTCGGTCTTGTGGATCGGCCCGGCTGCGACGGGGCAGCAAGCGTTAGTGTCGGAAGCAGTTCGTGGCGAAGGCGCAATCTTGTATGACGGCCTTGGCCGCCGCGTGATGAAGGGCGTCCATCCACTCGAGGACCTTGCTCCCCGCGATGTCGTTGCAGCTGCAATCAGTCGTCGAATGGCCGAGGCTCCCGGCGGAGTTGGGGATCACGTGTTTCTCGATGCAACCCATATGGGTGACAAGTTCTATGAGCGATTTCCCTCGATCACTGCTGCGTGCAAACAGGCAGGGATCGACCCTGCCCGGGAACGAATCCCGGTTGCGCCCGCTGCACATTACGTGTGCGGAGGAGTGCCTGCCGATCTTGACGGTGTCACTGAGATGGCTGGCTTGTTCGCAATCGGCGAGGTCGCCTGCACAGGCGTACACGGTGCCAATCGGTTGGCGTCGAACAGTTTGACCGAGGGTGTCGTTGCTGGAACACGGTTGGGTAGTGCGTTGAAGCAGGCGCTCCCGACGGCCGTTGAGCGGGGTTCTGAAATCGGGCGCAGTTTTGATGCCCCGCTGCGCAACCCTGCGCAACGGGTCGCGATTCGTTCGGTCATGTCGAGCCAGGTCGGCGTGCTGCGCTCACCAGAGGGTCTTGAGGGCGCTGTTCAGCAGTTGCAGGCACTCGCCTCGACGTCGTCGATTGGCGTTGCCGGATCACGGGCTGCGTGGGAAGCCACCAATTTATTGACTGTTGGAGCAGCGGTGACGACTGCGGCATTGACTCGCACCGAGAGTCGCGGCTGTCACCGCCGCACCGACTATGAGCAGCAGCGAGACGCCTGGCTGACTCACCTCGACGTGCGACTCACCATTGACGGCGGCATCGCCGTGACGGGTGTCCCGCATCTGTAACCGCACATACTCGCTGCGCTCTGCGTGGGTCATTCCCAGCGGCGGGGCAGGTCGGCTCGCACGCTGACTGTGTCGGGGCTTGGCCCAATCGACGCCCGAAGCACGTATTGATGGCTGCCAGCCCAAAGTTCCGCGAGCGCGAACCCGTTGCCGGCGTCGCGCACACCCGTGTCGAGGCATTCGAGCGAGACGATCTCGAGCCCGGCCTGGTCGGCTTCGGCAGACCACAGGTTGACGAGACCCTGGCGAAGTGTCGGATCGTCGAGCAAGTCGGCACCGTGTAGTCGCAACTCGACGTTGGTGATCATCACCGGAGCAAGCTGTGCGAGGTCGATCACGGTGTCGCCGGTGATGTCGCCGTCGAGCATGACGACGGCGGCATCGTGGGAGCCGGCAAACCCGCCGACGAACCCGTAACGCACCATCGGAAGGCCGTCGTCGCCGGTCGTTTCCCAACGGACCCGGTCACCGGCTTGGAACATCAGACGATGCCCCGCGCTTCGGCGAGTACGGCATCGGAGAACTCGGGCCACGATCGCAGCGCTTCGTCGCGCCAGTCGGCGAACGCTCGGTCAGTGAGGGCGACCACGCCGACCGCCGCAGATGGATCGACCCACATCATCGAGCCATAACCACCGAAGTGCCCAAACGTTGCCGATGAGTTGGCGCGGCCAGTCCAGTGCGGCGACTTGTCGCCACGGATCTCTAGCCCAAGCCCCCACGGGCACGGATCGAAGCGCCCCACGTTCGGCACGATACCGGCGAGTGCCGGATATTGGGGCGCACAGATGTCTGCCACGGTTGTCGACGCCAGCAAGGTCGGCCGAAGCATCTCTGCCACGAACCGCGCAACGTCGTCGAGTGTGCTGTTCAGGCCGTGAGCGGGGGAGCCGCTCAACTCGGTGCTCGCCATTCGTAGTGGGCCAAGAACTGCTTCGTACAGGTAGGTCTCGAACGGCATGCCGGCGGCTCCCGCCAACTCATCGGCTGCCCGTTCGATCCCGGTATTCGAGTAGATCCTGCGTTGCTCGATTGGCGTGATCGGTTGGTCGCCATCGAAGCTGAACCCTCCTGCGTGGGCGAGCAAATGCCGAAGCGTGCACCCTGGCGGCGCGGAAACATGACGCAGCGCAGCGTCGAGGTCGAGGATGCCTTCCTCGACGCCGATCATGATCGCCCAGGCACTGATTGGCTTGGTGAGCGATGCCAGTCGATACTGCCGCTCGGTGTCACCGATCGAGTCGACGACGGTGCCGGACGTCGACGTCGGGTCAGGCCGTACGACCGCAGCTGCGACGTGCTCCACCGGCCACGATGTGACCAGGTGGAGGGCCTGCATCGGTCGGCCTGTCAGCCGTTCGAATCGGCGCGGATCAGTTCAGCGGTGCGGAACGCCAGCTCAAGTGCCTGGCGTCCGTTGAGCCGCGGGTCACACACGGTCTCGTAGCGGTGGTCGAGGTCGGCGTCCTGAAGGTCGTCGGCGCCACCGATGCATTCGGTCACGTCGGACCCGGTCAGTTCGACGTGAATCCCACCTGGCCAAGTGCCTTCGATCCGGTGCGCCTGGACGAAGCCTTCGATCTCTCGAATCACGGCGTCGAAACTGCGTGTCTTGCGACCGTTTGGATTGGTGTACGTGTTGCCGTGCATTGGGTCGCAGGCCCACACGATGGGGTGGCCGCTCTCCTTGACCGATCGCAACAACGGACGCAAACGATCGACGATCTGATCAGCACCCATCCGTGAAATCAGGGTCAGCCTTCCGGGGATCCGTACCGGATTGAGCGCCTCGCAGAGGGCGATCACATCCTCGCCTGTCATCGACGGCCCGACCTTGACACCGATCGGGTTGCCGACTCCACTCAGGAACTCGATGTGTGCACCGTCGAGTTCACGGGTGCGCTCGCCAATCCACAGCATGTGTGCCGAGCAGTCGTACCAGTTGCCGGTCGTGGAGTCGCGTCGTGTGAGCGCCTCCTCATATGACAGCAGGAGTGCCTCGTGGCTGGTCCACACGTCGACTTCGCGGAGGTTCGAGTTCGACTCGGTATCCATCCCGGTCGCCCGCATGAAACGCAGCGCTCGGTCGATCTCGGTTGCGAGCTGTTCGTAGCGTTGACCGGACGGGCTCGATGCAACGAACTCTTGTGTCCAGGCGTGAACCCGATCGAGCGCAGCGAAGCCGCCCTTCGTGAATGCTCGCACCAGGTTCAAGGTTGACGCCGATTGGTGGTAGGCCTGCACGAGCCTGTCGGGTTGCGGAATCCGAGCGGCCGCAGTTGCCCCATCGCCGTTGACGATGTGTCCCCGAAAGGCCAGTATTTCCTCGCCGTCGATTGTCTCGAAGTCGGATGAGCGCGGCTTGGCGAACTGGCCTGCCAGACGGCCGACCTTCATCACTGGCACACCCATCGAGTAGGTCAACACGACTGCCATTTGGAGGATGACGCGCAACTTCTCACGAATGTTGTCGGCGGTGAACTCCTCGAAACTCTCAGCGCAGTCGCCGGCCTGTAGCAGGAATGCATTGCCTGCTGCGACCTGCGCCAGCCCGGCCTGCAGCTTGCGGGCCTCGCCGGCAAACACCAGCGGGGGATAGGCGCCGATCTGCTTCAGGGCACGATCAAGATCAGCCTCATCCGGCCAGACCGGCTGCTGCTTGATCGGGAACGAATGCCACGAGTCGGGAGACCACGCCTTCGCCATATCACAGCAGCCTATCGGTCCCGAAAAAGCGAATGACGACCGGTTTCCCGGTCGCCATTCCCCGATTGTTGCGGCTGTGGTCAGGCGGCTGTGGTCAGGCAACTCGTCAGACGGCGAGGATTCGCTCGGCATCGTCACGCAGACCAGCGACGGCCCTGCTGACGAGCCGACGTGCGGCCTCGGCAGTGACGCCGAGGCTTTCGCCGACCTCACGGAAGCTCTTGCGCTCGCCGTCGAGCAAGCCGAAGCGAGCCTCAACTGCGTAGCGGGCGCGTCCGTCGAGCGTGCCGAGCAGTTCGTCGAGCAGATCGCTGTCGACGAGTGTCATCACGTGATCTTCGGGAGTGCCGTCACCGTTGGCCATCAGGTCACCGAGCGTCGCATCGCCGTCGTCGCCGACGGTCTTGTCGAGGCTGACCGGAGTGGTCAGTCGATGCAGTTCGGCGTTGGTTTGATCCAACGTCTCGCCGTCGCCCGACGCCTGACGCAACGCAGCGCGGAGGCTTGCGGAGCGATCGCCGGGGATACGGATGAGGCTGGCCTTCTGGTCGAGCGCACGCCCGATTGCCTGGCGGATCCAGAACGTGGCGTAGGTCGAGAACTTGAAGCCACGCCGCCAGTCGAACTTGTCGACGGCATGCTCGAGTCCGAGGTTGCCTTCCTGGATCAGGTCGAGTAGGTCCATGCCTTGCGGCAACGGGTAGCGCCGAGCAATCGATACGACCAAGCGCAGGTTGGCGCGGATGAACCGGTCCTTTGCTTCGGCGGCGGATGCGACCTTGCCCTTGAGCTCGGCGCTGCGCTTGCCGTTCTCGAGCTGCTCAGCCGCTTCGCGGCCCTGCTCGATGATGCGCGACAACTCGCGCTCGTCCTCTGCTGTGAGCAGAGGAACCTTACCAATATCGTTGAGATAGAGACCGATGGAGTCATTCATGTGATTCGTACAACCGTTCGTGGGGAGATTTCATTTCGGGCCCGACTGTGCCGTGTGGCACACGGGCGAGTGTTTTCGTAAGGGTTTCTGAGCGCTTCACCCGTACGCTGTCAAACATCGGGCGTGCACTATTTGTTCCCGAGTCAAGGGTTCATCAAACCAACCTAATTTGACCGGCTGTTTACTATAACAAACCTGTCAAGCCGCGACGTGGTTCAACGCGGCCCGGAACGGTAAGTGCCGACCTAGACTGGCACGTTGTGCCCCGGCTGCCGACAACACCCCAGCGTGTGGGGGTGATGGGCGGCACGTTCGACCCGCCGCACGTTGGGCATCTGGTGACTGCTGTGAATGTCGGGCATGCGCTTCAACTCGATTTGGTGATCATGATGGTCGCCAACGTGCCGTGGCAGAAGTTGGGGACCCGCCCGATCACGTCGGCGGAGGACCGTTTGGCGATGGTGTCCGCCGCCGTTGAAGGAGTTGCCCGTCTGGTTGCCGGTGACGACGAGATCAGGGCTGGAGGGCATTCCTACACGGCTGACACGTTGGCCGGGCTCCACTCGGCGTATCCGGAAGCGGAGTTGTTCACCATCGTCGGAGACGATGCGGCTGCTGGGATCCACACCTGGGAACGGTTCGAAGAGGTCGCTGACCTGTCGCGCCTGGTTGTCGTCGACCGACCCGGTACGCCAGTTCGACTCAGCGCATCGATTGATTGGATTCGGGTCGAGGTTCCGCGACTTGACGTCTCGAGTACCGATCTTCGCCAGCGATGCGGTGATGGTCGGCCTCTTGACTATCTCGTCCCTGACTCAGTGCTCGACGTGATACGGCAACGTGGCCTGTACGGAGTGACTGCAACATGACCGCGATCAGAGCTCGCCGGACGCGGAACACCTGGCTAGCTGTTGTCGCTACATGTGTTGCCATCGTCAGCGCTGTCGTGCTGAGTGTCGCTGGTGTTCGGACGCTGGCCGACTCGAAAGCCGGCCGTCGGGCCGGGGGGCAGAATGACGCCGTCACGTCGCAGCAGCTGCCGTCGACGCCGACGGCGCTCGTTGGAACGGTCGACGACGACGGCCGCTTGACCTCGCTCGTCGTGTTGGTGCTCGATATCGACGGGCTCGGCGGGAGCATCGTGTCGCTCAGCCCGTCGGCCGACGTTACGTCGGGGAATGCCGATGATCTTCGTCCGCTCAACGCTGTGCTGGCTGTCGAAGGTCCCGAGGCGTTTCGGTTCGCTGTCGAGGGGTTGACGGGGCTCTCGTTCGACCTGATCGAGTTGGTCGACGAGCAACGATTCGTTCAGCTGGTGACGCCGCTCGGTGATATGCCGGTCATTCTGCCAACGCTGCTGCGCGACGAATCGTCGGCGGAGGAATGGCCGCAGGGCGAAGTCGCCATGAGTGCTCCGGCAGCGGCGCGGGCAGTGACCGCCGTCGATCTAACCGTTGCCGACTGGTATCTCGATCCGGGCCGTTCGGCGATATGGCGGGCGATCACAGACCGAGTCGGTGCAGGAATTGGCTCTGCTCCGTCGGGCGGCGGCGTTTCGCTGAATCCGCCCCGCACGCTTGACGATTTCGTTAACCGGCTGTTTGCAGCCAATCTTGACTATCGGTCGATGACATTCCGGGCGCTCGACGATCAACGCGTAGCCGATCGTCTGCAACCGTCGTTGAGTGACGCATTTGGTGGCGGCACGGTTGACGCCGTTGTCGTTCACGATCGGGCTGAGATGCTGATGGTGGTAGCTGCCATCGCTCCAGGTCGAGTG
>JANMTV010000329.1:0-1434 GCA_031390905.1 Ilumatobacteraceae bacterium | reverse complement strand
CCGGCGTTGTTGACCAGGACCGCGACAGGCCCCAACGCTTCTCCCACCCGGGCGAACAGGTCCTCGACCTGACCGGCATCGGAGACGTCGGCCTGGAAAGCTTCGGCCTTGCCCCCGCTGGCCCGTATCTCCGAAACCACGCCTTTAGCCGCATCCGCCCGCGAAGCGAAGTTCACAGCGACAGCGTGGCCGTCGGAACCAAGTGCAATGGCGATGGCGCGTCCGATGCCCCGGGAGGCCCCCGTAACCAATGCCACTCCGCTCACGAAGAAGCTTCCCTCGCAAGCTCCGTCGGCACCGGTCCCGCTTCCTCATCGGTCGCTGGCAAGACTGCGACCCGGGTGGGGCGGCCGAAGAACTCGAGGTTCGGCTGGAGGAGCTCCATCGCGGTGCGGGTATTGGGTGGAAGGTCTGCGTCGCTCGTGGCTATCGGTTCGACCCGGTCGCCCCACCTGACAACAGCTGCGGCCCAGGAGAGCCCGGCTCCGAAGGCCGAGAACACCACGTGGTCTCCGGCTTTGATCCGGCCCTGCTCGAGAGCTTCGGTAAGGGCGACGGGAATCGTGGCGGCGGAAGTGTTGCCATACGATCCGATGTTGACGAACACCTTGGCCGAGTCGAGACCGAGACGGCGAGCCGTCGCATCGATGATCCGGACGTTGGCTTGATGGGGAATCATGAGGTCGACCTGGTCGAGCGACAGTCCTGCCTGCTCGATGACCCGGGCAGAAGCTTCCCCCATCCGCACTACCGCCCGGCGAAAGAGCTCGGGGCCGTCCATTTCAAAGCGGCTCTCCTCGGGTTTGGGATAGTCCCGAACTCCGGCGGTGCCATCTCTCGGGATTGAAAGAATCGCAGCGGCCGAGCCGTCCATGCCCAGCTCGCTCGAGAGCATCCCGATCTCGTCGTCGGTGGCCTCCAGGACTACCGCCCCGGCCCCGTCACCGAACAGCACGCATGTGGAGCGCTCGGTGAAGTCGAGGTGGAAGTGCAGCTTCTCGGCTCCGACGACCAGCACGGTCCGATAAGGCCCGGCCTTGATCATGTTGTTGGCGACGACGAGCGAATAGACAAAACCCGAGCACGCGGCATTGAGATCGAAGGCAGCGGCATTCCACGCTTCCAGCTTGGCCTGAAGGATCGAGGCCGTCGATGGAATCAGGGAGTCACCAGTGCACGTCCCCAGGATGATCAGGTCGACATCCGCCGGCGTCTTGCCTGCGGCCGCCAGAGCGTGGAGGCTGGCAACCCGGGCCAGGTCGGAAACCTCGACGTGGGAAATGCGCCGCTCCTTGATCCCCGTCCGGGTGGTGATCCAATCGTCGGAGGTTTCGACGAGCAGCTCCAGATCGTGGTTGGACAGCACCGCAGGGGGCAGGCATTTGCCCCATCCTGAGATAGTCGCGTTCGGCATCACCCCTCCTCCTGCCAGTC
>JANMTV010000309.1:0-2231 GCA_031390905.1 Ilumatobacteraceae bacterium | reverse complement strand
GGTCTTGTTGGCGAGTGCGATGCCAGCGATTCCGATGACGATCACGACGGCCGCGGCGATCAAGAGGGGCCGACGGTTTCTGGTTTCGGTGGTGGGTGTGTTGAGGGTCACGTTGATCTCCTTCATTGGAGCGAGGCGTTCTTGGGGGTCGAGGCGAGCGGCGACTGGCCGCATCGAAGGCACTTTCGGACGGTGTTCAAGCACCGAGGTCAGACTCGGAGCGACCGGCGCAGCGTCGGAGAACTGGTGCATTGCGCGGGTCACTTTGGGTGGCCATTGATGGTTCATCTGAGCTGCTCCTCCAGCTGACTGCGTGCGGTCGTGAGGGCGCGTTCGGTGCTTCGACGAGACAGAGTCAGGGTCCTGGCAATCTCCTCGACGGTGAGATCCAGCCAGTAGGCGAGATAGAGAACAGAGCGTTGTTGCACCGAGAGTCGGCTCATCGCTTCGGCCACTTCGAGACTGACAAGTCGACTGTCCACATCTTGATGCGGTGCCGTAACTGTCTCGCGCAGACCTCGACGTCGGTCCGATCGCTTGGTGCCGAGGGCTTCGTTGAACACCGCTCGGAACAGGTAGGCGCGGTGTTCGGTGACCAACGGCCATGAGTGCGAGGTCATCGCCTTGAGAATCGCCCCCGAGAACACGTCCTCAGCCGATGCCGTCCCGACGAGAGTCGTTGCGAAACGAATCAGCTCATCGGCATGCTTGCGATAGATCTCCTCGTCGCGGCTATCCACTACCTACTACGATGCCGCCGATCGACCGATCCCGCCATCCCACGACAGATCTGCCTGATGCGGTCACCGTTGGATGGACATTGGATGATCGTTCACAGCTGACCTCACGCGTTTTGGGCGGTGCTGGCGAATGTCAGGCGGCGGGGGGTTCTAGCCAGAGGTGGCGCAGGTAGAGGCGTTCGCCTGTTGGGTGGGCGTAGTTGCTGTCGGGTTTGATCGGCGGGCCGGTCGGCGGACTGGCTCGGCCCGATGGCGCAATCACTCGACCGGACTCGTCGGTGAAGATCAACCCGTCGGGATCGTCGGCGTTGCCGGTGATCCCGAGTTTGCCCTGATGGTGGCGAGTGTGATCCGGACGGCACATCGTAGTCAGGTTGCACGTGTCGGTTGTTCCGCCATCAGTCCAATGCACGATGTGATGGACGTCGAGCCAGCGGTCGTTGGTGCAACCAGGGACGCGGCAGCCGCGGTCTCGACGTTCGACCATCCGGCGAGTCCGTTCCGGAATCGCGCGTTGCGCCCGGCCGACGCTGAACGGCACACCGTCACGCTCCCAGACCGGCTGGACGATCGAATCGCAGCAGAGTAGGTCGAGCAGGCCTGGCGGCACAGCGTGACCCTTCGTGAAGGTCGCTGTTTCGCCATCGAGGTGAACGTTGACGCGGAACCGATTGCGTCGTTCCGGCGACGTGATCGTGTCAAGCGAACGCTGGGCCATCTCGACCAACGCATCGGCCCACGTGACGTCGGTGCGGCCGCTCTGGAACAGGGCGTCGCGTGCCTCGGCGAGGGCGGTATCGACGATCACGCCACCTTCCGCGTCAAGATTGGCATGGAGTTGCAGCCGCCCATCCTCGGAGACGACAATCGAGCACTGCGAGGGCGGATTGTCGGATTCTGACTCGGGTTGCTCGTCGCGGTAGGAACGGACGATCTTGTTGATCTGAACCACCGTGGCGCAGGTGGCGATGGCGCTCAAGCGCTGATCCATCCAGGGCTGAGCTCGGGTCACAGCGGCGACCTGATCGAAGGTCAGTTCGCCACGCCGAAATGTTTCGAACGTGACCGGGAACTCAGCTCGGCGACCGGCGACTCGCACGTACTCGTGCGCTCGGCCAAGCGATACGCCGATCTGCCACGCCACCCACTGTGACGGTGACCGGAGCCCGTGGCCGACACACTCGCCGCTTGCGATCGCCTCGGCAACCAAGTCAATCAGTGCGGCGGTTTGAGCGTTGACGACCCCACAAACCTCGCTCACACGAGTCTCGAAGTCGACACAACCTGACATATCCATACCGTACATACGTGTGGTACTGAACCAAACCGAATCGCGAAGGAATCCCATACGTCTTTCCGATCACCATCGCTCGTCGATCGCTCACAACGATCGCTCACAACGATCGCTCACGACGATCGGCAGCGCGTCGAAGGTCGAAAACGACAGGAGCCGGGTACCCGGCCCGCTGAGCGGACTCGGATACCCGGCTA
>JANMTV010000299.1:0-54699 GCA_031390905.1 Ilumatobacteraceae bacterium | reverse complement strand
ACAGGCGAGCCTCGCGGCGAGCTCGCGTTCAGCTTCGGCCCGGTTACCGCGCACCGTCTTCGATCTGTAGCACCGTTTGCCAGTGTTCGGATCTACGCCAGTGAACACGCGAAGTTCAAACGAGCCGATACTGCGTTGGCGGACTGATCCTTGCATGAATCGTCCATCGACACGTCCACGCCAGGAGTTGATGGGCAAATGATGGGCATGATGGGCAACCCTGAAGCCGTGAAAACGCAAGTCAGCGGCCCTTGTTGGGCCGCTGACCTGGTGTTTCTTGGAGCGGATGACGAGATTCGAACTCGCGACCCTCACCTTGGCAAGGTGATGCTCTACCAGCTGAGCCACATCCGCAATAGCGACCGCAAGATTACCAATCATTCGGCACGATCGGACAACGACGCCACCGAAAGCCTTCGACTCAGGCGTTGGCGCAACCCTCGCCAGCGCTACGAACGTTGGTCAGGCGGGCGTAGATCGATCCGCAGCATCAAGATCCCGTCCTCGACCGTCGCCTCGGCATCACCAATGATCGCGAAGTCCTGAAAATCGAACTTCGCCTGCGAAATGAACTGTTGGCGTTCCTCACCGGCAACCGGTGGCAACGGACGCCGCTTGACCGCCGCCGCACGCTCTTGAAATCGGGCGATCATCGCATCGGTGTCAAGCGCAGCCATAGTTCGATCGTAGCCGTCTGCCGTCAGTCACCGTCGGTTTCGTCGGTCGACTCACTGGTCGCCGCGTCGGTCGAGTCGAGGCCCGGAAGCGGCCGCTCGCCGAGTTCGGCCTCCAAATCTGCCATTGCAGCGGCGACCAATACCGGGTCCATCTCCCGTTCGGGAAGATCATCCAACCGCGGACGAGTCAAACCCGCCGGAGTAGGTGCGAGACCTTCCTCGGTAGCCATCACGACCTGCTCGGACGGTCCGTGATGGTCATCGTGAAGGTCATCGAATCCGGTACCAGCTGGGCCAAGGTCAAAGGCCTCATCGATGTCGGGCGGAGCGACACTGGGGGCCAACGGCTGTGCACCCTCCGGACGAAGGTGATCGAGCCGACGTCGCTGCCAAACGGGGTCGGCGCGCCGCCACTTGCGCTCCGACATAGCTTCTAACGGTGCCAGCAGCGAGGGGTCGGGCCGAGTTGTCTTGAACAGCCACACTGCGAGCAGCACGAGCGCCAACCCAAGCATCGCCAGCAGAGCGACGATTGACGTCATCGTCCGAGTGCCCTCCGGGTCACCAATCGCGGCCAGAACCGTCATAGCCATCAGTGTGGCACGACAAGCTTCAGCTCAACCGGTTCAGGAACTTGACGATCGGCTCGCCGACCTGTTCGAGATTGATCAGAAAGCCATCGTGACCGTGAGGCGATTCGATCTCGATGAAGTCGGCTTCCGCCCCGCCGGTCGTCAACAATTCAGCCGTGTGCTGTTGTTGATATGAGGGGTACAGCATGTCGCTGCTGACACCGATCGTCAGGCTCGGCATCGTCGCCCGTTTCATCGCCGACTCCAACGTGCCTCGGTTGCGGCTCACGTCGTGAAGATCCATCGCTTTGCTGATGATCAGATAGCTGTTGGCATCGAACCTGCGCACCAGTTTGTCGCCGTGGTACTGCAGGTAGCGCTCAACTTCGAACTCCTGCCATAGCCCGAACGTGTCACCGATCGAGGCCCTGTCAGTCAAGTTGCGGCCAAACCGATCCGTAAACGCATTGTCGCTCCGGAACGTCACCTGGGCGACTTGCCGTGCGATCCCCAGCCCCTCAGCCGGTCCGTCGCCGGGAACCGCCTCGTAAAAGTCGCCTCCCCTCCATCGGGGATCGAGGCGAATCGCCCGGCGACCGATCACACCCCAGGCAATCTGTTGGGCGCTGGCCTGCATACAACATGCGATCGGAATAATCGATCGAACGTGTTTCGGGAAGGTGATCGCCCATTCGAGAACCTGCATGCCGCCCATCGAGCCGCCAATCACCGAGGCCCACACATTGATTCCGAGATGTCGCATCACATGCGCTTGGGCGCGGACCATGTCGCGAGTCGTGACGACGGGAAATCGGGAGCCGTACGGCTTGCCGTCGTCAGGGTGCGCAGTGGCGGGGCCCGTCGAGCCCTGGCAACCGCCCAACACGTTGACGCACACCACAAACCACTGATTGGTGTCGATGTAACGCCCGGGACCGATCACGTCGTCCCACCAGCCTGGTGCTGGGTGGCCAGACCCGGCACGACCAGCGGCGTGCGAGTCACCGGTCCAGGCATGGCAGATCAGTACCGCATTCGATGCGTCGTGGTTGAGCACGCCCCACGTCTCGTACGCCGCCGTCATGTCGGCAAGCACGGCTCCACTTTCGAGGGCAAACCGATGTCCGGGGGCCAGCGCGTAGAACTTGCGGTGTCCGACCGCGTCACCATCGCGCCATGCCCCCGTCGCAGGGAGCGGATCGCTCGCCATTTCGTTCCTTTCGCTCGATTCGCGCGTCAACTCGGATCGCATCGCAAGCGGCTGAATCGCCGGTTTGCCGGACGATCCGGCCACATTTCCTGGCTCCAACCTGCGTTGGAACCAAGATAGGCACCTTGGGGGCGTTGCCCAGGTTGCCGGGCCCGATCGAAACCGAGCCGCTCTTGATGCGGACCGTACGGTAGCAGCCCGACGACGTTGTGGCGTGATTGCTTTCGCATGGGCTGCCGGGTGCGTTGGGCTACGGTCACGGAATGCGAGTACTCGTGGTCGGTTCAGGCGGAGTCGGTTCAGCGTTCGTAGCGATCGCTTCCACGCGTGAGGCGTTTCACCACATCACGGTGGCAGACATCGATATCGAGAAGGCCGAAGCGGCTGTCGCGACGGCAGTCAATACGGAGGATGGTCGCATCGAGGCCGCCCTCGTCGACGCCTCGAGCGAAGATGCCGTCGCTGCGCTGGCTCGCGAGTGCAGAGCCGATGTGATCCTCAACGCTTGCGACCCGCGATTCAATCCACCAATCTTCGAGGGCGCCTTCGCCGCCAACTGCCACTACGTCGATATGGCGATGCACATGTCATCGCCGCACCCCACCGAGCCGTACTCGAAGACCGGCCGCCGACTCGGCGACGCCCAGTTCGCCCAGCACCCGGTATGGAAGAACCGCAACCTGATGGCCCTCGTTGGGATGGGCGTCGAACCCGGATTCTCGGATGTCGCCGCCCGCTATGCAGCGGATCACCTGTTCTCCAAGATCGATGAAATCGGAGTCAGAGACGGCGCCGACCTCGTGGTCGACGGCTACGACTTCGCCCCGACGTTTTCGATCTGGACCACGATCGAGGAATGCCTCAACCCGCCCGTGATCTACGAACGCGAGCGCGGCTGGTACACGACGGCCCCGTTCAGCGAACCGGAGATCTTCACCTTCCCAGAGGGGATCGGCCCGTTGCAATGCGTCAATGTCGAGCATGAGGAAGTGATCCTGATTCCGCGTTGGATCGACGTCGAACGGGTCACCTTCAAGTACGGCCTCGGCGATGAGTTCATCAACGTGCTCAAGACGTTGCAGAAGTTGGAACTGGTTTCGACCGACCCGGTCGAGGTACGTGGCGTCAAAGTCTCCCCGCGTGACGTCGTCGCTGCGGCACTCCCTGACCCGGCCGAGCTCGGCGACAAGATGCATGGCCGCACGTGTGCAGGTACGTGGGTTACCGGACTCGGGAAGGACGGTCAACCCCGCGAGGTGTACCTCTACCACATCGTCGACAACGCTTGGTCGATGAAGGAATTCGGGCACCAGGCGGTTGTCTGGCAGACAGCGGTGATGCCAGCAGTGGCAATCGAGTTGATGGCGACAGGGCAATGGTCAGCCAAGGGTGTTGTCGGTCCAGAAGCGCTGCCTTCCGAGCCGTTCCTCGAACTGCTCGACCAGCACGGAATGGAGTGGGAATGGCAGGAGTACCGGGATCGCAAGCCTGTCGGCGACCCGCTGCCAGCGACCAGTTGACGGCTGAGGGGTCTAGCGGACAGCCGAGGATTTGCCGTGCCGGAGTCTTGTTTCGCCTGCTGCGCAGCCGAAATAGGGCGACGTAACGATGGTCGCCTCGCCTGCCGGCTCGGCTCCTAGGCCAGCGATCTGCCGACGAGCCTCCAGGCGTACGCCAGGGCGTGGTCAAGCGAGTCGGTGAATGCCTCGCCCTTCCAGGCGATATCGAATGCCGTGCCGTGATCGACTGAGGTGCGGATGATCGGCAGACCAAGCGTCACATTGACGCCAGTGTCGAACGCCATCAGCTTCATCGGTGCGTGACCCTGATCGTGGTACATCACCACGATCGCGTCGTATCGGCCGCGGTGAACTGCTTGATAGAACACCGTGTCGGCCGGATGAGGACCGCTGACATCGATCCCTTCAGCTAACGCTGCGGCAATCGCTGGCACGATGTGTTCGGCATCCTCACTGCCGAACAAGCCGTGCTCGCCGGCGTGCGGATTCAGCCCGCAGACCGCGATCCGGGGCGCTTCGAGGTACCCCAGCAAGGCTGTTTGCGTCAACCGAATCACATCGAGCACGCGATCCGATTGGACCAACGCGATCGCCTCACGCAGTGAGCAGTGCGTGCTGACGTGTGTAACAGCGATCGCACCGTTGGTGAGCATCATCGTGACCGACTCAGCACCACACCGTTCCGCGATGAACTCGGTGTGGCCGACAAACGTGGGGTCGGTGAGTTGCGTCGCCTCCTTGTTGATCGGCATCGTCACGATGCCGGCGACATCACGGGCGAGTGCGGCATCAGTCGCCATCGCGACGTACCGACGGGCGGCTGCTCCTGACGCCGAGTCGAGTAGACCGGGACGGTGATCGGCGGCCGTCAACTGCCCGGCATCGATCACGCTCAAAACGCCTGCGGCGACCTCGTCTGGATGCCGCACGATGTCGAGCACAACATCGAGTCCAAGTAACTCGGCACCGTGCCGAAGGATCGCAGCGTCTCCGTAGATCACGACATCACCGTCGAGCAATCCACCTTCAGCCGCGCGCCGAAGTATCAGTTCAGGGCCGATCCCAGAAGCATCACCCATCGTTATCGCCATCGGTGCCCCTCGTGGACTCATCACTGAAGTGTGCTCCAGAGCAGTTCGGTGAGCGCGTCTTCTCCCCCGAATCCTCCGGCACGGGTGATCACCGGTACCGCCAAGCCTTCGACCGTTGCAATCGCCGTTGCGGGAGCGATCGTCCCATGCACCATCACCGACCAATCACCGACGATCGCAGCCAATGTGTCGCCACCAATCACGACGAGGGCTGCGAACTCTTCCCGATCCATGAACACGGCCACATCCGCCGCAAGTTGGTGCGCAGCGTTGACAGCATTCTGATCGTCGACAGTTCCACAGTGAAGCGATGTCGACAGGATCACGTGCGGCCCACCCCGACGGCGGGTGTGTTCGACTTGAGCCCTGGCGATCGGGTGAAGACTCCCGCAGGCGACAAGAACCGGACCGGTGCCGATGCTCGGTTGGATCGTCACCCCGGCCTGTATGGCTCCGAGTCGACCGCCAGCCGCTCCAATCACCGCCGATGTTCCGGCGAGTAGCACATCGCGCCGGCCCGCCCACTTCGTGACGAATCCGTCGATCGACTCCTGGTTGTCGGCATCGACCACGACAAACCCAGAGGGATCGGCGAGCCAACCCTGCACGTCGTCGAGGTCAGTGAGGTGACGCACGTCGCCCGCCCCAGATGCGCGCAGCATGTCGGCGGGCCGAGACGTCGTGACGGGTCGACGCGCATCGCCACCGGCATCTGCCTCGTGAACTGGACGACCATGATCGAACACGTTGCCACCAACGCATGTTCGCCCGAGCGCCGGCAGCGCCGGAATCAGCAGGATCGGACAACCAGTCGACTGGTGACGGCCAACCAATTCATCCGCCCAGTTGCCGCGTAACGTCGAATCGATCTTGTGCGCTACCGGGCCTTCGTGATCCAGGTCGGCAGCCCGCGACCGAGCCTCGCACAGCGTGAGATGCCGCGATCCCAAATCGACGACGACCACCCGAGCGTCAGTCGAACGAGTGACTGGCCAGGCGAGTACGGGAACCAGACCAGTGCCGCGATCGGCAAGAGCCGCAGCAGTCTCGAACGCTCCACTCCGATCGTCAGCCGCAACGTGCAAGTCCACCCCGGTATTCTGCCCCAGGTGCGTCCCAACTGCCTGCGTGAGATCAATCCACCGACGGTTACCTATCCGCTAGCCGTTAGGTCGGCTCCCACGATCCGATGACCGGTTGAGCGAACCGCAAACGCTGTTCGAATCCGTGCTCGTACGGCATCTCCCCGTTGCGATCCGGATACAGCATCTGGACGATCGGATATGGGTCGCCGCGGTACCACGCGTCCGCTGTCGCGAACCTGTGGCCATGCTGGCCGAGATCTATCGGGGCGAATAGGCAGCGCAGGTCGTTGTCGAGCAACCCGACCAGTTCGACGCCGAGCGGAATCTCTGCTCCGCTTCGTAGCGTGTCGATCACCAATCCGATCAGACCGTTGGCGGCCGACGGCGAGATCCCGAATACGCAGATCTCCGGAAAACCGAGCAGCGCAGGCACACCGATCGTGTACGAGTACGCACCTGTCGGCGGATCAGTGTCGTGTCTCGACGCCACCGGCTCGAGCGCCCAACCGTTGGTCTCGATCATCCACTCGATCTTGTCGACGTGAGGGATGTGGAAGTCGGGCAACTCCATGTCTCCATCCTGCCAGCCAGATACCGTCAGGCGGGCATGTACCGATTCCTGTTGCGACCGAAATGGATCGGATTCCACTTACTCGTACTGGTCGGAATCGTGACGATGATCAACCTCGGCTTCTGGCAGCTCAGGCGGCTCGACCAACGTCAGGAGTTCAACGCCAATGTCGAAGCCCGATACGACGCGGAGCCACTACGGCTGGATGACGCCCTGAACTCAGTCAGCGCACCCGACGATGTCGAGTGGCAGCCGGTCGAAGCGTCCGGTACATACCTACAGGACGAGCAGTTTCGAATCGTCAACCGTTCGCAAAACGGGAGGGCTGGGGACAATATCGTCACGCCGCTGTTGCTTGACGACGGCAGAATTCTTCTGGTCAATCGAGGATTCGTGCCGCTCGATGACGATGTCCCTCATGCCCCGATTGGCCCGGTTGACGTCACCGGGCGAATCCACCCGTCGCAGGAACGGCGGGGCGTGCAACTGTCCGATTCTGCTGAAGGCGACCTCACCGAGGCCCAGCGAATCGACATTCCAAGACTGGCGCAGCAGCTTCCTGGTGAAGTCATGCCGGTGTACATCGACCTGATCTCGTCATCCCCCGATCAAGGCGGCGCCCTCGCTCCTGTCGTCGCACCGGAACTCGGGGAGGGCAACCATCTGTCGTACGCAGTGCAGTGGCTGATCTTCACGATCTGCGTCGCCGTCGGCTGGGTTCTCGCCGTCAAACGATCGATTCGAACTCGTCGCCAGCAGCTCGCCAACCCGCAGTCAGCCGTTCGGCCATCGTGATCACCGAGATGTACGGGTTGACCGGAGGGACCCGCGGAAAAAGTGATGCGTCGCAAACCATCAACCCGTCGTAGCCGTTTACCGCACCCCACTCGTCGGTCACGACCCCGATCCGACACGTCGATGAATAGTGGTGGTATGAGCCGAAGCTGTACTTGAACCACTTGCGGATTCCTTCGGCATCGGTCAATGACGAGAGCGGCGTTCCCCAGTCATCGACGTAGACATCGACCGCCACTTCCTTGAATGCCGGATGCTCCAACAACTCGATCGTCTCGGCCATGGCGGCGGTCATTCGGTCAACATCAGATTGGGCACCGACCGGATCCAGCATCAACTCGACCCGACCCTCAAGGTCCGGCAATGTCACGCTGCCCACGCTGTCGACCTGCATCAATGCCGTCAGTACGGCTCCCAGTTGTTCGGTTTCGGGGAGGAAATTCATCGGCAGCACCTGCCGGCCCAAGCGGTCGAGCACGGTCGTAAACATCGGTGTCTTCCGCGAATCGACCGGTTCGGCCAGTTCGAGCAGGATCGTTACTGCAGCATGGTTCTGAAGTCCCTCCCCGATTCCTGGTGTGTCGATTCGTGATCGCAGCAACAGCTCAGGAGATCCAATCGCCCCAGCGCAAACCACGACACGATCGGCGACAAGATGCTCGCCTGAATCGATGATCACGCCGACGGCACGACGCCGCTCGACCACCACTTCGGTCACTGACGTTCGCGTCAGCACACGCAGGTTCGGGCGATCCTTCAGCTTGCGAATGTAGGCATCGGCGGCGGTTACTCGACGGTTGCGACGGCGTGTCAGATCAACCAAACGAGCCCCCGGGGCGCACGCCATCAACGCCCCTCCAACCGCGCCGAGCGTGTCTGGGTCGGCCGAGGTGATCGGAATTCGATGCGCAATGTCCGGATGATCAGGGTCGGGCGACGCCAACGTCCCGTTGATCAGTGATGTACCACCGAGTCCGAATCCGCGCGGCACAGGGCTGTCGTAGTGTGTGCGTTCGTGGCTACCGTGTAACGGTCCCACATCGTACGGCGCAGGCATCGACCCGTGGTCTGGACCTGACTCGACGAGGGTCACATCGTTCCCCGGATCTTCACTCAGCCGCGCCGCCACGACACACCCGGCCGAGCCACCTCCAACGACCACCCACCGAGTCATGTCAAGGTCATTCTCGGCCGGTTTCGGTCGGTAAGCCAGCGAGATGGGCGGAATCGTTGTATCGCACCAAACGCCATCGGCCGGGTCGGCCAAGGACGAACTCGGTCAGCGACGTGTTCAGGGTGTGCAAGTCGAACCCGCCGGTCATCGGTAGCCCCAACAGATACCGGAACGCCGCAGAGACGACACCACCATGGCACGACACCACAACGGTTCCGTCGTGGTGTTCCCGCAACACGATGCTCAGGGTGGCTCCCACCCGATGATGAAACTCGGCGACGGTTTCGCCCCCTGGAAACGTGACCGCATGCCTGTCGGTTTCCCAGTCGGGCATCCCGTACTGCTCGACGAAATCGGCGAACGGCATGCCGTCGCACTCGCGCCCAGGGTCGTGTTCTCCAAAGCCGGTTTCGATGATCGTTTCCAGATCGAGCGCGGGCGCAATGATCGTCGCTGTCTCGAGTGCTCGGCGGTAGGCACTCGAGTACAGGTGCGTCGCCCCGTCGAGCTCGCCGGTCCCGGCGATCCGGTCCCGCAAACGTTCGGTCTGCCGACGGCCGAGCTCGGAAAGCCCGGTACAGGCCGACGGACCTCCGATCACGCGGCGAACCGTCACGTCCGATTCACCGTGACGAATCAGGATCAAACGGGTCATCGTTTGGTGCCGGAAGCGCGAACGATTGCATCGAATTCGGCATCGGTGAGCGACACGATCGACAATCGATTGCCTTTCGCCAGCAAGCGACAGCTATCGAGTTCTGGCATCTCACGCATCTCGTCAATCGAGAGGTAGCGCTTGAGCTTCCTGACCGGAGCGACCGTCACCCAATCCCATCTCGGATCAGACGGTTTCGAACCTGGGTCGAAGTACTTCGACGTTGGGTCGAACTGCATCGGGTCTGGCTCGGCCTCCTTGACGACCTTGCAAATTCCGGCCGCACCGGGCGGTTTGGCGTTCGAGTGATAGAAGACCCCCAGATCACCCTTGCGCATCGCTCGCATGAAGTTGCGCGCTTGGTAGTTCCTGACGCCATCCCAACCCTCCCGCTTGCTCGCAACCAGGTCGTCGTACCCGAACACATCGGGCTCAGATTTGAAGAGCCATTTCGCCACACCCAGACCGTACACGCGCTGACATTTCGTTCAAACGACGAGCCTGACCCGCGCGACCTCATAACTTGCTTTGAGTGGTCTCCCGGCATCGTCTGACTATTCGCTCGAACGATCCAGACCCCCGTACGGCAGGAATTGCCGCCGCCGCCAACCAATTGGGGCTTCGGTTGGATCGACCAAGCGATGTCGGGATTGCCGATCTGATCTTTCTCGAGGGCGACCTCGACGAACGCTCCCTGTGCACTTTGAGCGGATTTCTGGTTGATCCCTTACTCCAATGCGGATCGTGGGACGTGCCCAGCTCAGTGGGTACAGAGGTCACGTTTCTCCCTGGCGTGACCGACGGGGCCGCCGCGACCCTGCTCCACGCCGCCAGTACTCTCGGCCTGAACGTGACAGGAGCGGCGACAGGCCGGCGCGTCGAATTCGGTGAATCAGTCGACGCTGTATTCGCAAACACCCTGGTCAGACGGATCGTGGCCAACCCGGTGATCGAACGCTGGTCGGTCGGAACCATCGAACCGACGTTCCATGCTGATGGTTCCGGATCTGGCATCGCCGAAGTGATTCCGATCTCTGGGCGCTCGCTCGACGAGTTGGTGGCGCTCGGACACGCACGCAAGCTGGCGCTCGACCCGGAAGAACTGCTCGTGATCCAGACCCACTACGCGGGGCTCGGTCGTGAACCGACCGACGTTGAACTGGAAACGCTGGCCCAGACATGGAGTGAGCACTGCGCTCACAAGACGTTCCGAGCGCACATCACGACCGACGACGGGATCGAGCGGGCCTCGCTGATTGAGATGCTGCGCAACTGCACCGACGCGATCGCAGCACCGTTCGTGAAGTCGGCGTTTGTCGGCAATGCCGGAATCGTCGGATTCCACGGCGACGTCACGATCGCCCTCAAGGCTGAAACGCATAATCACCCGTCAGCCGTCGAGCCATTCGGTGGGGCAAACACGGGCGTTGGTGGCGTGATTCGAGACGTGCTCGGGATCGCACATAAACCGATCGCGGTAACCAACATCTTGTGTTTCGGACCGCCAGACACACCACTCGACCGGGTACCTGACGGTGCCCTGCATCCTCTCCGGATTCGTGAAGGCGTGATCGATGGCGTTGCCGACTATGGCAACAAGATCGGGCTTCCAACCGTGGCGGGCGCGATCGTGTACGACCCCGGTTACACCACGAATCCGCTCGTGTTCGCCGGTTGCGTCGGCTCGGCCAAGGGGTGGACGTTGCACGACGGACCGTTCCCCGGTGACCGAGTGATCCTGCTGGGAGGGCGGACAGGTCGCGACGGCATCCGGGGGGCGACATTTTCATCGCTCACGATGGACGCCACCACCGGCGAGGTCGCTGGTGCCAGCGTGCAGATTGGTGACCCGGTTGTCGAGAAGCTGTTGATCGATGTGCTTGTCGGAGCCGAGGACCTGTTCACTGCGATCACCGATTGCGGTGCCGGCGGCTTGTCGTCAGCCGTTGGTGAGATGGCCGAGAACGTCGGAGCAGATGTCGAACTCGACCTGGTCCCGCTCAAGTACGCCGGTTTGGAACCGTGGGAAGTGTGGCTGTCGGAAGCACAGGAGCGAATGGTGATCGCTGTCGCCCCGAACACTCTGGAAGCAATCCAGGCACGTTGCGACTACTACGGCGTCGAAATGGCCGACATTGGTTGCTTCACCGGTGACGGCATCCTGACTGTCCGGTCAGGCGGCACACCAGTGCTCGAGTTGACGACCGAGTTTCTTCACGATGGGCGCCCACAACGTCGCATGTCAGCGATCCTGCCCAGCCCGAACCGGACGACCGCCACCGGCCGAACGCTCGTCGATCCGGTCGACACGTTGTTGCGCCTGTTGTCGCATCCCAACATCGCGTCCAAAGCGAGCACGATCCATCGCTACGACCACGAGATCATGGGGTCGACGGTCGTGCGGCCGTTGGTCGGTCAGATGGTTGATGGTCCAGCAGACGGCGTGGTGCTGGCAAATCCGATCGAAACAGTCGGAATCGCAATCGGCATTGGCATCAACCCATGGCACGGGCTCCACGACGCCGAGGCAATGGCGTACTCCGTTGTGGACGAAGCAATTCGCAACATTGTCGCCGTCGGAGCCGATCCCGACCAGGTGGCCCTGCTCGACAACTTCTCGTGGGGCGACCCGCGCCGACAATCGACGTTGGGCGAACTGGTCGTCGCCGTCGACGGGTGCTGTGCCGCCGCATACGCCTACGGCGCCCCGTTCGTATCCGGCAAGGACTCGCTCAACAACGAGTACACGGGATCCGACGGCAAACGTCATTCGGTTCCTCCGACGCTGGTGATTACGGCCATCGGTCATGTGCCCGACGCTGACCGTTGCGTCACACCCGATCTCAAAACGGCTGGCAACGTGCTGTTGCTGCTCGGTTCCACCAAGCCCGAGTTTGCCGGCAGCCACCTTGATCTCGTGCATGGTGCACCGGAACGCGTTGGTGTGGTTCCAGCACCGGACCCAACCGCGCTCGCCCGCTACCGGCGGCTCCACCTGGCAATCCTCAGTGGGGTCGTTCAGTCGTGCCACGACGTGAGCGAGGGTGGGCTAGCGGTTGCATTGGCCGAGATGTGTATCGGCGGACGGCTCGGCATGAAGGTGGACACCCTGCCATCCGACGACCTCGCGACGGCTTTGTTCTCCGAGTCGGCGAGCCGCCACCTTGTCGAGATCGCGCCTGACCATCTGTCCATGTTCCTCGCTGACAACAGCGGCGAGGTGACCCTGCTGGGCACGGTCACCGACGACATGGTGCTGTCGTTCCCCGCGCTGACGCCAATCGACGTGCAGGTGCTTGTCGACGCGTTCACGGGGGTGCCAGCGTGATCGCCCCGGTCGCACTCGTGATCGCCGGGCCAGGCACCAACCGAGACCAAGATGCCGCCCTGGCGCTGCAACTCGCCGGTGCCAACCCACGAATCGTGCTCGCCACCGAACTGATAGCCAATCCCGAACTGCTGAAGGAGGCCCGACTCGTCGTGGTGGCAGGCGGATTCAGCTATGGCGACGCACTTGGGGCCGGTCGCATGCTCGCCCTCGACCTGGTAGTCGGGCTCGGCGATGCTCTGACCGACTTCGTGTCCCTGGGTCGACCGTTGATAGGGATCTGCAACGGTTTCCAGGTGCTGACCCGCACCAACTTGCTGCCCGGTGCACTCGGGCACAACGCACAAGGTCGCTTCGACTGCAGGTGGGTGGTATTGGAGGCGCAACCGGAATCGCGTTGTGTGTGGACGAAAGGCATCGATCAGCCGATCCATTGCCCGATCGCCCACGGAGAAGGGCGTTACGTCCACCCCGACCCAGTTGCGCTTGCGGCCAACGGTCAGGTTGCACTCAGGTACCGCAGTACAAACCCGAACGGGTCGGTCGCCGACATTGCCGGCGTGTGCAACGAAGCCGGCAATGTGCTCGGGTTGATGCCGCACCCGGAAAACCATCTACTCCCCCGTCAACACCCACAACAGCCTCGTCGAGACGGCGCAGACAACCTGGGACTACGGATCTTCCGAAACGGCGTGGCCGTAGCAAACGAGATGTGAGATGCGCACCAGCCTGTTCGACCCGTTCGTCGAAATCGACCTGCCGTTGGCCGACAGGCGAGACGGCAAGGTGCGGGTCTCATGGTCGTGCGGGCTTCAGCAGCGGCTGATCGTCACGACCGACCGTCTATCGGCATTCGATCGAGTGCTTGCCGGCGTGCCGTTCAAGGGTCAGGTCCTCAACCAACTTTCAGCGTGGTGGTTCGAACGCACCGCCGACATCGTCGCCAACCACGTGATTGGCGTCCCCGATCAAAACGCGCTACTCGCCCGCGAGGCACGACCGTTGCCCGTCGAAGTCGTCGTTCGCGGTCACATCACCGGCGTCACCGACACCTCGTTGTGGGGTATGTACTCGCGCGGCGCCCGCACCATGTATGGATACGAGTTCCCCGACGGATTACAGAAGAACACTGCACTCCCCCACCACATCGTCACCCCAACGACCAAGGCCCAACACGGTGGTCACGACGAGCCATTGACCTGCAGTGACGTGGTGGATCGAAACCTGCTTCCGGCTGAACTATGGGACCGCGTGATGGACGCCGCATTGCGAATCTTTGGACGCGGGGTCGAAATCGGCAGGCAGGCCGGGCTGATACTGGCGGACACCAAGTACGAGTTCGGATTGACCGTTGATGACGAGTTGATCCTGATCGATGAAGTGCATACACCTGACTCGTCGCGATGGTGGGTCATCGACAGTTTTGACGAGCGCGTCGTCGACGGTCATGAACCCGAAAGTCTGGACAAGGAAGTCGTGCGCCGGGCGTTTGCCGATCTCGGATACAAAGGGGACGGGCCGATCCCCCGATTGCCAGATCAGGTCTGGTCAGCGACGACAGCCCGATACATCGTCGCCTACGAACGACTCACTGGCACTCCGTTCGTGCCCGGTGGATACCCGATCGCCGAACGGCTCACCGAGAATCTGAAGAAAGCAGGCTTACTGTGAATTCAGTGCCAGTCCGAATCACTCCGGCTCGTCGGAGGAACGACGACGACGTTTCACAAATGTCGACGACGAGCGGCGACCGAATCACTCCGGTTCGTCGGAGGAACGACGACGACCATCCAAAAGAGGAATGTGGTGTGATCGGTATCTCGACCCCGCATGGTGATGGTGTCGCCGAGTTGACGTTCTTCGGTTTGTTCGCTCTCCAGCACCGTGGGCAGGAGGCGGCAGGGATTGCAGTCAGCGACGGTCAGCGGGTCCGAATGCACAAAGACGAAGGGCTTGTCGCCAACGTCTTCACGCCTGCTGCGATGACCCACCTCACCGGCTACCACTCAATCGGCCACACCCGTTACTCGACGACCGGTTCGAATGCCCAACGCAACATCCAACCGTTCCTCGTCGAGACGATGCACGGTCCGCTGGCGGTCGCCCACAACGGCAACCTGGTCAACGCCGCGGCCCTCCGCGATGAACTGCTGGGGCGAGGCTTCGGACTGACGGCGACGAGCGATACCGAGGTGATGGCGTTGATGCTGGCCGCCGCCGGTGGCCGCACGTGGGAAGAACGCCTCGAGCGCACGCTGCCCGCATGGAAAGGCGCGTACTCGCTGGTCATGCTGGCCGGTGATCGTGTGCTCGCCGCCCGTGACCCGTGGGGTTTCAGGCCGCTTTCGGTTGGTCGGCTCCCTCACGGCGGGTACGCCGTCGCCAGCGAGACATGTGCACTCACGACACTCGGCTGCGCCGAGATCAACGAGGTGCAACCAGGAGAGGTGATCACATTGCGCGGCGCCGAAATGCACCGCAGCCAGGCACTTGCTCCGGCAACGGCGACGGCGCATTGCACGTTCGAATTCGTCTACTTCTCGCGACCTGATTCAGTGTGGGACGGCAACAACGTCCACCATGTGCGCCAGCGACTCGGTGTCGAACTCGCCAGGGAGTCGGGCGTCGATGCCGACGTTGTGATCCCGGTCCCCGATTCCTCGATTCCAGCAGCGATCGGGTACTCCAAGGAGAGCGGGATTCCGTTCAACGACGGCCTGATCAAGAACCGCTACATCGGCCGCACGTTCATCGAACCCACTCAAGAAATCCGAGACCGCGGCGTGGCCCTCAAGTTCAATGCGCTAGCCGAGAATCTGGCAGGTAAGCGCGTGATCATGATCGACGACTCGCTGGTGCGGGGCACGACTGCCGGACCGCTGGTGAAACTGGTTCGCGATGCCGGAGCGATCGAAGTCCACCTGAGAATCACGTGTCCACCGATCACGCATGCCTGCCACTTCGGCGTCGACATGGGTCACGACGGTGACCTGATGGCGGCGCTCCGAACTCAGGAGGAGATGCGCGAATTGATCGGTGCCGACAGCCTCGCATTTCTGTCGCTCGACGGGATGATGAGTGCAGTTGGATCGGAAACCGGATACTGCAACGCTTGTTTCACCGGCAAGTATCCGATTCCGGTGCATGACGCCCAGGCAAAGCTCTCGTTCGAGGGAGCGTTGGCCTGATGCGCGTCCTTGTGGTTGGCGGTGGTGGTCGCGAACAAGCGATCGCCTGGGCCTGCGAACAGCATGACCACACCGTCACGCTGGCGACCGAACTCGGTGACGTCACTTCAGCCGATGTCGACCTCGTGATCCCTGGCCCTGAGTCTGTGCTCGTGAGCGGCATCGCCGACGAGTGTCACTTTCGTAGGATCCCATGCTTCGGGCCGACCTCGAAGCAGGCTCGCATCGAATCGTCGAAGGGTTACAGCCGCCATCTCGCCACGTCACTTGGTGTGCCCGGTCCGGAATACCAGCGGTTTGATCACCTCGACTCGGAGGGAGCCCTCGATTGGTGGCGCTCATTCGGTGGGTCGGTCGTGGTCAAGCAAGACGGTCTCGCCGCTGGCAAGGGTGTCACTGTCCCGTCTGACGACGCCGAGACGGAACAGGCGATTCGTGAAACCGCCAAGCTCGGCCCGTTCGTGTTGGAGGAACGCCTGAGTGGACCGGAATGCTCGCTGCTCGCGCTCTGCGACGGAACGACGGCGATTGCGCTGCCACTGGCCCAAGATCACAAACGAATCGGAGAGGGCGACACAGGGCCGAATACGGGTGGGATGGGTGCCTATTCGCCTGCGCCGGTTCCATACGCCCCTCACGAGCTGGTGCGCACGTTCGTCAAGCCGATCCTCGACTACTACACCTCTGCGGGCACACCATATGTCGGTGTTCTGTATGCCGGTTTGATGCTCACCGCCGACGGTCCGCGACTCATCGAATACAACTGTCGATTTGGCGATCCTGAGGCGCAGGCCGTCCTGCCGTTGTTGGAATCCGATCTCGCCGAGCTGGCCTTGGCGTGCACACAGGGAGCGATCAAGGGGCGGTCGGTAAGGGTCCGCAGCGGCGCATCGTGCACGGTCGTCGCAGCTGCTCCCGGCTACCCCGGCGATCCGCACATGGGTTCACCGATCGAACTCGATGGCTTCTCGACAACCGCGTGGGCCAACCGATCGACGATCGTCCCCGAAGCGATCTTGTTCCCGGCTGCCGTCTTCGAAGGCCGCACCGCCGGCGGGCGCGTGCTTGCCGTCACCGGTCTCGGTGACGACCTCGCCGCCGCTCGTTCGGCCGCCTACCGTGGCATGGACGGAATCAGGTTCTCGAACATGCAGGTCCGGCGCGATATCGGCTGGCGAGCCCCTGGAGCGATGCTCACGTCGTATGCGTCGACCGGTGTCGACATCGACGAAGGCAACAGGGCAGTCAACAAGATGAAAGGTGCCGTTGAGCGGACGCTCGGTGGCGACGTACTCCGAGGTGTCGGTAGTTTCGGTGGTGTCATCTCGGCACGCCGGCTGATGGAGATGAAAGATCCGGTGCTGGTCGCCTCCGCCGACGGGGTCGGAACCAAGGTCGAACTCGCTGCC
Organism: Ilumatobacteraceae bacterium; assembly: GCA_031390905.1. Lineage (GTDB taxonomy): Bacteria > Actinomycetota > Acidimicrobiia > Acidimicrobiales > Ilumatobacteraceae > Ilumatobacter. Next base: position 37,424 of record JANMTV010000299.1, on the reverse strand, counting down.
CGGCTTGGCAAGTATCGAGGCGTCGGGGCCGACATCGTCAACCACTGCATCGACGATGTGCTCGTGCAGTCGGCGCGCCCGATGTTCTTCCTCGACTACATCGCCGCCAGCAAGCTCGATTCCGACATCGTGGCAGAAGTCGTGACCGGGATGGCGGAAGCATGCGAGGCAGCCGGTTGTGCCCTACTCGGTGGCGAGACCGCAGAGATGCCGGGTGTATACGCGCCTGGGGCGTTCGATATCGCCGGCACATTGATCGGCTATGCAGAACGTGCCGAACTACTCCCCCGCGACGACGTCGCGCCTGGCGACACCCTGATCGGTGTGCGTTCGAGCGGTCCACATACGAATGGCTTCTCCTTCCTCCGCAAACTGTTCGACTGGGTCCCGATGGATGTCACCCCCCCAGGGTTCGAAACGACGCTCGGAGATGCCCTGCTCGAACCACATCGCAGCTACCTCAACGTGCTTGGGCCGGCGATCGACAGCGGTCTCGTCAAGGCGCTCGCTCACATCACGGGCGGTGGGCTTCCGGAAAACCTGCCACGAGTGCTCCCCGACGGTGTCGATGCTGAGATCACGCTTGACTCGTGGCCGCGATCACCGCTGTTCCAACTGATCGGCGAACTCGCCACCGGAGTCGACACTCACGAGTTGCATCGGATGCTCAACATGGGCATTGGTATGGTCATCGTCTGTGCCCCGAGCGACTCCGAAAAGGTTCAAGCCCTGATCGAGGAAGAGACCTGGGTGATCGGTGCCCTCGTCAAAGGCCACCTCGGTCAACGCACAGTCCACCTGCTCTAGCCAGTCAGCGATCCGCCCGATCCGCCCGATCCGCCCGATCCGCGCCCCGCGCCCCGCGCCCCGCGCCCAAGTCCACCGACGCGTGTCGCGATGAGCGATGAGCGGTCATAGGCCGCACAGTGCTCATCGCTTCCGGCGCTCCTATGCGCCAAGCGCTTGAGCCAACGGCACCAGACGGGCAGGACTCATCGGCCCCTGCATCGACCAGACGACAAGATCGACACCGGCATCGAAGAATTCGGCGGCTTGATTGGCTAACGCCGATGGGTCGGCATCGTCAGGGAACGCGAGGTGAACCGAGCGAGTGATTTCGGACTGATCGCGACCAACCGCATCGCAATGACCTCGCAGCACGGCGTCGAGCTCGAGCCAGTCGGCCGGTCGGGCTGGGAACGTCATATCCCATTGATCGGCGAAACGAGCAATCGTCTTCAACGTCCGGACCCGGCCCTTGCCGCCAATCACGAGTGGAATCTTCGCCTGCACCGGCTTCGGCTCACACCAGGCTTCGGTCACGGTGAAATACGAACCGGCAAAATTGGTCACCTTGTTGGCGAGCAGCGAGACGGTGATCTCGATCCCTTCGTCGAAGCGGTCGAATCGCTGCTTCAGTGTTCCGAGCTCGATCCCGTACGCCTTCGACTCCATTTCGTTCCAGCCGGCACCCATTCCCAGCTCGAAGCGACCGCCAGAAATGATGTCGACCGTCGCCGCCATGTTTGCTGTCACAGCCGGGTGGCGGTGATGCATTCCGTTGACCATCGCGCCGAGCCGGATCCGCGACGTCGCCTGTGCTAGCGCCGCAAGCATCGTCCATCCCTCGAGATTTGGGCCGTCGTACGGCGGTGCCAACGGATAGAAGTGATCCCAACTCCAGGCCGACTCGAACAATTCAATCCGATCCGCCTCACGCCACACCTCGAGAAACTCACGCCAGGTGGCGTGATGTGGAGGAGTCTTGATCGCATGTCGTCCCATCGCAGGGACCGTAGCGCAGCGACCCAGTCAGGGTCGCCGCCAACAGCTACGGTGGTCCTATGTCGGACGTCTTTCATCTCGGCCTCACGCGTGAGATGTTGCGTGACGCGACGTTGGCAATCCTGCCGGGTGACCCAGGGCGGGTTGCAAAGATCGCTAGGCATCTCGACGATCCGACACCGCTCGCCTCGCATCGCGAGTTCAACAGCTATCTCGGTTGGATCGACGCCAAACCACTCGTCGTGTGTTCGACAGGGATCGGCGGTCCGTCCACGTCGATTGCGGTCGAGGAACTCGCCCAACTCGGCGTTCGAACGTTCTTGCGGGTCGGCACCACGGGCGCGATCCAAGCTCACATCAACGTCGGAGAGGTGATCGTCACCACCGGTGCGGTCCGACTCGACGGTGCCAGCCTGCATTTCGCTCCACTCGAATATCCGGCCGTGGCTCATCACGACTGCACGACGGCGCTCGTCACCGCCGCACGCCAGGCCGGGTTCGAACCGCACGTCGGAATCACCGCCTCATCAGACACGTTCTACCCCGGCCAGGAGCGCTACGACACCGCCTCCGGTTACGTCCGCCGCGCATTCCAAGGAAGCGCAGACGAATGGCGTGCCCTCCACGTCCTGAACTACGAGATGGAAAGTGCCACCCTGTTCACGATGTGCGCCGCCAATGGATGGCGCGCCGGCTGTGTCGCAGGCGTGTTGGTCAACCGCACCAAGCAGGAGATCCCCGACGAAACCATGACAGCAAGCGTCGAGCAGGCAGCGATCAGCGTCGTCGTGGCAGCAGTGGCCCTGCTTCTCGCCGGATGACCCGGACTCAGTCGATGTACTCGACGCCGATTTCTGTGAGTTTGGCCCTCAGGCCGTAGAAGTCGAGCCCTAGTTCCCCTGCTGCTAGCCGCGCCCGCGTCGCACCTTCCTTCGCCAAACGGTTCTGGGACTGTTCCAGGGCCCATGCGGCGTCGGCTCGTTCGACGACCACGACACCGTCGTCGTCGGCGCAGATCACGTCGCCAGGCTGCACCGTGACCCCACCAAGCACGACTGGCACGTTGACCGAACCTGGCGTGTTCTTCACGGTTCCCTGGTTCGACACGAACTGGCTCCAGACCGGGAAGCCCATCGCACGTAGGTCTGCCGTGTCGCGTACACCGGCGTCGATCACGAGGCCGCGCACGCCACGCGCCATCAACGACGTCGCCAACAGGTCACCAAACATGCCATGCGACGACGGGGCCGTGTTCACCACGACGAGTACGTCACCCGCTCGACATACCTCGACCGCAGCGTGGATCATCAAGTTGTCGCCCGGGTGGCTGAGTACCGTGACCGCCGAACCAGCGATCTTGAGATCGTGTTGGATCGGTCGAATGTGTGATCCGACGAACCCGAGACGGCCGATCGCCTCGTGAACCGATGCGGTGCCGATCTCACCCAAGCCATCGATCACCGACTGATCGGCTCGCTCGATATGACGTTTCACGATGTGCCGATTCATTGCTGGCGTCCTTTGCTGCTTGCCGATTCGATCCAACTGGCAAGTCGTGGGAACACCCTCAGGACGTTGCCTGCGTACACCAACTCACGTTCCGCTTGATCGAGGTCGGCCTCGTCGATGTAGCGCTTGGTGTCGTCGAAGTAGTGGCCGGTCTGAGCGTCAATTCCGCGGACTGCGCCAACCATTTCGGAGGCGAACATGATGTTCGATGCAGGGATGACCTCGAACAACAAGTCGATCCCCGGCTGGTGGTACACGCAGGTGTCGAACCATACGTGTTCGAGCACCGCCGAGAGATCCCAGCCCTGATCCTGCGCCATTCCTCGAAACCGACCCCAGTGATACGGGACGGCTCCTCCCCCGTGGGGAATAATCAAACGCAGCTCCGGAAAGTCGTTCATGAAGCCAGAGGTCAACGCTTGCATGAAGGCGGTCGTGTCTGCACCGAGGTAGTGCGATCCAGTCGTGTGGAAATGGTCGTTGCACGATGCGCTGACGTGCACCATTCCGGGAACGTCGAGTTCGCACATTGTCTCCCACAACGGCCACCAGATCCTGTCCCACAGAGGCGGGCCACTCCAGAATCCGCCACTCGGATCGGGGTTGACGTTGCATCCGATGAAACCCAGTTGATCGACACAGCGACGTAACTCGCGCACCGAACCATCGAGTGATGACCCCGGCGACTGCGGTAGCTGAGCCACAGGAGCGAAGTTTTCCGGATATAGCCCGCACACGCGGGCGACCAGATCATTCTGATGCTCGGTCCAGAACCGCGACGTGTGCGCGTTTCCGACATGATGGCCCATCCAACTCGCACGCGGCGAGAAGAGAGTCAGGTCGGTGCCACGCTCACGCTGGAACTTGAGCTGAGCACCTTCCAGGCTGTCGCGGATCTCGTCGTCGCTGACCACGACAACACCCCGCTCGCCGACGAAGCCGGGATCGGCGGCGACGGCCGCAGTCTGGGCATCACGCCACGCACCCACGCCGGGAGGCGTGGTGGTGTAGTGACCGTGACAGTCGATGATCACGAGGCGGCCCCGGCCACCCCGTTCGCGGCAAGGAACGACAGCGTGCGTTCGAACGCCAACGCCGCCGAGTCGGCGTCGTACGAAGCGCGTGCATCACAACTGAATCCGTGCTGCGCCTGCCCGTACACGTGTACCTCGACGTTCGGATGCGCCTCGGCGATCTCGTGAACCTGCTCCAACGGAATCGCGTGATCGAGTTCACCAAAGTGAAGCAGCGTAGGTGCCTGTGGAGTTCGGTCGATCAACCCGTGAACTTGCCCGCCGTAGTAACCGACGGCGGCGGCGACAGGGAGTTCGCAGGCCGAGAGCCACGCCAGACTGCCACCGAAGCAGTACCCGATCACGGCAACCGGGCCAGTTGCCGAGAGGTGCTCAACTGCCGCCTTGACATCGCGCATCGCCGGTTCCCACCGAATCGCCATCGCCAGATCGCGGCCACGTTCGATTCCGGGTTCGTCGTAGTCGAGCTCGACGTCTGATTCGACCCGATCGAACAGCGCCGGCGCGATCGTGTGGAACCCGCGGGCGGCGTAGCGATCGACGAGCGATCGAATGTGCGGGTTGACACCGAAGATTTCTTGGATGATCACGACTCCAGACGCTGCCCCCTCGGGACACACTTGGTATGCGTCTAGTCGATGTCCGTCGTCGGCCGTCAATCGAAAGTTCCCGGTCATCACGACAGCTTGTCATACTGCCGTCATGGCAGTAGAAGACAAGACAGTCAGGACTCAAGTGGCAATCATCGGTGCCGGACCTGCCGGCACGTTGCTTTCGGTGTTGCTCCATCAGGCCGGTATCGAGAGCATCGTGATCGAGCGACAGACCCGAGCGCACGTGCTCTCTCGGATCCGAGCCGGAGTGCTCGAGTGGGGCACGGTCAATGTGCTTCGTGATGCAGGGCTCGGCAGCCGGATGGACTCCGAGGGTCATGTGCATAGCGGCACCGGGATTGCGTACGGCGGTGAGCACCTGTTCTTCGTCGACATCGAGCAGCATGCCAACTCGCGCTTCATGGCGTATGGCCAAACGATGATCCAGGAGGATCTCTACGACGCTGCGGACCTCGCCGGTTTGCGGATCGAGTTCGAAGTTGATGACGTCCAGCTTGATGACGTCACAACCAAGCCTTCTGTGACGTTCACGCGGGCGGGCGAATCGCAACGGATCGACTGCGATTTCATCGTCGGGTGCGATGGTTTCCATGGCCCGAGCAAGACCGCAATTCCGTCGAGCCAACTGCGGACGTACGAAAAGGCGTATCCATTTGGCTGGCTCGGGATCCTTTCAGAAACACCGCCGCTCGAACATCTTGTGTATTGCAACAGCGAACGCGGTTTCGCGCTCGCGTCTCAACGCAACCCAATGTTGAGTCGGTACTACGTTCAGTGCCCACTCGATGACACCGTCGAACAATGGTCGGACGATCGCTTCTGGGAGGAACTTCTGACGCGGTTCCCGGATCAGGTGTCGTCACAGATCGTGACCGGACCGTCGATCGAGAAATCGATCGCTCCACTCCGCAGTTTCGTTGCCGAGCCGATGCGATACGGCAACCTGTTGCTGGCGGGCGATGCCGCCCACATCGTTCCTCCGACGGGCGCCAAAGGACTCAACTTGGCTGTCTCCGACGTGTTCTACGTCTCGCGGGCGCTCACCCAACATTTCTGCGACCGAAGTGACCACTACCTCGACCTGTATTCGGAAATGGCTCTTCGGCGGGTGTGGAGTGCGGTGAGATTCTCGTGGTGGATGACCTCGCTCCTGCACCGCTTCCCCGGGCAAGCCGATATCGACCAGCGTCTACAGGAAGCTGAGCTGGCCTACATCGCCTCGTCTCGGCGGGCCCAGGCGGCGATGTGCGAACAGTACGCAGGGCTACCTTTCGAGTCATGAATGTCTCAACAAATGAACATGTGACCGGATAATGATAATCTCGACCCGTGGGGGCAACCGTTCAATCCGTCGAGCGCGCATTCTCGATTCTTGAACAGTTCGACGAAAGCCGCCCGTCACGTACCGCCGCCGAGATCGCCATCGAGGTCGGGCTCGCCCGGCCAACCGCCTATCGACTGCTCCAAACGCTCCAACAGTTGGGTTACGTCAGAAACCTCAATGGCAAGTTCGAGGTCACTCCACGCATCCTGCGGCTCAGTGCCGGCTATCTCGGCGGCCACAGCCTGGCGGCACGCGCCCAACCGATCATCGATCACCTCAGCGAGCAGGTTGGCGAGCACGTCGGCATCGCCGTGCTCGATGGCGACGACGTAGTCACGATCTCGGCCGCCGACCCGATCCAATCCCGCCTGCTGGCAGTCACTGTCCGACCTGGACAGCTGCTCCCGGCCGAGGCAACCTCGCTCGGCCGGATTCTGATGGCCTACCGGCCACACGCCGGCGGCGTCGATGCGCAACAGATCATCGCCGATGGGTATGTGGTCACGGATGGTCGGCTCGAGGACGGGTTGCGGTCGATCGGCGTGCCAATCCGCGACCGGGCGGGAGCCGTGATTGCCTCGATGGCGGTCGCCAGCAATGCCGTGCGAGTCTCGATCGATGACCTCGAGCAACGATTTCTTCCTCTACTGCTAGAAGCAGCAGAACTGATTACCGCACTCACCTAAGAGACGAGCCGCAGGTGAGCCGACCAATTGTTACGTTGAACCCATCACCCACCCGCTAGACCCGACGAAGGATTCTGATGTCCAGTATCAACCCACCATTCCGAGCCGACCATGTCGGCAGTTTCCTTCGTCCGACAGCGATCCATTCGGCACGCTCCGATTTGCGGGCTGGTCGGATCACTGCCGCCGATCTGCGCACGATCGAGGATCGAGAGATTGCGGCGATGGTCCCCAAGCTCTCCGACACCGGGATTCGCAGCATCACCGATGGCGAGTTCCGGCGCGAGTGGTTTCATCTCGACTTTCTCGAACAGCTCGGTGGCGTCACGATTGAAGGCATGATTGCCTCGACCTCCGACTCGGAGGAGACGGTTCATCAAGCACCACCTCGGATCACGGTGACCGGCAAGCTGACGCACGATCACCCGATTCAGGTCGCCGATTACCAGTTCGTCGCAGCAAACACACCCGAGGGCGGGGTCGCCAAGGTGACAATCCCGTCCCCCACGATGACCCATTTCCGTGGCGGTCGTGGCGGGATCGACATCAACTCGTATCCCGATCTCGATCAGTTCTTCGAGGATCTCGCTCAGGTCTATCGCGACGAGATAGCAGCGCTGTACAAAGCCGGATGCCGCTACATCCAGATGGACGACACAAATCTTGCGTACTTGTGCGACCCGGGAATGCGCCAGGGCGCCATCGACCGCGGTGACGACCCGAACGAGCTCCCTCGCACCTATGCGGCGCTGATCAATGAATCACTCAAAGGTCGGCCTGACGATCTCACGATCGGAATCCACCTGTGCCGCGGCAACTTCCGCAGCACTCATTTTGCGAGTGGAGGCTATGAACCGGTCGCCGAGGTCCTGTTCTCCGAACTCGATGTCGATGCCTACTTCCTCGAGTACGACGACGAGCGATCGGGAGACTTCGCCCCTCTGCGATTCGTCCCGAACAACAAGACGATCGTGCTCGGATTGGTGACGTCGAAATTCCCGGAACTCGAGCCAGCCGACGAACTCAAGGCACGGATTGGTGAAGCGTCCAAGTACGTGCCCATCGACCAGCTGTGTCTCAGCCCGCAATGCGGGTTCTCGTCGACGATTCACGGGAACGTGATGACCGAGGATCAGCAGTGGGCAAAGTTGCGCCACGTGGTCGACGTCGCCGACGATGTTTGGGGCTGACTCGCACGCCAGGCCGATCGTTCTCGTTCACGGCGCGTGGGTCGGCGAGTGGTCATGGAACCCGGTTCTTCCGTTGCTACATGCAACCGGTCGTCCGGTGCATGCTGTCTCACTGACCGGCCACGGCACCCGTCGGCATCAATCAGGGCCGCACATCACCCTCTCGGATCACGTCGCCGATGTCGTCAACGTGCTCGAGGTGCTCGATCTGGTCGGCGTCACCTTGGTTGGCCACAGTTACGGAGGGCGTGTGATCTCACGCGTCTGGAAACAGTCCTCAGCGCGGATTGCTCGATTGCTGTACCTCGATGCGCACGCCCCAGTCGCCGGTGACAGCGGCCAGAGCCCTGAGCGAACAGCGGTCGCGCTCGCCAACGGCGGCATGCTCCCATTTGCCGGTTACGACCCCGATCCGGCGATCGTCGGTGGCTCCCAGGGAGTGGCGTGGTTCATGGACCGCGTGATGCCGCAATCGTTCGCTACCTTCACCGAGCAGGTCGAGGTCACGTTGCCACCCGATCTCGACAAGACGTTCGTGCTCGCGACCAAGAGCGAGTCGAGCCGATTCACTGGCTACGCCGACGTGATCCGGCTCGACTTGTCGTGGTCGTACATCGATCTGGCCGGCCCGCACTGGCTGATGTACAGCCATCCGAACGAGATCGCTCAGATCATCAGCTCCAGGTGACAATGCCCTCGGTGTTGCGAGGAATCTCCACCCATGTGCGACCTGGCTGTAGTCCCAGCGGTACGACGTCGTCGATGTTGTTGAAGAATCCGAACGGATCAATCGCCTGAAAACGCAGCCAAACACCAATCCGAACGGTTCCACCGGTGAAGATGTAAACCGGATTCGACCCGAGCGTTCCAGCCTCTGGCGAATTGGCATCGACGACGCTCGGTGAGTAGTTGGCCATCATCAGCACGAGATTGTCTGCCCAAACTTGCCCAGATGATTCCGTGTCGTGTTGCTTGCCGTTCTGCCAACGGAAATAGCGATCAGTGTCGACGTCATACTCCCAGCGCACCGGGATACCGCCCATCTTGACTTCGATCACCGTCGCCGGGTCGCCAGTGAGATCTTCGTCGGGCGCGAGATAGTCGAAGACGACGGGTGGGATCACGGCGTCAGCGGGCGCTTGCGCCCAGAGCGCATCGGTGCTCGAAAAGAGGTTGTGGGGTTTCCCCCCTCGACCCGAACGGCGGAAATAGCCATCGGAATGTAACGCGCTCAGATCGAACAGAGTTGAATCTTCGATCAGATTGGTGACGCCGCGATTGCCACCACTCCACGAGAACAATGGGCGATCGAACGCGGACAGAATATTGATGTCCTGGCTGCGACCCGAACGGATCGGCCCGAGCGGCTCGCTTCCAGTTCCAACGGAGTGGAACACCGCTGCGAATCGGGTGAGTTCACCCTCGACGATCTCCTCGAACACGATATCGGCCTCGTTCAAACCAGCCTGAGGGCGTGCCTCCGGGTTGTTCGGGATCTTCGCCGCCAGAGCTGGACGATTCGGAATCTCAGCGACGTCGTCGATTGGTTCGCCCGTCAACGGCATCCGCAAAATATCCGGAGGGATCGTCACCGGGGCAACCGTCGTGGTCGTGGTCGTGGTCGTACTCGTAGTGCTAGTGGTCGTTGGCGGCAACGTTGTCGATGACGTCGTCGATACCTCAGGTACGGCTGACGACGATTCGGCATCGCCGTCACCGCCTGAACAGGCCGTGACCAGCAGGCAGGATGCGAGTAGGAGCAGTTTCTTTTGGTGTCGAATCACAGTTCTCTCAACAGGGCAATCCGCTCATCAAGCGGGGGGTGGGTGTTGAACAGGCGATGCGAGCGACCGAGACGACCTCCGTCGCCGACGCCGCTCATCGGCTGTTCAATCCACAAGTGTGCCGTAGCCGTGGACGCAGAATGCGTCACCGTCGTATCGGATTGGAGTTTTTCGAGTGCAGAGATCAAACCTGGCGGGTACCGGGTCATCTGACAGGCGCTTACATCGGCGAGCGTTTCACGCTGACGCGAAATCGCCGCCTGCATCGCTTTGGCTGCGAGCGGCGCGAGAATCAAGAGCACGAAACCGATGATCGCCAAGGGATTGCCGCCATCGTTGCGATCACCGTCGCGCCGCACACGCCCGCCGTTCCACCACATCGTTCGGATCGCGATATCGCTCAAGAGTGCCACCGCACCGACCAACGTGACCGCCAACGTCGAAACCAAAATGTCGTAATTCCGGATATGGCTCAATTCGTGGGCAACCACGCCTTCGAGTTCGACTCGGTTCATCTTCTCGAGTAATCCAGTCGTCACAGCGATTGATGCATGCTTCGGATTTCGGCCGGTGGCAAACGCGTTCGGTGCAGGATCGTGCACCACGTACACACCCGGCTTGGGGAGCCCGCTGGCAATGCACAATCCTTCAACGATGTTGTGCAGGCGGGCGTACTCCGGCCCGTCGGCTGGCTTGGCGCGGGAGATCGCGAGGGCGATCTTGTCGGCTTTCCAATACGACAGAAATGCGATGACAGCCCCGACTACCAGGGCGAAGAGCGTGGCGACGAGCCCGCCGCCGAAAACCACGCCGAACGCCGCGCCGACGAGCGCCAGCACAAGGGTGAAGCTGGCGACGAGCAGGACGCTGCGACGTTTGTTCGATCTGATCAGTTCGTGCATCGGGCGGTCGACGGACGATCAGAACTCGACCGAGGGTGCCGTGCGGGCAGCCTCGTCGGCTTCGAAGTACTCGCGACGCTCGAATTTGAGCGCCCTGGCGTAGTACATAGTTGGAAACTGCTGGAGCTTGTTGTTGTACTCCAGGACGCTGTCGTTGTAGAACTGGCGTGCGTAGGCGACACGGCCCTCGGTAGCTGACAATTCCTCCTGCAAAGCAAGGAAGTTGGTATTCGCCTTGAGGTCCGGATAGGCCTCGCCCAACGCAAACAGTTGGCGCAGGCTGCCGGTCAATTGGCCGTCGGCTGCCGCCTGTGCGCCAGGCGTCGATGGTGCCGCGACCGCTGCGTTGCGAGCTTTGATGACGGCGTCAAGTGTCTCTTTCTCGTGCGCTGCGTAGCCCTTGACCGTTTCAACGAGGTTTGGGATCAGATCGAGTCGTCGTTTGAGTTGTACGTCGATCTGCGACCAAGAGTTCTCGATCTGATTGCGGCGCCGGATCAAGCCGTTGTAGGCCGCAATCAGGTATAGAATCAGCGCTGCCGCGATGATCAGCAAAACGATGAGGATCCACATGGCGTGAAGTCTACGGTGCGAGGCGGTGGTAGATGCCGATGTACTCGGCGGCCAGCCGCGACATCGCAAACTCGTCGGCCCGGGCTGAACCGCTGGCGACCAACGATGCCGCCAGTTCACGGTCGCCGAGCAGGCGCTTGAGCGCCGTCGCCAGTGCCTCGACGTTGCCCGGCGGCACCAGTACACCGTCGACACCGTCGGTGACGACATTTCGGTAACCGTCGAGGGCACTGGCCACGACAGGTGTGCCAGCCGCCATTGCCTCGATCAGCACCACCCCGAACGACTCGCCGTGCAGCGACGGGGCGCAGAACACTGATGCACCTCTCATGCGCGCCAGTTTGTCGGGCTCCGAGATGCGGCCCAACCACTCGAGTCGGTTGTCTCCGCCGTACTCGATCCGGAGCCGTTGCGTGTCAGGGCCATCACCGGCGACCCAGCACGACAGGTCGAGGTCGATCAACCTGAGTGCCGCCAGCAGCACCTCGAGACCTTTTCGTTCCTCGTGTCGGCCAAGAAAGAACACCGCCGGCCGGTGATGTTTCATCGGGACGACGGCCCGGATCTCGGTGGTTTCCACGCCGTTGAACAACACTTGGTACTCGCCGCCGAGGTAACCCTGCACCAACGCGAGAGCGTCTTTCGAAACGACCACCTTGTGATCGATTCGGGCGTTCAGGCGCTTGAGTGCCGGTGCCAGAACCCGATAGCTCGACGATCTGCCTGCGGCGTGAAACGTGCCGACGGTCGGAGCGGTATGCAACGTCACGGTGGTAATCGACGGGCCGGGAGCCAAGGGTTCGTGAACGTGAAGTACGTCGAACGCTTCGTCGCGCAGCACTCGCAGCGTTCGCATGACCGCCGATGGATCCGGGGCAAGCGGGGCAATCGAGCCGTTCGCAGCAGTTGGCAGGCTGTCGCCGAGTGGCGTCACAAATGGTTCGGGCGGTGGTCCGTCACACGGCCCGAGGACACGAACCTCGTACCCTTCGCGTCGGAGTTGACGTGCTAATCCGAGGACCTGCGCTTGTACTCCCCCAGGGATCGACAGGCTGTACGGGCAGACCATGCCGATTCGAAGACTCACCGCCGCAACCGTAACGCGGTCGTCCCTCGACCGTGTTCTCTCGCGTGTTGTCTGGCGCGGTGTCTGGCGCGGTGTCTGGCGTGGTGTCTGGCGTGGTGTGTGCTCTACCGAACGCCGACGGTCTGAGACTGTCCGAATCGTTGTTCCAACGCGCTCGCCTCGAGCGGCCTCGACAGGAGATAGCCCTGACCGAGCGCACAGCCGAATCGGCGAAGTTCACGAAGCTGGCCCGTGGTTTCGATGCCCTCGGCCACGGTGAGCAAGTCGAGCGAGTCAGCCATTTGCAGAATCGATCGAGCCAACGTATTACCGCGTGGGTCACGCCCGAACTCCTCGATTGCGGTCCGATCAATCTTGAGCAGGTCGACGGGGTGGCGCTGCAGATAGCTGAGCGAACAATGCCCTGACCCGAAATCGTCGATAGCGAAACGGAAACCTTCGTCACGCAGGCGCCGAACTGTCTCGGTAGCGCGATCGCCTTCGTCGACCAGCATCGTTTCGGTGACCTCGAAAATGATGGTCTTGGGGTCGATCCGGTAGGCGTCGAGGAGCGCGATCACGCGCTCGACAAAGTCAGATTGACGGATTTGGACAGCTGAGACGTTCAGACTCAAGAACAGGCCGGGCTCGGGTCGCCAACTCGTTGCTTGGCGAAGGCCTTCCTCGATCACCCAGTACCCCATCGGCACGATCAGCCCTGAGCGTTCGGCAATTGGAATGAACTCGCTGGCGGGTACGTCGCCATGTATCGGGTGGTGCCAACGCACGAGTGCTTCCGCCCCGGTTACCTGACCGGTCTTCAGATCGACAAACGGCATATATACGAGCCGCAGCTCTCCCTTGTTGAGGGCTTCACCGAGCTCACTGCGGTATTCGAGGTGCTTCGTGGCGACGAGCCGCATTGCCGGATCAAAGATCCGGATCTGACCCTTGCCGGCTCGTTTCGCCTCGTACATCGCGATGTCGGCATCGCGCAGGAGGCTTGTGGTGCTCATCCCGGGAGTAGCAACAGCGACCCCTACGCTGGCCAGCACGGTGACGTCATATCCCGCAATCGTGACCGGCTCCCGCAAACTGTCGAGCAGTCGTTCCGCCACATCGATCGCTCGGTCGATGCCACCGCGATCTTCGAGCAGGACCGAAAATTCGTCTCCACCGAGTCGCGCAGCAGTATCACCGGTGGCGGTTGCCTTGCGGATTCGATCGGCGACGTTCTTGAGCAGTTGATCGCCAACGCCGTGGCCGAGCGCATCGTTGACTGACTTGAAGTCGTCGAGATCAACGAACAACACGACTACCGGGTCGGTCAATGGCCGAGTGACGCGGAGTGCATGATCCATGCGATCAAGGAACAGCGCCCGATTGGCGAGGCCAGTCAGTTCGTCGTGGAATGCCCGATGGCTGAGCTGGCGTTCCAGATTGCGCTGCTCGGTGACGTCTCGGAACGTGGCGACCATCCCGTCGACGGCTGCGCCGCCCACGAGGTTGGCGACGACGACGGTGGCCTTCCTGCGTTGGCCATCGGCGTGGAGTAAGGATGCTTCGAACTCGACCGTGCCACCGTGTCCTGTTTCGACAAGCCGATCGAATTGCCGCTGGGCCTGTTCGCGATCGTCCTCGACGAGCACGTCGAGGAGGTGGCGACCGATCCAGCTCACCGGGTCATAGCCGAGTGTGCCGCGCAGCCCTGGGCTCGAATAGTTCACGTGGCCCTGCTGGTCAGCAAGCATCACGACATCGCTCGAGTGTTCGACCATTGCCGCCAACCTGTCGTGGCCGCGTTGCTCAGTGAGGAGCCGCACCTGGTCGACGAGCCGCCACATCCTCGCCAACGCCAGAACGATCACGCTGACCGTTGCCAACGAGACCACCACGAACGATGACGTGGAGGTGAGCCCAGTGGCCAACATCAGGATCAGCGCGCCAAGCGGGACTAGCGAGGCAACCAGCAAACCGAAAATTTGTGCCCAGTGGACACGACCGTCGTCGCCTTGTTCCGCCGTGATTTCAGCCATCCCCGGCATGGTCACGACCAGACCGAGTACGAGTGGCCCAATCATGAGCGACGATGCCACCAGCGACGTTGGGACGAAGGTGCCTTCGAAACCTCTCCAGCCGACCGCAGCGTGGGCAACAGCCCACAGCAGGAACCCGAGCACCATCAGCTTATAGACCAGCCACTCTCGACCCGGACCTTCGGCCCGCCGCAACGCCATCAGAGCAAGAACGCCGTCGAGCAGCGAAAACACCCAGATCCACGCCTGCGGATTGAGCGGTAGATCACCATCTTCGAAATATGGCCCGGTGACGGCCAGCCACATCAGCGCCGTCAGGGCGATCACGTAAATGATCGGTTCGGAACCCGCCAACAGATCGCGGGCATTGCGTCGGTCAGAGGTGATACTGGCGATGCCGACGAAGAGCGCCGGATAGGCCAGGATTCCGACAGCGTTGGTTGCCCCTGGGAAGATCAACCCGTCGGAAAAGTACTCCTCCGCGCCTACAACGTAGGAAGCCCCAGAGACCGCCAATCCGACAGCGACCAGAAACCACGGCACGGGTCGGACCGGCCGATAGATGATGATTGCCGCCACGATCGCTATCGCCGCCATGGCTGATGCACAGGCAAGAATCCACTCGGACGCCTGACTCACCGGCGCGTTGATATACGCAGCGACCAGCCCCGCCCCGACCAGGGCGAAGCTCGCAGGCGCAATCAGCGTGCGATTCATTGATTGTTCATCGGCAGTTCGACCCCGAAGTTGAGGTCAGGGCAGGTGAGTTCAAGGCAGGTGAGTTCAGGGAGTGGCGTCAGCCAAACCCGGGGTCGCTGGGCCAGTTGGGCTGGAACATGTGCCACTGGTGTGGTGCTCGTCGGATCAAATGTTCCAGATCGTGAGCGAGGTCTTGCGTGACCCGCTGCACATCGGCCCGCAGACCGTCGTCCGAGCGTTCCGTCGAGATCGGCGGGCGGACGACGCCGAGGTGGCCATCAGTGCGGTCAGTGAAATAGACGCCGGTTGCCAAGAGCGGAGCGCCGGTTCGCAGCGCCAACGTGGCAGGCCCTGCTGGCAACGTCGTGCGTTCGCCGAAGAACTCGACTTCGACCCCGGTGCGCTGGATATCGCGATCACACAGCAGGCACACGATGTCGTTGCGTTTGAGCGCCGTGAGCACCTCACGACCGGCACCCGAACCGAGCGGGATGACATGCATTCCGAGCTGCTCGCGTAAGTCGACGAACCATTCGAACAGTGCAGGCGGTTCGAGTTTCTCGACCACCACGGTGAGACCGTGACTGCGATCGACGAGCCATCGACCGGCCCACTCCCAACCGCCCAAATGTGGCAGCGCCAGGATCACGCCGTTTCCCGCCGCCAGCCCGTCGACCACATGGTTGTACCCATCGACGCGCATGCCGCGGTCGACCGTCTTGACCGACAAATGCGGCAGCCTGAAACTTTCGAGCCAGTATCGGGTGTACGAGTCGAACGCCTCCTGGGCCGCACGCCTCAGGCGAATCCCACCCAGCGTCGGGTCGGCCCGCTTGAGGTGTCTCATGATCATCGCCCGACGTTCAGGGCTGGCGATGTTGGCGCCAAGGCCGAGGGTTGGGGCGACTACCTGTGCGGCGAAGCCAGGGATGCCACGTGCCGTCAACGCTGCCAATCGATAGCCACCGAATGTGACTGCATTGGTCAGATCGAATCGATGTCTCGGTGTTTCCATCCGGATATCGCTCGTCAATCCTTACGGCGGGGCACGCGCGTCTTGATCGGAATCCGAGTGCGGATCCGTTCAGTTCGCTCCGTGCGCAGTTCACGACGTGACGAACGACGTTCCCGCCGGAGATCGATTCGGGCCTGCGTGACCGGCGCCACTGCCGCCTGCTTCCAGACCTTGACGAACCGTTGTACAGCCGTAATCGAGATCAGCACGAGCATCCCCCACAGGATCCAAATCAGGGCTCCGTCGACCCACGGCTCGATCAACAGGCCGATGCACAACACGACGATTCGCTCGGCGCGCTCCATCAGGCCGCCCTTGGCGTCGAGCCCGAGCGACTCTGCTTTGGCACGCTGGTACGAGATCACCGACGACACGGATGAAACCGCGAATGGCAGCACGGCCAAGCGTGGATCTTCATAAACGGCGAAGTAGTAGGCAAGCCCACCAAGTAGGAGCGCGTCGGTGATTCGGTCGACCGTCGAATCGAAAAAGGCACCCCGCTGGCTCGACGAGTTCGACGCCTTCGCCAATGCGCCATCGAGTAGATCGGGTAGTGCTGCGAGGATCACGAGGATCAGGCCGAGTCGAAGTCGACCGGAACCGACCGCCACTGCGGCACCAGCGCCGACCACCAGGCCGACGATCGTCAGGTGATCAGGGGTCAGTTTCGTCTTACGCAGCGCAGCGCCGATCGGTTTGACTGCGGCGTCGACTGGTGCCCTGAATTTTCCGTCGAACATACGGACTCAGCTTTCCAGTCGTTCTGGATTGTCTTCGACGAGGTGTTGCAGGACGCTCCCGTTGACTGCATCGACGAGCACGAGCCCGCGCCGTAGGGGCGGGTCCTCGGCGGAGTAACACAACACCCGCCAGCTTGGCCGGCTACGAATGCCGTGCCAAACCTGTTGGGCTGATGCATGACCGATTGGGAACTCGAGCGCCTGCTGTGCGGCGACTAGGGCCTGCTTCTCGTCGATGTGCATGCGCCAGCCGGAAGTGAGGCTGATCAGGCCCATCACCCCCAGCACGAGCGCGGCCCAACCGATCCCTGAATTGACGAGCACCGACGAGTCACGGCTGAACAGGAATGCGGCGAGGCACACCGCCCCCAGAACGAGGTAGATCACGCCGGGGGTGCGACGCCGCGAGTTGTCGGGGAACTCGTACGCGCCGACAAACTCGGCGGCGTTGAGGTCGTCCGGGAGTTGGTCACGCAGCTCGTCGGGGCCGGCGGTTTCAGGAGCGTCCATCGTCATCGAAGCCTAATGGGGCGAACCCGTGCCGTCGCCCGAGATCGGCCAGGCCATGCGAATCCGGGTGGCCGTGTCGTGCAACGGCTCCGGGAGCGTACGGGTGTTGGCGATCGCGGTCATGAAATTTGAGTCGCCGGTCCACCGAGGAACGACATGAACGTGCAGGTGCTCGCTCACCGATCCACCTGCGGGGCGACCGAGGTTTAGTCCGACGTTGACGCCCTCTGGCTGATATGCCGACTTCACGGCGACTACGGCGTCTCTTACCGTTGACCAGATTTCCGCGGTTTCCTCGTCGGTCAGGAGTTCGAGCTCGGCAACCTCTCGATACGGCAGGATCAGAAGGTGGCCAGTTGCATACGGGTAGGCGTTGAGGATCGCGCAACACGTAATCCCTCGATGGACGATGTTTGCGTCTTCGTCTGAGAGACCAGAGCCCAGAATCTGTGTGAACACACTGCCGATTCCCGGTTCGGTCGTCGGCTCGACCGAAGCGACGTAGGTCGATCGCCACCCGTTCCACAGCCGTTCCAGCATCAGGCGGTGAGCGTCTTGTTGTTACCAGAGGCGACTTCATCGCTGAACCGGTTGACGAACTCGGCCAGACTGACACCGCGTTCGACCTCGCCGCGGCGCGGGTTGACGCCGACGGTGTAGGCCGCCAGATCGTCGTCACCGACGACGAGGATGTACGGAATCTTCTCCATCTTCGAGGAACGAATTCGCTTCCCGAGAGCGTCGTTGGCAGCGATCATGTCGACCCGGGCACCTGTTTCCTTGAGTCGGGCTACAACGGTCTCGGCGTACTCCTCGTGTGCTGTCGCGACGGGTAGCACGCGTACTTGAAGCGGAGCCAGCCAGGTCGGGAAGTTGCCGGCATAGTGCTCGAGCAGCACACCGAAGAAGCGTTCGATCGAGCCGAACAGCGCACGATGCAACATGATCGGACGGTGGCGCTCATTGTCGGCGCCGACGTACTCGAGATTGAACCGCTCGGGCAGGTTGAAATCGGCCTGAATCGTCGAGAGTTGCCATGATCGACCAATTGCGTCACGCACATCGATGTCGATTTTCGGACCGTAGAAGGCGGCGTCACCTTCCTTGATCCGGTACTCGAGCCCATGTCGATCGAGCGCCTCACGAAGCGCATCGGTTGCCTCGATCCAGATCTCGTCGGAACCGACGAACTTGTTCGGATCCTTGGTCGAGAGGTTGAAGACGAAGTCCTCGAACCCGAAAGCGCGCAACACGGACAGCACGAAGTCGAGCAGGCCGGCGACTTCGTCGGCCATCTGGTCCTTTGTGATGTAGATGTGGCTGTCGTCCTGCGTGAAACCTCGTATCCGGAGTAACCCGTGCAGAGTTCCGGCGCGCTCGTATCGGTACACGTTGCCGAGTTCGAACAGTCGTAGCGGCAGTTCCCGATAGCTGCGCTGCCTGCTCTTGAAGATCAAGCAGTGCATCGGGCAGTTCATCGGCTTCATGTAATACGTGCCGTTGTCCATCTCCATCGGCGGGTACATCCCGTCGGCGTAGAAGTCGAGGTGGCCGGAGGTCTGGAATAGACGGGCGTTGGCGAGGTGCGGCGTGAACACGAACTCGTAACCGCCGTTCTCGTGACGGGCCCGGCTGTAGTCCTCCATCAGCTTGCGAACCGTGGCACCCTTGGGGTGCCAGACGGCAAGTCCGCCACCCAACTCGTGCGGGAAGCTCAGGAGGTCCATCTCGGTGGCCAGCTTGCGGTGGTCGCGCTTGGCGGCTTCCTCGAGTTGTGTGAGGTGGTCTGCGAGTGCCTGTTTCGACTCCCACGCTGTGCCGTATATCCGTTGCAACATCGGACCCTGTTCGCTCCCGCGCCAATATGCGCCGGAGGTCTTCTGGAGTTTGAAATGGCCGAGCCGGCCCGTTGACGGGACGTGCGGCCCGACACACATATCGACGAATTGGTCGGTGTTGCGGTAGGCGCTGACCGTGTCGCCAGCGACCTCACCGGCATCGAGTTCGTCGACACCACCGAGTTGACCGGCTGCGGCTGCGACCGCCCGAACACGCTCGATGATTTCGCACTTGTACGGCTGGTCAGCGAACAGCGCAAGTGCTTCATCGGGCGTCATTTCCGACCGGATGAACGGCTGGTCGGCGGCCATGATCACCCGCATCTCGGCTTCGATCGTGGAGAGATCGTCGTCGCTGAAGGTCTTGCCCTCTGGCAGGTCGAAGTCGTAATAGAACCCGTTCTCGATTGCGGGACCGATCGAAAACTTGGCGCCCGGGAACAATCGGGTGACGGCCTGGGCCATCACGTGCGCGGTCGAGTGACGCAATACGTGGCGACCTTCCGGCGTGTTCTCGGTGACGATCGCCACAGTCGCCCCATCCGTGAGGGGCCGCGTCAGGTCGGTTTCAGAACCATCAACGACGGCGGCAACCGCCGCCTGGGCGAGGCGTTTGCCGATCGAAGCCGCAAGATCGAGCGCCGTCGAGCCTTCCGGCAACTCGCGCTCGGAACCGTCGGGAAGGGAGATCGTGATGTTCGACATAACGGTTGAAGTGTACGAGCGCCCCGTAGTCATCGCCCGAACGGTTAGGGATACGGTCTCGATCGTGGAGACGCTGTGCTGACGTGCTCGTGCGCTTCGCCAAGGCTTGATCGGAGATGACCGGTCAACACGAAATTCGATGGTGCTTTCACACGACGGCAATGGTTGCCGACTACGAACGCACCCGTGACGCGCTCAACCGGCTGTGCGGGCTTCGGATCTTGGAGGACAGCCGAATCGAAGATCCGGCGATCGGGCGTCGCGGTGGGATGGCGTGGCTGGGTGACAACATCATCGAGATCGGCGAGCCGATCGTTACGGGTGGTGCCGTCGACAGGTTCGTTCAACGGTTCGGATCCCACATGAGCTCGATCGCAGTTCAGGTGGCAGACATCGACGCCACCGTTACCTTCCTGCAAACGCACGGCGTGCGGATCGCATCACGGGTTGGTGGTCACATTGTTTTCACGCATCCCGCTGAAACGGCGGGTGTCGTGATCGAATGGTTCGGGGCCGAGGAACCTCTCGACCCGCGGTTCGGTGTGGCTATGCCACCGATCCTCGGCGAGCCGTTGCTCGACGTCACACACATAGCCTTCGGTGGTGCCGTGGTTACCGATCCGACCTCCGCTGCAGCCCGTCTCGCCGAACTGTTCGGCCACGGCGTCGCCTTCGACAATCCCGATGCTCCACAAGGTCACCCGCAGGCGGCGGTCTCGATGGGCGACGTGATGCTGGCGTTGTATCCGATCCCCGACGTTGGAACGAGCGAAACATTATGGGGCTGGAACTACACCCGCCCGCAAACCAGCAATCTCGGCGTCCTGGTTGGCGACCTCGCAGACGCCCGCCGAGCGCTGACAGCTGCCGGGGTGGCGCTCGTTCGTGACGACGCCTCAGGAATCACCATTCACCCCGACGAAACCGGTGGAGTGGTCGTCGTCGTCGTCGATCAGTTATTTCCCGGCGACCCGCGGTCGATTGCCTAGCCAATGCATGGTCCCGCAAACGTCGACGGTGCGCCAGCCCTGGCAGTCGCATCGCCGCCTCCCGGTACTGATTGGTGCGGGCTTTCAGCCGGCGGCAACCAGGATCCGCTGATCGATCCGTTCCTCATCGGCGACGGTTGCCACCTTCGACGGCTCGAGTTGCTCGCTTTCCGCTTGACCGGAATACACGTTGTGGTAGGGCTGGCCGGTCATCTCACGGATTTCGTACATCACTTCATCGGTCATTGACCGCCACGCCAGGTGCTCAGGGCCACGGCCCCGATATCGCTCGGGGCGGATTGGGCGACCGATCGTGATCGTGCATTCCTTGCCCAACTTCGGAAGCTTCGCATCGACCGGCTGGATGTGGTCGGTACCGACGATCCCGACCGGAAAGATCGGGCATCCGATCGTCATCGCCAGGCGGGCAGCGCCGGTGCGGCCTTTGTACAGGTCGCCATCGCGGCTGCGAGTGCCCTCCGGGAAGATCCCGAACAGCTCGCCACGATTCAACACGGTCTTGGCCGTATCGAGAGCAGCTTGGCTCTTGCTGCCGCCAGATCGGTCGATAGGAATCATCCCCATCGCCGGGAAGATGAACTTCGTCTTCCACGAATCCATGTACTCGGCTTTGCCGACGAAGCTGATGTTTCGAGGCACTGTCAGCATGAGAAACGCCGAATCGAGGAAACTGATGTGGTTCGGGCAGAGAATTGCCGGGCCGTCTACTGGGAGTCGTTCGTAACCTTCACGATTGATCGTCCACAGCCGCTTCGCGAGAGGACCAATCAGTCGGCGGGCGCGGGCCTGCGCCTTACTGGCTCCGACCCGTTCGCTCATATCGCGAACTGTAGGCCATCGCAGTGCCGCGAAGGAGAAGAGAAGATTGATTTCATGTGAACAGCAGGTGTGTCTCTTGACACACTCACTCCTTGATCAGGTTGACCCCGAGCAATGCTGCCGCAGCGCTGGTCGATTCACCCTTGGCGGCGGCGGCATCGACCGCAGCAACGGCATTCGGGGTATCAAGATCGTCGTCGAGGAACTCTCGCACGATCCCAAGCAAATCGCCCTCGTACCCGTCGGCCGAACTGCGCCACGCCTCGAGCCGGGCGGCGTTGCGCGGCATCAACTCGTCGTCCCACTCCCACTCGAACCGGTAGTGGTGTTCAATCAAGGCAAGCCGGATCGCCATCGGTTCCCATTCGGTGCGGAGTCGGTCGACGAACACAAGATTGCCAAGACTCTTCGACATCTTGTGACCGTCTTTGCTGATCAGGGCCGTGTGCATCCAATGCTTCACGAACGGTTCACCTGTGGCCGCTTCCGATTGGGCACGTTCGCACTCGTGGTGCGGAAAAATCAGATCCGTTCCCCCGCCGTGCAAATCGATCGTCGTCCCGAGTTCACGCAGCGCCAAGGCACTGCACTCGATGTGCCAGCCGGGTCGGCCAGCCCCCCACATCGTGTCCCATGAGGGCTCATCGTCAGCCGAGGGGTGCCAGAGCACGAAGTCGAGGGCGTGACGTTTGTTGGGATCGTCAACGTTGCCACCGCGTTGGCGGGCGAGGGCAATCATCTCGTCCACGGTGTAGTTGCTGACTGAGCCGAACGAATCGAACTTCGAGACGTCGAAGTACACCGACCCACCCGCCTCGTAAGCGTACCCCTGGTCGAGCACCATCCCGATGAAGCCGCGAATGTCGGGGATCGCCGAAGAGGCACGCGGAGTTGAGGCAACCGGAAGCGCATTCAGCGCCACCATGTCGCGCTCGAAACGGGCCTCCTCCCCTGCCGCCAGGTCGAGGTAGTGGACACCGAGTTGGCGTGCCTTGGCGAACAACGGATCGTCGACATCGGTGACGTTGCGGACGCACTTGACAGTGTGGCCCTTGTCGATCAGATGACGTTGCAGCACGTCGTAAGCGATGAACGTGGCGGCGTGACCGAGATGAGTCGCATCGTACGGTGTAATCCCACACGTGTACATCAGAACTTCGTCGCCTGGTTCGAACGCGACGATTGCCCTGCGGGCAGTGTCGTACAGGTTGAGAGTCGACATGCTCAGGCGTCAACCACGCGAGGGTCGCGTTTGATTCCCGTCAACTTCGGAGCAACCCGAGTCTTGTAGCGGACGTTGAGTTGCAGCAGCACCGCAGTGAAGGCTTCGATCGCTGTCGCGTTCGACAGTTCGCCGGCATCGAGCGGTCGACAGCCAGGAATCTTGCTCACTATCTCGCTGACCTGCATCACGGCGTTGGCATCGTCACCGCAGATCAACACGTCAGAATCGATCGGCTCGCCAATGTTGCCGAGTTCCTTGGCTGGGAGATGATGGAACGCGGCAACCACCCGACTTGCCGGCACGGCCGCTTGCACGTGAGCCGCCACACTGCCGCGGGGCGGGACCAGCGGCTGGAACTCCTTGCCGACCTTGACGAGCGCGTTGGCCATGCTGATCACGATCTTGCCCTTCAGGTAGGACGCATGATCCTGAGCCATCGTGGCCGCCGAATCCCACGGTGTGGCGATCACGATCAGGTCACAGTCGGCGGCGGTTCGGTTGTCACCGTAGCTCAGCATGTCCCCAATCTCCGGATACTGATCGACGAGCGCGTCGCGGCTCTCCATCGCCCGATACTTCGATCGTGAGCCGAGCACGGTCTCGTATCCGACGCTGGCAAGCCGAGCCGCCAAACCGATTCCCGCTGGCCCAGTCCCTCCGATGATCCCTATCCGCATGTCATCGAGCCTTGCACAACCGCGGCTACGGTCATCCATTATGGGTTTACTCGATGGCAAGAAGATTGTGATCACCGGGGTCTTGACCGACGCCTCGCTGGCGTTCGGTGTCGCCAAGATCGCCTTGGAGGAAGGAGCCGAGATCGTGCTGACTGGGGCCGGTCGAGGCATGAGTCTGACGCAACGGACGGCCAGAAAGCTGGGCGACAGTATCGATGTATTCGAATTCGATGTCACGGTGCCTGAGCACGTCGAATCCGCGCGTGCTGCGGTCGCCGCCAAGTGGGGTCGAGTCGACGGTGTGTTGCATGCCATCGGGTTCGCGCCGGCATCGTGCCTCGGCGACGATTTTTTCGGGGCACCGTTCGAGGACGTTGCGGTGGCGTTGCACATCTCGACTTACTCACTCAAGACGCTGGCCGACGCATTCGTGCCGTTGATGTCCAACGGCGGCGCGTTTGTCGGGCTTGACTTCGACAACCAGCGGGCATGGCCGGCTTACAACTGGATGGGTGTTGCCAAGTCAGCGCTGCAAAGCCTGTCGCGATACCTCGCCCGCGAGCTTGGCGCGCAGCAGATCCGCTGCAATCTCGTTGCAGCCGGACCGATTCGAACGATGGCGGCCAAGTCGATTCCTGGGTTCAAGCTGTTCGAAGACACGTGGGATGGCCGCGCTCCACTCGGGTGGGACGTCAACAACTCGGAACCTGTCGCCCGGGCCTGTTGTGCGATGTTGTCTGATTGGTTCCCGGCGACGACCGGCGAGATCATCCACGTTGACGGCGGCTATCACGCTGTCGGTGCCTGACCTTCCAGCACGCTTCGACGCAGCCAGGTTCGAATCGCTGCCGCCGCAGTGCGACTCGTTCGGGACGAGAACGCATCGAAGGCGTGCTGTGCTCCATACACCTCGACAAAGCTGACCGGTCGCCTGGCGAACCGAAGCGCCTCGACGAACTGGGTCGCCTCGCCAATCGGCACCAACGTGTCGTGGGTCCCGTGTACGACCAGAAACGGTGGAGTTCGCTGATCGACTTGGTCGAGCGGCGAAACGGCTCGATACCGGTCTGGCGCGTGTTCGACGGTTGCCTGCATGACCTCGCGCCTGATCTTGGTCCACGGTGCCCGTGTTCGATTGCGGTTCGCCATATCGTAGACCGCATACAGGCCGACGCAGGCGTCGACTCGATGTTCGGGTTTGGTCGCCGTCATCGCCGCAATCGACGCCAGGTGCCCGCCTGCTGACCCCCCGGCCAATACAATTCGAGATGGCAACCACTCTTGACCTGCCCACTCGACGGCCTCCTGAATCGTGGCGATCTGTTCCTCCACGGAGGCACTCGGTGCGAACGGATAACGCACGGTCGCAACTACCCAACCGTCCAACGCCAAGGCGTGATACAGATCGCGCGCCTGATGTTGTGGATCCCCGCTAGTCCAGCCACCGCCATGCACGTAGATCACCATCGGTGCACCAGCAGTCGGCCGACTGGGCCTGATCAGGTCAAGTGTCGAACTCTCACGCCAGACAATGTCGAGTTCCTCGACGACGCCCTGCGGCGTCGGAATTGGCCTGCCCCGCCACCTGGCGGCGCCACGTGCGGGATGTACTACGCCTTCGACGTTGACTCGCAACCGTCGTACCCCGATCGCCGACCGTATCAACAGCCAGACGGTGAGTAGCGCCGATACGAGCACCGTCCCACCACCGATCGCGCCGAGCACCGAAAGTGGGCGAAAGCCACCGAGTACTGCGGCGATGCACAGCACTCCGAGTTGGATCAACAGCCAGAGCGGTGCCAGCGAGGTCACGACCATGGCGGGAAGCCACAGTGGGGAGTAACGACGAGTTGGATCGATCACCGGTCGAGCGGCGTTCCACGACACGGCGATTGCGAGCGCGCCGAACAACAGCAGGAATACGGAGGCAGCGATCGACATCGTCGTCATGCTGCCACGGCGTGGCCGTAGATAGCGTCGAATCGTGAATCGGCTTGCCAACGAGACGTCCCCGTACCTGCGTCAGCATCGCGACAATCCGGTTGATTGGTACCCGTGGGGATCAGAGGCCTTTCAGGCTGCACGTGATCGGGATGTACCGATCTTGCTTTCCGTCGGTTACTCGGCCTGCCACTGGTGCCATGTCATGGCACACGAGTCTTTCGAGAACGACGAGGTTGCGCAGTCGATGAACGCTCGGTTCGTATGCGTCAAAGTCGACCGAGAGGAACGACCGGATGTCGACTCGATCTACATGGACGCCGTGCAGGCTTTGACGGGCCGCGGAGGCTGGCCGATGACAGTCGCAATGGACGCCGATGGACGTCCGTTCTGGGGCGGCACCTACTTCCCGAGAGACGGATTCCTCAAGCTCCTTGACGCCCTCGATGACGTGTGGACCAACCGTCGAGGCGACCTCGAACAGAATGCCGTGGCGCTCGTGAAGGCGATTGGGCAGAGCTCAGAAACGCACCCCAAAGACGAGATCCCATCGCTCGATGCCGTCAACTCGACGCTCGCGCGGCTCGGCTCAGCGTTCGATCATGAGTGGGGCGGGTTCGGGTCGGCGCCAAAATTCCCGTCGACATTCCACATCGAACTGGTGCTGCGTTCGTACATGACGGGCGGCTCCATCGACGCCAAGCGAGTCGTCACCACGACGCTCGATGCGATGGCATCGGGCGGCATGTACGACCACATTGGTGGCGGGTTCGCTCGCTATTCGGTCGATCGAGAATGGCTCGTCCCGCATTTCGAGAAGATGCTCTACGACCAGGCGACGCTTACCAAGGTGTACCGCCAGGCGTACTCGGTGCTCGGGATCGACCATTACCGCCAAGTCGTCGAGGAGACGATTGGTTACGTGTTGAGGGAACTGCGTCACCCAGATGGCGGGTTCTATTCGGCAGAGGATGCCGATTCGCCCGACGAGCACGGACACGGCCACGAAGGTCTGTTCCACACCTGGACACGCACGGAAGTCGAACAGGTTTTGGGTACCGACGCCGACGCCGCATGTGACTGGTATGACATCACCGAGGGCGGCAACTTCGAGGGCCGCTCGATCCCCAACCGAATCGCCCATCGCGGTGAACTCAAGCGGCCGGACTCGATCGAGCGGTCACGCCAACGTCTGTACGACGCCCGCTCAAGGCGACGAAAGCCCGGCCTCGACGACAAGGTGCTGACCGAATGGAACGCGCTGTTCCTCGGCGCGCTCGCCGACGCGGCGGCTGTATTTCAGCGTGACGATTGGAAACAAGCGGCGGTCACCAACGGTGAGTTCCTGCTACGCGAACTCCGTGATGCCAACGGTCGCTGGCTGCGTTCCTGGCAGGCCGATGGAGCGCCACGGGCCCGGCACTCGGCGTTGGCCGCCGACCACTCAGCTTTGGTCGAGGCCTTCGTTCGACTGCACGAACTGACCGGCGAGGCGCGCTGGGTCGTAGCCGCCCAGGAGACCGCCAACACCATGCTCGATCACTTTTGGGACGCCAGTCAGGGCGGGCTGTACACGACCGCTGATGATGCTGAAGCGCTCGTGGTGCGCCAAAAAGACCTCCACGATACGGTGACGCCATCAGCAAATTCGAGCGCCGCCAACGGACTCCTGCGACTCGCTGCGCTGACCGGCGAGATGCGCTATCGCAACCACGCCGACCGGATTCTGCAACTCCTCGGAACGGCAATCGAAAAGGCTCCAGGGGGCGTCTCGAACGCACTCTTGGCAGTGCAGTCGAGGCATCGGGGTGTGATCGAGTTGGCGATCGTCGGCGACGTTCCCGAACTGGTCAAAGTCGCCCAAGTGTTGTGGCGGCCCGATCTCGTGATGACCTGGGGTGAATCGTTCGACTCTCCGCTCTGGGAGGACCGGACGGCCGGTCGGGCCTACCTGTGTAGGGACTACGTCTGCGAGGCCCCTACCGAGACACCGGAGGCGCTGTACGAGCAACTCACCGGAACTCCAATGCCTGATGGCCTGAGCCTGAATCTCGCTACGAATCTCACCAGGCACCCCGGTGGATGATTCCGGCGGCGTTGCGGCCAGGTCGCCCGGCGCTTCGACCACGTTGCTCGGCGCCCTCGGCGCGGTACCCGAGGGCGATTGCCCCGAGTAGATCGAGTCCTGGCGGAATTCCCAGCGATTGGCGTAGCTCGCGCTCGCCTTTGAACACGCCGAAGAACAATGCGCCGAGACCGGCCGCCTCGGCAGCGAGCAACAGTGTCATCACGGCCATCGAGGCGTCGATCGTCCAATACGGTGCCGGCCAGGCGGCCACACTCGCTCCCAACCCGGTCGCCGCTTTGTCAGGTTCCGAGTAACGATCGGTGTAGGCCTTCGAATCGGCCAGTGGCAGTAGGATCACGGGGGCATCGATCAAGCTCTGCCACTTGAATAGACCACGTCGCATCGGTGGCAACGTCGTATCCCAGAATCGGGCGGTTTGCTGGCCTTCCAGTGAGATCAGGTGCCAACCCTGACTCTTGCCGGCACTGGGTGACCGGTTGGCCAGTTCGACGAGTTCGTCGAGTAGTCCCTCGGGCAATGTCTGTGATGTGAACGAACGCGTCATCCGCCGCCGTCGTACGACGTCGGCGAACTCATCCACGAGTCGCCCGACTAGACCCGGCGACCGAGCTTGACGAGGTCTTCCGCCATCGTCCAGCCGTAAATGACCATCGCGTCGCCAGCTTCGGAATCGACGTCGGCCAGTAGAGCGGTGATCGCCGGCTTGATCTTCTCGGGCTTGGCCGTGATGAAATCAAGAAAGCCGGATTGGCCATTTTTGGCGATGAACGTCTGAGGGTCGTACTTCGCTTCGACGCCGAATCGCTTGGCGATGCGACGGCCCCATGCCCGCTCCTCACCGACGGCGCGCACGCCAGGCGATGGAATCACATCATCGAGCTTTTCGAACGCTTCGACGGCATCGGCGGTCACGAATCGGGAGCCGACAACAACGTCTTCGTCAGGAAATGCCATCAAGGCACGGTGGTAGGCCTCACCCATCAGCCCGCGGAGGACCGAATCACGCTTCGAGGACCGGCGAATACTCATCATGCCGAGTAGCACGCACGGAGTACCGCCGATTCGCTCCAACGTCGAGAACGTGAATCCGTGCAACTTGCCATCGATTCGGGCAGTCGTCACGAGCACCCAATCTTCCTTGGCCTTGGAGATCGCGCCGATGTCGAACGCAGCCTCGATCGAACCCATCTCATCGAGATCGGCGTCAGTCAGCGAGATTGCGTCGTTTGTGTGTACTTCGATCGGCATTGTCCCCTCCCGCGGACGTCATGGGATCACCATTCTGCCACCGGATCGGGCGGGATTGACAAACAGGCTCGTCAAGTCCCACGTTCAACAGCACGGCGTCATAGCAGAACGGCGTCGTGACCGAAAGCCATTCGCAGTTCTCCGACTGCGCGGTCGATGTCGACCCGGAACTCGTCAGCAAGTCGCAGCACCTTGCCGTGACCGAGCTCGATCTGGACCACAGAGTCTCCTGGATGGTCACGCAGGATTCGTTTCAGACGTTGAATCTTGAGCTCATCAAGAGCATGCGTCGGGAGCGCCAGTCGCAGCGGCGGTGCACTGCCCTGGGTCAAGCCAGACAGGACTTCGATGTCCTGCGCGATCAGACCGAAACGGGACTCGTCTCGACGGTCGAGACGACCTTTGACCGTGACGATGATGTCGTCTTCCAGTTTGTGACCTTGTTCCAACAACGTTCTGGGGAAGACCGTAACTTCGATCGTGGCTTCAAGATCCTCCAGCACGAACACGGCCATCTGGTCGCCGCGTTTCGTGAACTTCCTGGCCAGATTCGTGATCACGCCACCGACCTTGACCGGCGTCCCATCTTCCATTTCCGGCAGATCGCTCAGGCTGTGATCGACTTTGCGTTTGAGTGCTGCCTCGACACCGAACAATGGATGGTCGGAGACGTAGAGACCGAGCATGTCCTTCTCAGCTTTGAGGCGTTCGTTCTTGTCGAACTCGACGTCTGGGATTGGGACCCGCTCGTTGTAAGCGGGTGACGCACCGGTGTCAGGCGGGGCGTCATTCCAATCGCCGAACAGGCTCATCACGCCCTGGTCGCGCTCGCGGCGACGTTCGATCGTGACATCGAGAATTGCCTCGAACGAGCGGAGGAGACCGAGACGTGGATGACCGAGACGGTCGAATGCGCCGGCTTTGATCAGCGATTCGACGGTCCGCTTGTTCAGTACTGGTTCCGGGACACGTTCTGCAAAGTCGTAGAAATCGGCGAATTCACCGTTCATCTCGCGCTCAGTGATCAGCTGTTCGACCAGGCCCGAACCGACGTTACGGACAGCCGACAATCCGAACGTAATCGCGCCCGGGCTGCCGATCGGGAGTGCCACATCGTCAGGGACGAGCGCCGTCGGGATTGCGTCGAAGTCGATCACCGATCGGTTGATGTCGGCCGTGAGAACTTTGATGCCCGCGGCGCGACAGTCGGACAGGTAGACCGCTGCCTTATCGAGATTGGATTTGACGCTGGTCAGTAGACAGGCGAAGTACTCGACGGGATAGTGCGCCTTGAGATACGCCGTTTGGTAGGTGACGAGTCCGTACCCGAACGTGTGACTCTTGTTGAAGGCGTAGTCGGCAAACTTCTCGATGGTGTCGAACAATTCTTTGCCGAGCGCCGCCTCGTACCCGTTGAGTCCACACCCAGCCTCGAACGCCGAGCGCGCCTCTGCCATGACCTCACGCGACTTCTTGCCCATCGCCTTGCGCAGGTTGTCAGCTTCGGCCAAGGAGTAACCCGCGAACCGTTGAGCAACGCGCATCACGCTCTCCTGATAGATCATCAGGCCGAACGTGTCGTCGAGCACCTCCGCAGCATCGGGATGGAAGTACTCGACCGGCTTGCGACCGTTCTTGCGGTCGGCGTAGTCGTAGTGCATGTTGACGCTCATCGGCCCAGGCCGATACAGCGCAAGAACAGCGGAAACATCTTCGAAGCTGTTCGGGGCAAGGGCTTTGAGGAGTTGCCGCATCGGTGTTGATTCCAGCTGGAACACGCCGATCGTGTCGCCCCGGGAGAGCAGGTCGAACGTGGGCTGATCATCGAGCAGTACAGCGTCGATGTCGAACGCCGAATCGCGATGCGCTCGGATCATCGCCTGCGCGTCGGTTATGACGTCAAGGTTCCGGAGACCCAAGAAGTCCATCTTGAGTAGGCCGAGTTCCTCGACACCGTGCATTTCGAACTGGGTCACAATCGGCGCATCGGCAGGATTCTGGCCGGCCTCCGGCTTGCGTTGAATCGGCAGGTAGTGGATCACCGGTTCCTTGGTGATCACGACGGCGGCAGCATGAATCCCGTCAGAGCGTTTCAGACCCTCCAGGCCCTTTGCGACATCGACCACCCGCTTGACGTCTGGGTCGGTCTCGTACATCGCCCTCAGTTCCTGGGCTGCCTTGTAGCCGTCGGCGTACTTGTCACTCTGCTCGAAGCAGTACTTCAGCGGTGTGTCGCGGCCCATCACGAGTGGCGGCATCGACTTGGCGATCTTGTCGCCGACATTGTACGGATAGCCGAGTACGCGGGCCGCGTCACGTACCGCGTTGCGGGCCTTGATGGTGCCGAATGTGATGATTTGGGCGACGTGATCGCGGCCGTAGGTGCGGGCCGCGTACCGGATCATTTCATCGCGGTATCGCGAGTCGAAGTCCATGTCGATGTCTGGCATCGAGATGCGGCTCGGATTCAAGAAGCGTTCGAACAGCAGGTCGTACTTGATCGGGTCGAGATCGGTGATCCGCAGGCAGTACGCCACGGCGGACCCAGCAGCCGAGCCGCGGCCGGGCCCGACGCGAATCCCCGACTCTTTGGCGTAACGGATCAGATCCCAGGTGATCAGGAAGTACGAGGCGAACCCCATGTCGTTGATCACCTTGAGCTCATACGCGACTCGCTCGACAACGCTCGGAGGCAGGTCGTCACCCCACCTGCGTTGCGCACCTTCCCATGTCAGGTGGTCGAGGTATTGCTTGTCGGTCGAGAAGCCTTCCGGAATCGAGAAGTTCGGCAGCAGAGGGTCACCGAACGTGATTTCGAGGTCGGCTCGTTCGGCCACCCACAACGTGTTGTCGCACGCCTCTGGCAGTTCGCGGAAGAGGTGGCGCATCTCGCGAGCCGACTTGAGGTAGTGCTCGGTTCCTTCGAACTTGAACCGCTTCGGATCGGAGATCAAGGCACCGGTCTGGACGCACAGCAGGGCGTCGTGGGCTTCGTGGTCCTCGCGGTGTGTGTAGTGCGAGTCGTTGGTGGCAAGCAGCGGGGCGCCGATCTTCTTGGCGATCTCGACCAACTTCGGGTTGGTTTCGATCTGTGCCGCCAGCCCGTGATCCTGGAGTTCGACGAACAGGTTGTCCTTGCCGAAGATCTCCTGCAGGCGACCGGCCATGTCGATCGCACCCTTTTCATCGCCATTCAGCAGCGACTGCAATACATGGCCGCCGAGGCAGCCGGTGGTGGCGATCAGGCCTTCGGAGTACTTCTCGAGCAATTCCCAGTCCATCCGGGGCTTGTAGTAGTAGCCCTCGAGGAAAGCGAGGCTGGACAATTGAATCAGGTTGCGGTACCCGGTCTCGTTCTCGGCCAGCAGCGTGAGGTGGTAATAGAGCTTCTTTCCACCCTCGGTATCGCCGCCGGAGTCGTCGATCCTGCCGCGTCTGGCTGGACGTTCGGAGCGGTGGTCGTGGGCCATGTAGGCCTCGGTGCCGATGATCGGCTTGACGCCCTGCTTGCGGCATTCCTTGTAGAACTCGAGCGTGCCGTACATGTTGCCGTGATCGGTCATCCCGATCGCCGGCTGCCCGTCAGCCACCGCTTTGGCCACCATCTCGTCGAGACGCGCAGCACCGTCGAGCATCGAAAACTCTGTGTGAACGTGGAGGTGGGTGAACGAATCAGTCAATGGATGCTTGGGGATTGTTTGGGCGCGTCGTAGTCGAACGAATCACACGAATGTGGTTCGTCAACCTACCAGACCCTCCCCCACCGAAGAATTGCAGTCGGCCGACCCAACCATCTTTTCGATCCTCCGTGGGACCGAGGCAACCTGCCGATTGCGCGACTAGTCCCTCCGACAACCGGTTTAGTCCGGTGGATGAACGTTGCCGTCGGCGCATTTGGTGCGACCGAATTGGGCACTCGACGGTCGCTGAAACGAGTTTCGTGCAGAGGCGCCTCAAACTTTGCGGCAGGCAACACGACCACAGACGTCGTGATCGCTGCCACAAAATCCGAACCCGTCGTTGGCGGCAGCCAGAACAACCGAATTCGTCGTAATGGCTGCCGCAAAATTGAGTTGGTTGAACGAACTTCGGCGAGTGCTACACCGGATGCTAGAGATACGTGCCGGGGCGTTCCATTTGGGGTTGCATCTGGGTTTGATCGGGAACCATTTGGCCGCCAGGGCCCTGAGGAAGCTGACGCATTTGTTCGAGTTGTTGCCTGGCGGCGAACTGTTGAGCGAACAACGTGGCCTGGATACCGTGGAACAGGCCTTCGAGCCAACCGACGAGTTGCGCCTGCGCGACGCGTAACTCGGCATCGCTTGGTACCTCGCCATCCTCGAACGGCAGCGCCAGCGATCTCAGTTCTTCCTGCAGATCAGGCGACAACGCGGAAGCCAGTTCGGTGACCGACCGCTCGTAGATCTCGGCGAGACGCTCCCGACTGCGACTGTCCAGAGGGGCATGCCGCACTTCGTCGAGCAATTGCTTGACCATCGAGCCAATCCGCATCACCTTGGCGGGTTCGATCACGGCACCGGTGGCAGGTACGTCGGGTGGGTCGAGCACCTCGCCGTGCTCGACCGGTGGTTCAGTCAACTGTTCAGATTCGGGATTGGAATCAGTTACTTCAGACACGTACAAATCTCCATCAAACATTTCCTTGTGCGAGCAGAGGAACATACACCTCGGCCGACGTCAATGAACCGTGGCGACAAATCAATCCGAACGGGCCACGATCAGCCGGGTCGTCATAGCTCACCGGTTCACGGGCAACCAACGCCACGTCACCCAGTCGAGCGGCCACCGGCGGAGCAACTGACGGGCCGAACCAACCGTCAGCAATGGTCTGGTCACGCGTGCGCACCCAACCGGTCGCGCCAAACTCGTCGACCGCCGCTGCAAGCAACTCGTCTTGTGCACCGCGACGAGCATGCAGCCAACGGAATCGGCCCTCGCCCGATTGCAGCGCAACGAGTCCTAGTAGATCTTTGCTGGGCCGCACGATCCGCTCGCCGACATCGACTTGACCGTGATCGGCGGTGATCAGCAGCACAGCGCCCGCCGGGAGGACCTCGAGCATGTCGGCAACCAGTCGATCGGCGGCGCGCAGTTCAGACTCGTAGAACTCGCCAAACCCACGCTCGTGAGCGATCTTGTCGATGCCTCCGTAGTAGGCGTAGATGAATCGCTCACCGCCACGGAGTTGACGGTCGACTTCCACGACAATTGACGATGAGGCCCGAACACCGATGTGTCGACCTCCACGAAGGTGCGCCTCGGTAAACGCCGAGCCGAGCAGTTCGGCCGGACTTACCATCGGAACCGAATCGCCGAGAAACGCCGGATATCGCTGGATATCGGCTGGCGGCTGTGATTTGCGGCGATCCTTCCCATCGACAGCCCATCTCAACACGTTGATCACTTCGCCGCCGAGCAACATCCGGTAGCCGATCAGCCCGTGCTCACCTGGCGTCAGGCCAGTCGATATCGAGGTCTACGCCGTGGCAGTCGTT
This sequence comes from Ilumatobacteraceae bacterium, assembly GCA_031390905.1. Lineage (GTDB taxonomy): Bacteria > Actinomycetota > Acidimicrobiia > Acidimicrobiales > Ilumatobacteraceae > Ilumatobacter. The sequence goes on along the minus strand of JANMTV010000299.1, from coordinate 2,889 downwards.
GTCGGTGCAACGGTCGAAATCCGCCCGCCGGACATTCCCGCAATCGTCGGCACGACATGCCGATGCTGGTTGAGTTGGTCCCAACCCAGTCCATCGAGCACGAAAAACACGACCTGGCGAGACTCGGCCACGGCCGCAGGCATCCACGACGGGAGACCAGATGCCCATGTCGACGGTCCGAGCAATGCCGGGACGACGCCACGAACGTTTGCCCCTGCGTAGTCAGGAATGATTGGCTCGACGTCGTCGTCAACACGGGAAACAATGATTGGGTCAGTCACGCGAGCGCTAGTCCAGCACCTTCGCGCGGTTGAGGCCAAGCGAAGCGACGCAAAACCCCTACGCTGAGTCTCGTGCGCGTTTCGACGAGAGGTGACTACGCCTGCCGGGCTCTCCTGTCACTGGCACTACGCGCCAGCGAGACCGGACCCACATCGGTGCGCGACATCGCCGAGCGAACCGGGCTCCCCCAGCCCTACCTCGAGCAGATCCTGCTTGCCCTGAAAGGGGCTGGGCTGGTGCGCTCAAAACGCGGTGTCGGCGGTGGGTACGTTCTGGCGAGGTCGGCTGAGGAGATCCGAATCTCCGAGATCTTGTCGGCTGTCGACGGGCCGATCACACTGGGCGACTTCGGCAAACCGCATCAAGACGGTGCCTGCGATCACGAAGGTCAGTGCGTGTTGCTCGAGATCTGGCAGCAGGCCGGCGAAACCATGCGCCACCACCTCGAGGGCTACACCCTGGCAGAAATAACACGCGTCGCCCGCGGTGAGAGTGAGTGGCCAACACTCGCCCGCTAGTCGGTCCGGAAACGTTTGAGCGTCGATAGCCGCTCGGCCAAGTCAGACGCCAACTCACTCTTGAAGGTGACCAGTTCACCTGTCATCGGATGATCGAACGCCAACTCGGCCGCATGCAGAAATGGACGCGTCAACTGCAGCTTCGGTCGCCGTTGCCCATACACGGGATCTCCGACGAGCGGATGGTCGATCGAGCCGAGATGAACCCGGATCTGGTGTGTGCGACCGGTCTCGAGCCGACATTCCAGCAGCGCCAGGTCGGCAGGGCTATCAAACTTCTCGAGCACTCGATACTCGGTACGCGAACGTCGGCCGTCAGCCACGATCGCCATTTTGAGCGGATCCCGCTTCGAGCGCCCGATTGGTGCGTCAATCACACCGTGTGGGGCGTCTGGATGCCCCCACACGAGCGCAAGGTAGACCCGAGTCGCATGATGCGAGGCGAACTGTTCGATCAGCGCATCCGCCGCTGCCTGTGTGCGAGCAACAACCAGAAGACCCGAACTGCCGGCGTCGAGGCGGTGCACGATCCCCGGGCGAATCCTCTCACCGACTGAGACAATCTCGGGATATCGCGCAAGGAGACCGTTGACGAGCGTCCCGTCGGCGTTGCCGGAACCGGGGTGAACGACCAGCCCCGCCGGTTTGTTGATGATCAGGATGTGATCGTCTTCGTAGACCACGTCGAACACGACGTCAGGGTCCGCAACCGGTGGGCCCGGTTCAGAGATGACCAGCGGATCGACCTCGACCGCTTGGCCCTCGACCAGCCGGATCTTGCCCGACGTCACTGTTTCTGCATCAACTCGAACTCCGCCAGCTTCGATGATCGCCGCAGCCTGGGATCTACTGCAGTCTGCGAGGAGGGCAACGACGCGATCGATTCGCTCACCTGCCAATGCCGGTGGCACAACTTCGGTAATCATGTCGCTTCCCTTCCGGCAGCCCATGAGGCGAGCACCAACAGCACTCCGCCAATCGTGATCCCCATGTCAGCAACATTGAAGATCGGAAACCCTCGAAACTCGATGAAGTCAACGACCGCACCCCGAAACCAACCGGGCGACCGAAACAACCGGTCGATCACGTTGCCAATTGCACCCCCGACGATCAAACCGACGGCGACGGTCGAAGCCCGCCCGGTCTGGCGTTTCATGTTCAAGAGCAGGGCAACGATCACGACGAGCGCCACGATCCCGATTACCGGCCCGATGTTCTGACCACGGCTGAACGCCATCCCGGTGTTGTGAGACAGATGAAATCGAAATCGCCAGAACAGATCGATATCTCGATCGTCCAATCGCGATTCCGCCCACTGCTTGGTGAGTTGATCGGCGATGACAACGATGACCGTGATCGGGGCCCACCCACGCATCGCGCGGGCTGACTCGATCATCGTCGGCCGATCCCGCCGACCTTTTCCTCGACTGAGACTGCGGCCCACGGAATCGCCTCGAGACGCTCCTTCGAGAGCGGAACGCCGGACATCACTGAATATCCGTACGTGCCAGCCGCCATTCGGGCGAGTGCTTCGTCGATCTCGATGACCGCTTCGCGGGCCTGAGCGCTCAGTGCGAGATCGCGTTCACGCTCGACGACCATCGTGTCGCCCTCGCCACCTTCATCGTCGAACTGGACGTCGCCCATCTCAGCTTCGTCAATCATCTGCTTGGCTTCGTTCTCAAGCCGCGTCGCCTGACCGGTGAGGCGAACCCGTTCGGCCACGAGAGCGTCGTGCTGTTCCTTGACGAACGGCAGATCGAAATCCTTCGTGTAGCCGATCCCGTCCTTGTTGAACTTCGGCTTCGGTAGCTCGCCGACGGTTACAGGTGCTGGCTTCGTGGACCGGACAGTGGTCATTGCGGTTTTGGTCAAGGATTTCGTCGCAGTCTTCGTTGCACTCTTCATCGCGGCTTTAGGTATGGGCTTGATGGCCGGTGGTTCGACCGGTTTCGCAGCCGCCGTGGTCGGCTTGCTAGTCGATTTCGTGGTCGGCTTGCTGGTCGGCTTGCTGGTCGGCTTGCTGGTCGGCTTGCTGGTCGGCTTGCTGGTCGGCTTGCTGGTCGGCTTGCTGGTCGGCTTGCTGGTC
>JANMTV010000272.1:0-6730 GCA_031390905.1 Ilumatobacteraceae bacterium | reverse complement strand
AGTTCTTCGGTCGGAATGCCGACGAGTGGATCAAAGTGCTCCGTGAGTACGACGTTCCTTGCACCGTGGTCACCGAGCGGATGTGGCTGCTCGACTTCCTCGCCGACCCTGCCACCCAGGCCGCCGGGAGGGCGACTCGTTTCGAACACCACCAGCACGGACAGGTGAGCGTGATCGGCCAGATCGTGCGGCTCGCCAGCACACCGCCGCGCGAACCCGCACGGGCACCGCGGCTGGGCGAGCACACCGCCGACGTACTCCTGGAACTCGGATTCGACGAGGCCCTGATTCACCAGTTGGCTCAGGACGGCCTGATCGTGCTCGGTACGCCATGAGATACACGCTGCGCTACGACATGCGAGCACCCGACTTCGGTGCCCCTGCCCACGAGCTGTACCGGGCCTCGATCGATCAGGTCGCATGGGCCGATCGGCTCGGGTTCAGTTCCGTCTACCTCGCCGAACATCATGGTGCCGACGATGGGTACGGGCCGGCACCGATGATCCAGGGTGCCGCCATGATGGCGGTCAGCGAGCACATCCGGGTCCACTTCTCGGCGTTGCTGGCCGTACTCCACGACCCGATTCGGCTTGCCGAGGATCTGGCGATCCTCGACCTCGTGAGCGGCGGTCGGGTCGATGTCACGCTCGGTCTCGGGTACCGCCCGCACGAGTACCGGATGTTTGGCATCGACAAACGCAGGCGAGTGGCGATTCTCGAGGAGACGATTCGTGTCCTCGAACTGGCGTGGACCGGCGAGCCGTTCGAATACCGCGGGGAGCAGGTCGTCGTTCGGCCGCGGCCCTACCAGCGACCACGGCCACCGCTCTACATTGGCGGGTCGGCAGAAGCGTCGGCAATCCGCGCCGCGCGGCTTGGCGACGGTTACCTACCGGCGATGCCCGGTCTATGGGAGATCTACGAGGCGGAATGCAAGCGATTGGGTCGCCAAGTCGGTCCGCCGCCGCCAGCCAAAGGTCCGCTGTTCCTACACATCAGCGACGACCCGGAACGCGACTGGCAGGTCGTCGCGCCGCACCTGCTTTACACCGCCAGGTCGAACGCCGAATGGGCGAACGAACGCGGCGTCGGTGCGACGCCGTATCCAGCGGCGGCATCCATCGACGAGCTCCGCCGGCACGAACGATTCCAGGTACTGACCGCCGAGGAATGTGTCGCATTCGTGCTCGCCCTCCCCGATGACGCAGAGGTGCAGTTCCAACCCTTGATGGGCGGCTTACCGACAGAGATCGGGTGGGCCAGTCTGAACCTGTTCGAATCCGACGTGCTGCCGAGGCTAATCGAAGCCGGGCGCGGGCCTGAGGCCCGCCCGGATCCGGCGTTGACATGACGGTGGCGATCGTTGGCGTCGGCGAGACCGAGCCCTCGCGGAGCGATAGCCGGACGATCGCCGAGCTGGCAACCGATGCCTGTCGGCTGGCGCTCGCCGATGCCGGCCTCGGTGTCGACGATGTCGACGGAATTGTCACCGAAGCGTTCACGTTCGGCGTACACGTACCACCCGATGACGTGGCTCACCGGCTCGGCATGTCACGCCGCCCGTTCAGCGCGCAGATCGGTATCGCCGGTGCCGGGACCGTCGGAGCGCTGCTGCTGGCCCAGTCGGCGATCGAATCGGGCCTGGCCGACGTTGTCGTGAGCTATTACGCGATCAACCTCAGTCTGCGCAACGGAGACGTGTACGGCATCCACGCCGAGGAACCGGCCAAGGCTGCATTCGAGATGCCGATGGGTTATTACGGTCAACCGGTGTACTTCGCATTGCAGGCACAGCGATACGCCTTCGAATACGGCCTCGCACCGGAACATCTGGGTGCCATCGCCGTGTCGGCCCGGCGCCACGCTGAGCGCACACCGAACGCGCTGCTCCGCGATCCGATCTCGATCGACGACTATCTGGGGTCGTCGATGATCGCCGAACCGATCCGCAAACTCGACTGCTGCCTCGTCAACGACTGCGGTGTGGCGTTCGTCGTCACGAGTGTCGATCGTGCTCGCGACCTGCGACATCCCCCGGCGATCGTCGGTGGCGTGGGGTTCGCCTCGAAGCCGATGACGCAGGCCCAGTACTTCAGTCAGGGCGACATCCTGCGAACTGCGGCGGTCGAATCCGGCGCCGACGCGTACCGGCGTGCCGGCGTCGGCCCCGGCGATGTCGACGTCGCAGGGGTATACGACTGTTCGACGATTTCGATGCTCCTCCAGCTCGAGGACCTGGCTCTGGCACCACGCGGGCAGGGCGCCGCGAGGGCCGCCGACGGTGAGTTCGACCTGGGAGGACGGTTGCCGCTCAACACCCATGGCGGACTCCTGTCACAGTCGTACAGCGTCGGTGCCGGGCACATCGTCGAGGCGGTTCGTCAGCTCAGAGGCGAGCGTGGCGATGGGCAGGTACCGGGCGCTGAAGTAGCCCTCGTGTGCGGCCTGGGCGCACCTGAACATGCCACGGCGATCCTCACGGTCGACAGATGACGCGGCCGATGATGCTGCCGTCCTTCGACCCGCCCGCGTTCGGATTCGCGGCACCATTCTGGGATGCCGTCGACCGCCGCGAGCTGGCGCTCCCGCGGTGCTCGGTGTGTGGGCGGTGGCAGTGGTACCCCGAATCTGCCGGCACCGACTGCACGGGCGGGGAACTGATCTGGGAGTCGGTGGCAACGTCCGGAACGCTGTACTCGTTCACTCGCGTGCAACGCAGCTTCCTCCCCGACGGTCGCACCCACACACCGTACGCAGTCGGCATGGTTGATCTCGATCTCGACCGGGACCAGCTTCACGGCCCTCGACTCGTCGTCAGCCTTGCCGACACGAACGATTACACCGTCGGGGATCCTGTTCACGCAACGTTCGTGCAACACCGCGGGCGGATCCATCCGGTGTTCGTGCACAGCACCGAGCAAGGACGAGAGTCATGAGCGCTGAACTCGCTGCCCAACTGGGTTGCCCGGTCGTCTCGACCGACTTCACGGTCGAGCGACCGCTGGGCTGGCACCACGAGAACCTCGACTCGCTCCGCGAGGGTGCACCGTTGGCCTGGAACGACTCCACGTTCGGGTTCTGGATGATCAACCGTTACGACCACGTGCGCGAGGCGTTGACCATGCCGGAGGTGTTCTCCAACGCCCGCACGAGCGCCCTCGGCGACCCGAACGTCAAGCCGCGCCTGCTACCCCAAAACCTCGACGGTGCCGAGCACATGGCCTACCGCCACGTCCTCAACCCATGGTTCTCGCCGGCGGCGATCGAGCGCACCGCTCCACTGCTGAGGCGACGATGCGGAGAGATGATCGATGCGATCAAGCCGGTGGGGCGGTGCGATCTGGCGCTCGAGTTCGCAATGGACCTGCCGACCGAAATATTCCTCGCCCATCTCGGTCTCCCAACCGATGACGGGCCCTTCATGCTGCCGCTGGTCGAGGCGATGTTCAGAGGTTTCTTCGGCGGTGACCCCGGTGAACTGGCGGCCACGGTCGAGGCCATCAAGGCCTACTTCCGAACCCAACTCGACGATCGGCGTCGACATCCTTGCGACCCGGAAACCGACTTCCTGACGTACCTCGTCGACGCCGACATGGGCGGCACGCCACTGGCACACGAAGATGCCGTCACACTGGCGTTCACGATCATGCTCGCTGGGCTCGACACGACACGCAGCGCACTCGGCTACATCTTCCATCATCTTGCGACACATCCCGAGCACCGCCGATGGCTGATCGAGTCGCCACACGAGATCCCCGTGGCGGTCGAGGAGTTCATCCGCTCGTACCCGCTGTTGCTGCAGTCGGGCCGGCGCGTCACACGAGACATCGATTTCCACGGATGCCCACTGAAGACCGGCGACATCGTGTGGCTCGGTCTGGCGTCCGCCAATCGCGATCCGCGCCAGTTCGAGCACGCTGATGGGTTCATGCCCGAGCGAGAGATCAATCGGCACATCGGCTTCGGGGCCGGGCCACACCGCTGCCTCGGCTCGCATCTCGCTCGCAAGGAGTTGGCTGTCGTGCTAGAGGAGTGGCTACGGCGGATTCCCGATTTCGAGCTGGACGGCTCGGTGCAGATCACAGAACGAGGCGGTCAGCTGATGCTTCGCAACGTGCCGCTCGTGTGGCCGACGTAACGCCCAGAACTAGGGAGCCGTCACACCCATTGCACAATGTCGTCGGGGTCGAGTCCGTCGGCTTCGAGCACGGTGACGATGTGTTGCACATGGGCTTCCATCAGGTCGCGAGCACGGTTCGGCTGGCCGGCCACGATCGCCGCCGCGATCACGGCGTGGTCGTCCTCGACGAACGGCCGCGTCGATCGCGCCGCGGCGAGCGTGAGGCTGTGGCTGTCGGCGAGGGCAACGTAGTGGCGGCCCACGAGCAGACCAAGCGAATGCAGGTTGATCTGCAGCACGCGGTTGTTGGCGAGACCTGCGACCGCCGTATGGAACCCGGCGTGATGGGAGATGTAGTGCTCAAGATCGTCGGCCTTGTTCGAGTCGGTCAGAAACGGTGTCATCACGGTTCGGCGGGTTGCCCGGTCGGGGTAGCGGGCTGCCCGCTCGGCGAGCAGCGAGTCGGCAACGGCATACGCCGCGAACAGCTCGGAGTAGGTGGCACCGGCCATGTGAAAGTAGAGGCTTGCGAAGCGGCCGAGGTTGGCTGGGTCGACCGAGCCGACGAACGTACCGCCGCCCGGCCCGCGCCGCATCGTGACGAGACCTGCCACCTCGAGCAGTCGCAAACCCTCGCGCAGAGATTCGCGGCTGACGTCGAACAGTTCCAGTAACGCTTGCTCGCTGTCGAGTGCGTCGCCAGGGCCAAGGCCGCGCCGGATGATGTCGTGGGCAATTCCGCGTGCGACAACCTCGGCCATCTTCTCGGGGCGCGTACCGACGCTGGGGATGATTGGGACGTGGAGGCGAACTTCAGGCTGCATCGAGATCGACAATATCTTTGCACGCCGACGCCAGAACTTCGGCGTTGGCGGGCAAAAAGATCATGAGGTATTGTCGCGAGATGACCGACGTCGCTGCACTGCTCGCCCGACTCGAAACGATTGAGGTGGCGCGCAACCTGATCGCTCGGTACGCCGAGATCGTCGACGCCAAGGATCCGGACGGCTTTGCGTCGATCTTCGCTGCCGAGATGCTCCTGACCACACCAACCCGACGTCACGAGGGAATCTCCGACGTGACCGATTACTTTCGTGGCACGTTCGAATCCGACCCGACACCGCGCCGACATTTCATCTCGAATACCCATGTGACTGCGGACGATGCAGAACACGCCTCAGCCAGGTCCTATTTCATCTATACCGCCACGACTGCTGGCGAGTCGATCATCGGGTGGGGCAAGTACACCGACCGCTTCGAGCGAGTCGACGGCGAGCTGCGGTTCGCCTCGAAACACATCGAGGTCGAGTTTCGTGGCCCTGTGACGAGCGGCTGGCTCGGCTGGTGACCGCGCTGCGCTTGTTCAGCGCCGACGACCACATCGTCGAGCACGCCAAGGTGTGGGCCGACCGACTCCCTGCCAAGTATCGCAACGTTGGCCCGCACGTGATCGAGGACGATGGTCGTGAGTGGTGGGTCTATGAAGGACGCCGCGGCACGACGATGGGTCTCAACGCCGTCGTCGGGCGGCCAAAGGATCAACTCAACCCCGACCCGATCCGGTTTTCGGAGATGCGCCAGGGTTGCTATGACCCTGTCGCACGAGGCGTCGACATGCTCGCCGACGGGATTCTCGCCAGCGTGCTATTCCCGACCTTGCCGCGATTTTCTGGCACCTTGTTTCTGGGGTTCGACGACAAGCAATTGGCCGACCTGTGCGTGCGTGCATACAACGATTTCGTGATCGACGAATGGTGCCCAGCCGGCCCGCCGGGCATGTTCGTGCCGACGATCATCTGCCAGCTCTGGGACCCCGCGTTGGCTGCCGACGAGATTCGACGATGCGCCGCGAGGGGTGCCCGTGCGTTGTCGTTTCCCGAGAACAGCGTGCCGCTCGGCCTGCCGTCGTTCTGGTCAGGTCACTGGGATCCTGTGTGGCGCGCCTGCGAGGAGACGGACACGGTGCTGTGCCTCCACATCGGCACCAGCGGCATGATGTCCGACCCGTCCCCTGACGCGCCTAGCGTGCTGCGGTACTCACTGCTGCAATGCGGTTCGATCCAGAGCTCGGTCAATCTGATGATGAGCCCGGTGTGCAGGAACTTTCCCGGGCTGAAGTTCGTGTTCTCCGAAGGCGGCATCGGATGGCTGCCCAACGCTGTGGAACGCGCCGATCGGATGTGGGAGCGACACAAGCTGTACAGCGAGCTCGACGACATCCTGCCGTCGGAGATCTTCAGTCGGAACATGTACCTCTGCATGATCGAGGAACCGGTCTGTCTCGGGTATCGAAGCGACATCGGTGTCGATCGGATCATGTGGGAGTGCGACTACCCGCACACCGACACCGTATGGCCGGACAGCCAAGCAAACGCCCGTGCGGTGTTCGACGCCGCGGGGTGTTCCGACGCTGAGGTCGAGGCGATCGCACATGGCAACGCCGAGCGTGTGTTCCGCTGGACGATGGCCGAAGCGGGATGACAAGCCGCGACGTAGCTCGCAAGGCGCTGCGTCCGGTGCTCGATGAGGCGCTGCTGCTCGGCGACGTCGCCGAGGGTGAGCTCGTGCTCGTTCGCCATGCCCAGCAGAGCTTCAATCACCTCAAAGACC
>JANMTV010000072.1:0-24658 GCA_031390905.1 Ilumatobacteraceae bacterium | reverse complement strand
TTGAACCCGAGCAACACATCGCGTGGCCGCCCAGCGAATGGAACCGCGGCGATCACGTCGCCAGTCGGCGGCATCGCCGACGGCACCGCCAAAGCGAATCGGCAGGTCCGACACAACACCGGCCCGACACGGCCACACCCGGCACAACGAGACTGAAACATCATGATTCCAGTTATACGCGAGGGGTGTTACATAGGAGACGAGCCGATAGTTGTCAGTACCGATAGTGGTCGGGCTTGAACGGGCCCGATGGGTCCATGTCGAGGTATTCGGCCTGCTCGTCGGTCAGAACCGTCAGTTTCACGCCGAGTGCCGCCAAGTGAAACCGTGCGACCTTCTCGTCAAGGTGCTTCGGCAACACGTACACACCGACGGGATAGCTCTCGGTGTTGTTGAACAGTTCGAGTTGGGCGATCACCTGGTTCGAGAACGAGCAGCTCATCACAAAGCTCGGATGCCCGGTAGCACAACCAAGGTTCACGAGGCGGCCCTCGGCAAGCACAATGATTTGGCTGCCACCGGGAAAACGCCACACATCAGTACCGGGCTTGAGCTCGTCACGGACGGCACCCGAACGGGCGAGCCCTTCCATGTCGATCTCGTTGTCGAAGTGACCGATGTTGCAGACGATCGCGTTGTGCTTCATCCGACCCATGTCGGCGGCGGTGATCAGTCCAGTGTTGCCGGTCGAGGTGACGAAGATGTCAGCAGTCTCGACGACGTCATCCATCGTCAGCACTTGAAGGCCTTCCATCGCCGCCTGGAGTGCGTTGATCGGGTCGATCTCGGTGACGATCACTCGGCAGCCCTGACCACGCAACGACTGCACGCAGCCCTTGCCGACATCGCCGTAACCGAGCACGACAGCGGTCTTGCCGCCGAGCATCACATCAGTCGCCCTGCACAGCGCATCGACCAGCGAGTGACGACACCCGTACAGGTTGTCGAACTTCGACTTGGTCACGGAGTCGTTGACGTTGATCGCCGGGAACAGCAACTCACCCTTCTCGGCCATCTTGTAGAGACGCTTGACACCCGTCGTCGTCTCCTCCGTGACACCTTTGATGTGCGATGCCATCCGCGTCCACTTCTGCGGGTCGGTGTTGAGTGTGCGCTGGAGCAGGCCCAGGATGATCGCCAATTCAGCGTTCGGCGCCGCTGTCGGGTCGGGGACCTTGCCGGCCTTCTCGTACTCGACACCCTTGTGGACGAGCAACGTGGCATCGCCACCATCGTCAAGGATCATATTCGGCCCGTCGTAGATCGTGCCGTCAGCGCCCGCCGGCCACGTCATCATCTGGTCCGTGCACCACCAGTACTCCTCGAGCGTCTCGCCCTTCCAGGCGAAGCACGGAACGCCCTGCGGGTCATCGACGGTGCCATTCGGGCCAACCACAACGGCCGCCGCAGCATGATCCTGAGTCGAGAAGATGTTGCAACTCGCCCAACGCACCTCTGCACCGAGTTCGGTGAGCGTCTCGATCAGCACCGCAGTTTGGATCGTCATGTGCAGTGATCCGGAAATGCGCGCTCCGGCGAGCGGCTTCGAGGGCCCGTACTCCTTGCGGATCGCCATCAAACCCGGCATCTCGTGCTCGGCAAGGATCATCTCCTTGCGGCCAAACGGCGCCATCGACAAGTCGGCGACTCGGAAGTCTTTGCGCGTGGCAAGAGTTGAAGTCATATCAGTGTTCCTCCGTGCAGGATCGAATCGGGACCATCGGTGGATCAGATGGATGGATCAGATGGAACGGGCCGGGGCCTACTGGCACCGATCGGGTCAGCCCGTGAGTTGGCTACAGACTACCGCAGTCGCTGGCGGAGCGATCACAGCGGCGTTCCGCTGGAGCGAACTCGGTGCGCCCGAAACTCAGGCTGGGGCGCACTCGTCGAGAATCACAGCTGACACATCGAGTAGGTAGTGAATGTTGCCGGCTGGGTTGTAGAACCGGACGCGGTTCGGGCCTTCGGCGTTGGAGCCGTACTTCAGGAGCGCCAGGTTCGGGATCGTGCTGCCCTCTTTGATGTTCAGGTTCGACACGGTCGGCACGTCGGTCGACGTGGCGACAGGCGGGGTTGGAAACGCCGTCAAGAAGGATTCGACGGGTACCGAGGCGTACTGACGCTGGAGGTCGGTAGCGGTGAGGTTGCCGAGCAGCCCGACTTGCGGGCCGACCGGTTCGGTGCCGATCTTGACGTCGTTGACGAAATCCTCGAAGCTCCAGTCCTCTGCTTTGCCTGGCGCAAGTCGGGCGTTGAAGAAGGCAGCTTCTCGCGTGTCGAACGCCCTGAATGGCACCACAAGCGGAACCACCCGCCCACCACAACTGGTCACAGGTCGTTCGGCGATCAAATAGGCGACGACATCGACAACCAGATGGACGTCGCCTGCCAGGTTGAACAACCGAATCGACCCATCGGCTCCGACGGGAACAATTGTGAGGTTCGCTCGAACCTGACTCGGGTAGAGATTCAAGTTGCTCGTCGTCGGTTCCTGCCCGGCCGGTAGCGCCTCGGGGATGGCCGACACGAACGTTCCCTGGCTGGTGGGCAGGTTGTTGACGCCAGTGATGTTGACCATCACGCCGGTGACATTGGCATCGTTTGGCACGATCTCGGCGATTACGGGTGATACGGATGACGCACCCCTGATCGGAATCGACTTCGTTTGACGCGCCCCGATCGGAGTCGCTCCGAAGGCCGGTAGACGGGAGTCAAAGATACGACCAGGGCCGACCGGAACCAGCCGTGAACCACGCGCTCCGGCTGCAGTCGTCGAGAACCAACCGAACAGGTCGATCGCCACGTCGGCGTCACCGGGAACCGGGCTGAAGAGCCGGATCGACAGCTTGCCATTCGCACCCGGCCGCAGGATCGCCGTGTTCGGTACGACTTGGCCGGCTGCGAAGTTGACGACCGATGACTCGCCTTCCGCAGCGCCGGTTCCGAATGCTCGCAGCCAACCCTCTCGGCTGGGAGTGATCACTGTGACATTGACAGCGACGGCGAGCACATTGTCGTCATCGGTGCCGGGATCACCGGAATCTACGAATGTTGGCAAGCCACCCGCACCGGCGACTTGAATCTCGAATGGGATCCCCGCCGCTACAGAGGTAGAGACCTTGCGGCCGAGTGGGGCGACGTCGAGCGCCGGGACACGACTGTCGAAGATTCGTACCGGCGTGACAGGGTGGTACTCGCCACCGGAACCCAGCAACTCGCCAGCCGCCTGCACGACGCGACCTTCGTTCGGCGAGATCGACATCCCGACGACGGCAGCAACCGCCACCAGCGTGGAAGCGACGCCAACTCGGACGAATGCGCGGAAGATTCGGCTGCGGCGGCTCACGAACTGCGATCGTATTCCGTTCGGCACGCTTCGGGGCATCAGGCCGTGAATGTCGGATCGATCGCCTGTTCGGCCACGACGGCCGCCAGTCGGGAATTGTCGTCGGCAGTCAACGTCGTGGCTTCCTCCACGAGCATCACAGGGATGTCGTCACGTATGGCGTACGTGCGCTGCAGCCGAGGGTTGTACAAGACCTGTTCCGACTCGACGTAGTACAGCGGGCCCTTGTCTTCGGGGCACGCCAGGATGGCGAGTAGCGCCGTGCTGAGGCTCATAGGAATCTCCTTCGATCAACTTCGTGTATCGGCTCGTCACGTCACGATTGGGTGATCACGACGAGCAATTCGGCAACCCGATTCTCGCACTCATCTCGATCGGCCGCTTCCAGGTTCAAACGAAGCAGCGGTTCCGTGTTGGAGGCCCGCAGATTGAACCACCATGCGCCGGCATCGACAGTCAATCCGTCGAGCCGATCCTGCTCAGTTCCGGCGTGTAGATCGCTGACCCGTTCGATGACTGCCTGCGGGTCGTCGACCTGGGTATTGATCTCGCCGCTGGCGGCGTACCGCTCGAACGGTTTGCGCAACACCGACAGATCCTGACCCGTTCGGCTCAGCTCATCGATCATCAGCATCGATGCGATCAGCCCACTATCGGCACGATAGTTGCGAGCGAAGTAGTAGTGCGCCGAGTGCTCGCCACCAAACGTCGCCCCGGTGTCGGCCATGATCTGCTTGATGTACGAATGACCGACCTTGGTACGGATCGGGATGCCGCCGTGTTCGCGAATCGTCTCCGGCACCGCTCGCGAACAAATCAGATTGTGGAGAATCGTGGCGCCCGGATTCGTGCGCAACACAGCGGCAGCCAGCAGAGCAGTGGTCGTCGATCCGCTCAATCCTTTGCCCAGTTCATCGACCATGAACACACGATCAGCGTCACCGTCGAAGGCGAGACCAAGATCGAACGACCCTGTCGTGACGCGGGCCCGCAAGTCGCGCTGGTTGGCGGTTTGCAGCGGATCGGCAGGGTGGTTCGGAAAGGTGCCATCGAGCTCGCCGTACATCACTTCGAGCTCGATCATCGGCAGCCGCTCGAAGACGGCCGGAACAACGAGGCCACCCATCCCGTTGGCGGTATCGGCGACGATCCGTAGCGGTCGGATACTCGCCACGTCGACGAATGACAGCACATGATCGACGAAGTTCGACATGACGTCACGTTGGCTGTACGAGCCCGAACGGGTGGTCGGCACCGGACCCCGGCCTTCAAGCACCGTCGCAGCAATGTCGCGGATCTCGGCCAGCCCACTGTCGATCCCGACCGGGCGGGCACCGGCCAAACACAGCTTCAACCCGTTGTATTGCGCCGGATTATGCGAAGCCGTGAACATCGCGCCGGGCGCATCGATCGAGCCGGAGGCGTAATACAACAAGTCGGTCGAGGCCAATCCGAGATCGACGACATCGACACCGTGTTCCATAACCCCGCGGGCGAACGAGTCGACCAGCTCGACCCCGGACTTGCGCATATCGCGAGCAACAACAATCCGATCGGTGGCACAAAAACGGGCGAACGCCACACCGAGGGCATGGGCAATATCAGCATCGAGCTGATCGGGCACCGTTCCTCGGATGTCGTAGGCCTTGACAATTTCATCCAGAACTGACATAGCAGATGCGGAACGCTATCGGGACAACTCGGCGGGTTTCGACCAGTCGACGTACTCTTCGTCAACAGGCTTTCCGTCTGCAGACTCTGCGTCAACCCGGTGATCGCCGCCTGCCAGGGCTTCGACGTGTACGGCGAAGCCGCCGGGGGCATCGCTCTCGTGCCGAACGTCTCCACGCTTGCGCCAGTAGAGGCACAGTGCGATCCCAGCGACAGTCATCAACATCGTGAAGTAATCGATCGAGGTCCGTCCGTACTCCAACTCGATATGTTCCGACGTCGGGACGACCACCATCATGTTCGGGCCGATCCGGTACGGACCCTCGGCACCCTTGGCCTTCCAGTTCGGGAAGTAGCTGACCTTGACCAACACCGGGACCCCGACCTGGTCGACATCGAACGACAGCGACTGCTGTTGGATATCGACGTTGGACACGGCGATAGCGGGGAGCTCGACAGGCTCGATCTGCTCGACGGGAACCACGATGTCGACCCGTCGGGATGGGTCGCCCGGAGCGCCTTCACGGCGCGACAGGTCAACCTGGACAGAGATCCGCTGCCAATCGTCTGGTCCGTCGTCGGCCGGCATTGCGGCCCATTCATCTGGCTGTTGGAACCAGCTGGTTCCGAGTTCCAGGTTGCGCTCACGACCGTCGCCATCGCGCCCACGTACAACAACCGGTCGGGTCGTCATCGGCGTCACCAGTTCTGAGCCACCCACAAGGTAGATGTCCCACGGCACCGACGACGCGATGAACGACAGATCCGCTTGGGCGGCCGCCGCAGCCTTCGCCTCGGGCGAACGCACCATCACATATCGCACGCCGAGATCCTGCAGGTGGCGGACACCGATCTCGGCGTCGTTGTTGACGTAACGAATCTCGCGAACAGGGTTCGACGACTGCTTCGACATCGCCGCAGTCGTGATGAAGTGATATGGCGTCGTTCCGGACGCCTCGAAGAACAAACCCTCCATCGATCCGATGCATCCGTCAGTCCAGAACGGCAACAACATCAATGCCATCGTGGTTCCGTACTGGCCGTTGTCGGGATGGTTCTCCCAATTCGCCCGCCCACACCCGAGCGATGGGTCCTCACCGATCCGCTTCATCGTCGTCACCACTTGGTGGTACTCGGTGTAGTACTCGTTGCGCCCCTCGTAACCGTCGAAGTTGTAGTTCGACCAACCGTTGCCTTGCGCATCAGCGTTGGTGTTCGTGGCAGTGAACGGACCCCACGAATAGACCAACTTGTCGGCACCGTCGGCTTTGACTGTCCTCGTCCCGTCGAACGGAAGTACCTGAAACATCCAGCCGAGCACGATCAACACGACGAGAGACGCAAACCCGGCAAACGCTGACTCGGCCCACACGCCTGGCGATTCCTGGGCTCTCCGATTGCCGACGGCATTCCACAGCAGGGTGAGCACCTCGACGGCGCCAATCATCATCAGCAAGTATCGGCACAGGTAGAGGAACGGCAGCAGACGCGGGTTCCACAGCAGCCCGATCATCGGCAAGCTGTCCTTTGCGAAATGCACGCCCGCAACCAGCAGGATCGCCGTGACACCCAATGCGGCACCGTTGAGATGACGACGGATGACGCTCATCATGAACCCGATCACCGCCAGGGTGGTGATCAGAATGTCGAGCGGCGCCGTCAGCGGGAAGTACATGTCCCACCACGAGTCGAACGACCCGCTGTTCGGTTCGCCCCGGTACTTCATGTCGGTCATGTATTCGTGGTTGAGCAGAAACGGTCCGACCCACCATGCAAGCAGCAAGATGCTGGTCACTCCGACGGTCAGCGCATACGTGAGTCGCGTGCGATCGATCCAGACCAGGCAGAACACCAACGCTGCCAATGCGACGAAGATCAGCACGATGCCATGCGATACGCACGCCGCGGCGATCAACGCCGACGCCCACACGCGATACTTCCCGGTTTCCAAACCTGCCGCCAGAACGCCGAGCCCCAAGACGGCGAGCGACAACGCAAACGAGAACGAGAACTCGCCGGCCATCGTCGACTTGAGGTTGCCTCCGTAGATACTGAAACTCTCGTCGAGCACAAATGCCAAACCGGCAAACGCGAACATCTCCGGCATCGGATAACGAAACTTGCCGAGTCGACCGAACGCCCAGCAGGCGGCAGGCAGCGTCAGCAAGCCCATCACGCTGACTACTTTCATCGCCACGCCGTATGGGAGAACGATGTCGATCAGCAGGATCACAAGCGCCGGCAACACCATGTAGAACCGGTACGTCGGCATGCCGCCATACCAATCCATGGACCAACCGTTGAAACGCAACGACGGCAGCAGGTGGTCGCGTAGATAGGCGGGGCCCCATACGTGGGCACCAAAGTCGCCACCGGTAGGTGTCGTGTTGTCGAACACCAAGTCACGGCTCGGGAACGGACTGAGGTGGACGACGTTCATCATGATCGCCGTCGTGGTGACCAGCGAGAACACGGTCACGGCGTACTTGAGTACTCGCTCGTTTGGCCACGGCCGACCGGCCCATTCGATCGGGCGCCGAACAATCCGACGAGCGGCCCGCTCGACCCAACCGAGTTCGATCGACGGCTCTTCGCTCACCGGTTGCGTGACCCGTTCGAGTACGTCGGCCCGCTCAATATCGGTTGCAGTTTCGGCACCGCTGAACTCGCGATCGAACCATTCGCCAAAATCGGCTCCGTGTTCGGAGGCCTCGTCGGTATCGGTGTTCGGGTCGTCGATTCGATCAGTCATGAGCGGGCACCATCATGTCAGTTCTTCCAACGCAGATTTCGTCACCGCACGCGCCGAATCAACTCAGCACAATCAACTCAGCACGAGTATCAGACCTGCGGCGTTGAATGCCGCATGAGTCACGATCGAGGTACCGATTCGCTTCGTCACGACGACGCAACCGCCGAACACCAATCCAGCGAGCATCAAACCTGGAATCTCGATCGGGGAGAAGTGAATCAGAGCGAACCACAAGGCGGTCACGACGAGCGCAGGGCCTGGACCAACAAGGCCAGCCATCGATCGTTGGAGTAACCCGCGGTACGCCAACTCCTCGACCAACGGTGCCCCACCGACGACGACCAGCGCCAGCACAACCGTCGACCAGCCTCCGGCACCGTCGACGAGGTCACGCGCCCGTTGCTCCAGTTCGTCGTTGGCGAACGTCTCGGGCCACCAATGCTGCAATGGTCGGTACAGGACGGGTACGGCGACAAGCTGCGTCAACACACCGAGCGGAACACCAACGAGGTCAATCGGCTGAAATCGGACTGCGTAGTCGGCTGTCGGGCGCCCCGATCCGAATCGAGAGCTCGCCAACCTCAGTGCCAGCAACATGACCACCCAGGCGGACACGGCGCTGATGACCAGCTGCGCGATTGTGAGGTCGTCGGCATCTGTGTTCGTCAACGCCACTACGAGACTGACCGATACGAACGTGCCGAGCACCCAACCCGCTGCCCACGTTCCGATCGCTGGACCGAGCCGGATCGTTGCAGTCTCGGAATTGATCCCCTCCGAGTTCAGGTTCTCACCAGCAAGCACGACCCGCAGGGTAACGATCTACACGGCAATCAGAACCGGCTGCAGGGCGCGACGACGGTCACGAACCAGCCAACCCTGAGGAGCCGTGAGCCTGCCGGCATGACGCCCACACAGGTCGTA
Source organism: Ilumatobacteraceae bacterium (assembly GCA_031390905.1). Taxonomy (GTDB): domain Bacteria; phylum Actinomycetota; class Acidimicrobiia; order Acidimicrobiales; family Ilumatobacteraceae; genus Ilumatobacter. The sequence goes on along the minus strand of JANMTV010000072.1, from coordinate 15,962 downwards.
CGCATGCGGATCGCGCTCGGGAATCAACTCATCGAGCCAGACCTGCGCCAGCGAATATTGGTACGTCAGTGTCACCACCGCAGACTCGCTGCAGCCGGTTCTTGAGCAGTGCCTCGTCACATCGGCCACGGTAGAGCGTCAGTCACATCGCAGGGTGGATACCGCTCGTTCCGGTCGGGCCGTAGCATGTAAGGATGGACAAGCTGCCCCCTCCGCCTCCTCCCCCACCCCCGGGGCGCGGCCGACCGTCCGGCCCGCAGCCGGGCAACGACCGTCGGCCGGGTGGTGTCGACGGCGAACGTCGTATCACTCCCCCAACAACGTGGCGCAAATGGCTGCCTTGGGTTGCGGGTGGCGTGTTCTTGGCGATCTTCCTGAGTCAGGCTCTCACCTCAGGTTCCGACGGCAAGGAAATCACCTATTCCGAGTTCATCGACCGAATCGACGACGGCAAGGTACGGTCAATCGACGTCGAGACGACGTCCGGCAAGATCACTGGCGAATTGACCGACGGAACGAAGTTCGTCACCCACGGTGGTGGGGACCGCGGGTTGTCAGAGGTCGATGAAGCACTCGTCGACGAGCGCGGTGTCAAGAAAGAGTTCCACGCCCCGAGCTCCAATTGGATCTTGAATCTGCTCGGATTATTCCTCCCGATTCTCCTGATCATCGGGTTCTTCGTCTGGATGCAGCGCCGAGCCCAGGGCCAAATGGGCAACATGATGTCGATCGGCCGCAGTCGGGCTAAGGCCTATTCGGCAGACAAGCCCTCGACCACATTTGCCGACATCGCAGGTTACGAAGGTGTCAAGCAGGAGATCAACGAGGTCGTTGACTTCCTCCGAATGCCCGAACGCTTCAAGGAAATCGGGGCCCGAATTCCCAAGGGAATCCTGTTGGTCGGCCCTCCCGGCACCGGCAAGACGTTGTTCGCCAGGGCAGTTGCCGGCGAAGCAGGCGTTGGCTTCTTGAGCGTGACCGGGTCGGACTTCATGGAGATGTTCGTCGGCGTTGGGGCCAGTCGCGTCCGCGACCTGTTCCAACAGGCCCGCCGAATGGGCAAGGCGATCATCTTCGTCGACGAGATCGACTCGATTGGGCGCAAGCGCGGCGCCGGGCTCGGCGGCGGGCACGACGAACGCGAGCAGACGCTCAACAAGATGCTGTCGGAGATGGACGGTTTCGAAACCTCCGAAGGCATCGTCATCATGGCAGCCACTAACCGGCCCGACATCCTGGACCCTGCCCTGCTGCGACCCGGCCGTTTCGACCGCACGATCGTGGTTCCGCTTCCCGAGTACACCGAGCGGTTGGCGATCCTGGAAGTCCACAGCCGCGACAAGCGGATGGGTACTGACGTCGAACTCAGCACGATGGCTCGCGCCACACCCGGTATGTCGGGTGCAGACCTCGCCAACCTCGTCAACGAAGCTGCATTGATCGCCGTCCGCCGCAACTCCAAGGAAATCGAACGAATCGACTTCGAGAATGCCCGCGATCGCGTCGTCCTGGGTGCGCAGCGCGAATCGCTCGTGCTCAACGCCGAGGAGAAACGCGCCACCGCCTACCACGAGGGCGGACACGCCCTACTGGCAACCGTGTTGCCACACGGCGACCCGCTCCACAAAGTCACGATCCTTCCGAGAGGGATGGCGCTCGGGGTCACCTGGAGCTTGCCGCTGGAGCGTCACACGTACTCCAAGGAATTCTTCGAAGACACGATCTGCAAGGCGATGGGAGGGCGCGTCGCCGAGAAGATCGTGTTCGGACATCTCAATTCGGGTGCCGCCAACGATCTCGAACAGTCGACCAACATCGCTCGCCGGATGGTTCGTGAGTGGGGTATGAGCGATGCCGTCGGCCCGATGGCGTGGTCCAGTCAGCAGGCCGTCTTCCTCGGCGAGGATTTGATGTCGGCAGGTCGCGAATACAGCGACGAAACCGCCAAGACACTCGACGCTGAGATTGCCAAGATCCTGATGTTCCAAGAGCAGCGGGCCCACGAGATGATCGGCAAACACCGTCGCGGACTCGACCTGATCGCCGACGCGTTACTCGAGTTCGAGACGATCGACGGCCCGCAGGTTGCGACCCTGATTCAACAAGGCCTCGTCGAGTCAGGAAACGACGAGAAACTGGAAGCCAACGTTCAAGGCATCCCCGACTGACCTCCACACTCGCCCTGACGATCGATCGAGCCGGGCTGACGGCATTCCGCCACCGCAGCCCACAGGTCGGTTGCGGTGACGGGTCCGAGGAAGCCAGCCTGGACAACTCCGTTCGAGTCGGCGATCAGCAGGCACGGGACAGCATCGATGCCGTACCGTTCGTGGACATCACGCGCCGTCTGGAACGGCACGTTCACAACGATCACATCATCCGACCGCAGCACTTCGGCCTTGGCGATCACGTCTGCGCACGTCGAACATGCCTCCGATGAGAACACAGCCACCAGCCAGGGAACGGTCACGCCGTCCGGATTCGGCCGGTCGAAGTCTGCCCGGTCAAGCTGGGTTGGCAGTTGGCGCCGCGGTTGGGTCGGAGGATCATGCCGCCGACGGCGGCTGACAAGTTGAGCAACACAGGCGGCGATCGCGACGATCGTCAGAGCGATGACAAGCCGGACCATGTCAGTTGGCCGGCACGGCCCACGAGGACGTTCTGGTGCCCCCGCGACCAGTGAGCGACGAACGCTCGATGAACACCCGACTCGTCGATTCGATCACCAACTCGCGGCCGATGACGATCGGATCGGTGAGGTCCAGTGTGATAATCGAAGCCGTCGGCAACACAACGTCTTGCAGCCCCGGAACGGGCACCGGGCCTGACGATCCGACGGCAAAGACTGAAACGGTCCCCGGCGTGTTGTCGACATTGAACACAATCAAGCCGGATTCGGTTGGCTCGGCCGGTCCGGCGGCGAGGTACCACGTCGTGGCGACGTAGCCGTCGTGACGAGGTGTCGCCCCGGCGATCACCGAGGTCGAAATATCGGTACCGACGGCAGTCGTCGTAGCGCGCTCGACGACGATCGACTGTTTGCCGAGCGCCGAGAACACCATCGCATGTCGACCGTCAGGCAACCCCGCCACCGAACTCGGTTCGAACGTGACGACCTGATGTGAAGGCACCGTGATCGGAATCAGGTCGAGTACCTCGGCTACCCCAAGAAACAGCGCATCGACTTCGACGTCGTCGTCGGTCGGGTTGTAGATGTTGAACCGCTCGTCTATGCCGGGACCTTTGGAGCCGTTGGCGAACCACCAGTGGTCGCGGAGCGCGGGTGAACCCAAACTGACCTGCGTGCCGAACCGACCACCACCGAGGAACTGTTGAAACCGGCCAACGACCAACCGTCCACGCGCTGTGGTGACGGTGACGGCGAGAATCGATTCGCCCTGCGCTCCGGCCCCAGGGGCACCGAGATCAACGACTTTGACGCTGCGCGGCGCAACCGTCAAACCCTGGTATGCGATCGGGGATCGCGAGCCTTCCCGAGTAGCAAACTCGAGGTCGGCCACGACGGTCTGATCGAACGGGTTCGTGAGCACAATCTGATCGAGGCTGCCCTCGACGGTGAACCCGTCGGCGAGGTACCACGCGTCAGACGTGGCATTGGCACACGGCGCGGAGCTATCGCCACTTGGATGAAACGATCGCTGTTCGACGATCGCTCCACCACCGTCGACCTCGACAACAGCACCAACCATCGCCCCGGGCAACGTCGCGTCCAGATCGACTGATGCCGCTGACCAGCCGTCAACCGCCAGATCGAGACGTTGTGACTCGCTACGGTCATTGACGAGTAGCACCGTTCCAATCATGCGAGCACCATCTCTGTTGGCGATCACGATCTCGCCCTCGATCTCGTCGATACCGGTCGCTGGAACGCCGGGACAGAACCAGGTTTCGGTGAGTCCAGCCGCCGTCGGAGCGGCCGGCATCCACCCGGCCACCGCAACGCTGAACGTTGGCGTGGTGGTGATCCGCTCGTGGCGGATCGCCGTTACGGCGGCCACAATCGCAACCAACGTCAGCACAACAGCAGGAAGCCGACGCCTGGTCACTGCACGTCACCATCATCGTGCTTGGCGTCGAGATCGGCTTCGGGTTCATCGGTCCCGTGATCAGACGCGTCAATCAGATCATCTGCCCAAACCGGCAGGTCGAGTGCCTCACCAGCGACACCGGACGACAGAGGTGCGGCATCAGCCAAATCGATCAGTGTCTCGTCGTGGACGTCAGTCAAACGTCGCCGACCAAACGGGGATCGGGCACCGGCAGCCACAATCAACACGAACAACCAGAGCACCGTTTGTGAGGCAAGCCACAGTGACCGATTCGTATCACGTGAGTACCGGATCACACCGATACCACCGGACTCGACGTCGAACGCCGTCGACAATCCGAATCCAGTCCTCGGCTCGAGCGCTACCCCATCGACTTCGAGTGTGAACCGGTTGTCGAACGGAACCGCCAGGTGCAGAACGCCGGGCGCGACTTCGTTGCTTGCTGTCCCTTGCCGATCGAAGCCGACCATCGACGGGACCGAGTCCGACAGGTCAGCGCGAACAATCGCCGCCTCGCCGGCGAGAGCGGACGCATCTTGCGTCGCTCCGCCGAGTTGAGCACCGACAGGTATCCACACCTGGTTCACAAACATCTCCAACGACGGTGGCCCGTACACCGAGCCGAGATCGAGTTGGTTCTCGAGCGACTCGACGAGTCCGAGCGGCACTGCGATCGGATCATCGACCGTCGACATGACTCCGTCGGTCTTGGGGATCACGATGTACCGAATCCCGAGCGGCGCCAGAATCCGGCCTGCCCGAAGCGTCGAGCCGTTGGCAATCAAGTCGAGCACCCGTTCGACCGTTCGGTCGCCAGCGGTCTCCGGCGTCAGAAAGCGATCGGCGAAACCGAGCGCCCCAGCGTCGGTGACAGCGTACGCAATCCCCTCGCCATAGGTCCGACCCGGAACCGGAAGCACACGCGGATCGCCAACGTACAACACACGGTAGTCGCCGGCAGCCGGATCCTCTGGCAACTGGGATGCCAGAAGTTTCGCCATCGAAGTGCGCGGCGTATTCCAACTGCCATCGCCAATCGACACCATCGCTGGCACCAAACCAATCACCATCGCGAGATTGGCGAGAATCGCAACCGGCTGACGCCAACCGAATCCGCGGCCCAACACATCGGCACCAAACCCATCGGCAATCGATGCACCACCCAACGCCAGACCCAGTGCAATCGGGGCCGCAAGCAACGACGGAGCGGGAGCGGCGAAACCAAGCGACCCGCGTTCTGACAACACCAACACGGCCCCAAAACCGAACACCAGCACCCCGGCTCGAATGCTCCAGGTGAGTCGCCACGCTCGAGTGATTGCGATCGCCGCCAACACTGGGAGATACAGCGCAACGGCAAGGATCGCAAACCGAGCGTTGGGCATCAGCGAGGCGACTTCGCCGAACCCTTCCCCGGTCGACCCCGCGGGGCGTGCGCCGACGACGTCAGCCCAGGTCCACTCGAACACCCACGGGATATTGAGCAGGACACCCACTACCAGCGAAATCATCGTCGATACAGCTAGCCACCCGGCGGTCCGCCACGAGCCACCGGCAAACAGCGTTGCAACGGCCAACAACAATCCCACCGCAGCCCACAACACAACCGTCGCCGGAACGAAGGCGGCAGTGACCGCCAGTACCAGCGAAAGATACGCCAGTGCCCGCGCCCTCTGGCGCGGGAGCACGGGTGCAACACCGTCGATCAGATCGCCGCCTGCTGCCGCCGGGTCAGCGGCGGCAAGCCCGGCTGACCGACGCAACAGGTGAACCAGCCACGGCAATGCGGCGAACCACGCCAACCCTGACCAGTCGCCATGACCCAGCAGCCCGGGCACCAATGGAGTACCGATGTACACAACCATGCCAACCACACGCGCACGATTGGCAGGGAAGACGGTCGACAACCGCCACGCGCCCATTGCCCCGACGACGGCCAACCCAACGACGGTCATCGTCATCAACAAGCTCATCCGGAACAGGGCGAGAACGCTGACCCCTGACAGGACGGCGAAGCCCGTGGGATTGGCTGCCGTCTGACCGAACGATCGGGCATCGAAGCTCGACCGATACGTTGTCAGGAGATCCGCTGGACTGGTCGGATAGGGCAGGAACTCGCCAACCGTGGGAACGCCATCACGAATGAACGAGCGGCTTCCGATCACAAGCGCCGTCAACACAACGAACCAGGCCAGCAGCGGTCCAAAGGATGCTTCGCGCCATCGACGTACCGAGCGACCTTCACTCACATACGTCGCTGTTTCCCTTCCCCTCAAGAACGACGTCAATCGGGAGCTCCCGAGATCCTGGAGGCCAAGCACTTCCCGTTCAGGCACCACGCGCTGGCCCCGAATGGAACGCCGTCGCCGAATGATCAGGCCAGTCCTCGGCAGCAAACCGATCAACGCTCGCAGCGATGACATCGCCTCACCGAGCCGCCCCGTGAACAGCCCGACCACGAGTTCGACCAACGTCAGGAAGACGAGTTGGATCGAGCGAACGAGGAGTCGTGGGCCACCGGTGAGCGTCGCCACAGCCCGCATTCGATGTCGGCTGCGGAGTGCCTGATGGTTCAACTCCGGCCGCCGGTCCACGAGCAACTCGCGATGGCGAACGCGGGCGTCCGGCACGACGACAACGCGGGCACCCGTCAGATGCGCCCGCCAGCAGAGGTCGACATCGTCACCGTGGAACGAGATCCCTGGGTCGAAGCCACCAAGCGCTCGGAACAAATCAGCACGAATCAGAAGGCACGCCGACGGCAGGACGAACACGTCGCGTACAGCGTCATGCTGTTCCTGATCGACCTCTCCCGGCTCGACCAACGGATCGACCTCGCCGAATCGATCGAGCCCAAGTCCGACGTGCTGTAGCGTCCTCGGTTGATACCAATCCGTCAGCTTCGGACCAACAATTCCGGCGTTCGACCGGAATAACTCGGCGACCATGATCCGGATCGCACTTTGGGTGAGGGCGATGTCGTCGTGGCAGACGAGTAGGAATCCGTTGTCCCCTTCGACCAAACGCAAGACTTCATTGACTGCAGGCCCGAACCCGACGTTGGCGGGCAATTGGCGCACGAATGCAGTCGGGAGCACCGATCGAATCCGCTCGGTGAGCGCCTCCTGCTCGACGGCGGCATCTGGGGTGAGCAGGAACAGCGACCGCAGGTTGTTGTAGTCCTGAGCCGCAAGTGACGCCAGTGTCTCATCGAACCAGTCGCCCGGTTGATGGACCACCATGACGGAAACGACCGACGGTACGATTTGTGTATCCGTCTCCACGATGGATCGAGGCTAGCGGGGCGAACCGAAGGTTCGAGGTCACCAGCACTCGAGCGCCACCGCTCCAACCTCTCGACGGTGTAGCCAGATAGCCTCAGCAACTTCGTGACAATGCCCGAAACTTCCGCGCCTCGTCGCGTACCGCTGCCTGAGGGCACCATGCCCGTTGGCATCGCGTTGCTGATCGCTGGCGTAGCGACGTACGCATTCTTCATCGTCGGGAAGAACGCGCTCGGGGGTAAAGAGCAGTTCGAACCGATCGCCTCGATGTGGTTCGCCACGTTCTCGCTGGCACCCGGCTTCTTCCTCCCGCTCGAACAGGAACTCGGTCGGGCGATCTCGCACCGCAAGGCGACGGGTGACGGCGGGCTTCCTGTCGTCCGCAAGATCGTCGGCCTCGGGTCGATCATCACGGCCGTCGTCCTGGCGGCGATGGCGATTGCCAGTCCGGTGATCACGCGGCGATTGTTCGATGGTGACTGGTGGATGACGGCGGCACTCGCCACAGCGTTCGTGGCATACGCCCCAGCTCACTTGGCGCGTGGAGTCAGTGCCGGCACCGGCCGATTCCGGATCTACGCGATCGTGATGGGATCGGACGGCGTGATCCGCATCGCCGCCTGTCTCGGTCTGTATGCGTTCGGAGTCGACCGGCCGGCACCGTATGCGTTCGCGGTTGCGCTCTCTCCGCTCGTCGCCATCCTGGTTGTCGGAACTCGGGGTCACCTACGCACCCAACCAGGGCCACCAGCGGCGTGGCAGGAAGTCACACAGAATCTTGGCTGGCTGCTGATGGGCACCGTGTTCGCCGCCGGGCTGTTGAACGCCGGCCCTGTGGCCCTCAAACTGCTTGCTGATGAAGGGCAGGATGCGCAGGTCGCCAGTTTCGGCTTCGGCGTGTTGCTCGCCCGGATCCCGCTGTTCCTGTTTCAAGCTGTTCAGGCGGCATTACTGCCGAGGTTGTCGCGTTTGGCGGCAAAGGGCGAATGGATCGATTTCAGGCACGGGTTGACTCGGTTGCTACAACTCGTCGTGCTCGTCGGGGCTGTCGGCACGGTCGGCGCCTATCTGCTCGGTCCGTTCGTCATTCGACGCGTATTCGACGCCGAACTGACGGGCACAACGCTGGCATTGTTGGCGCTGTCCAGCGCGCTCTATATGGCCGGCCTAGCCACCTCACAGGCCGTGATTGCACTCCGCGGCCTCGCTCTTGTCGCTCTCGGCTGGGCTGTCGGCGCAGCAGCATTCTTGATAGGAACGTGGGTCGGCAGCGATGACCTGTTCCGCAGAATCGAGATCGCCCTGGTGCTTTCCAGCCTCGCATCCCTGATCGTTTTCGCCTCGGCCCTGCGTTCGAAACTCCGCTCCGCAACCCGCTAATTTACGGAGGGAGCAGCCAAAGCGAAGCGGAGGCCAGTCCCGACCATCAAGAACGTTCGGCTTTCTTGGCTTCCAGTGCCAGGTCGTTCTTGACCATCATGCTGACCAGTTCAGGGAAGGCCACTTCTGGCTCCCAGCCGAGCAACTGGCGAGCCTTGGCCGGATCGCCGATCAACAAATCGACTTCCGCGGGACGGTAAAACTTCGGATCCTGACGAACATAGTTCCGCCAGTCCTCGATGCCGACCTCGGCGAACGCTCGCTCAACCAGGTCCTCGATCGAGTACGCCGTACCCGTGGCGATCACATAGTCGTCGGGCTGATCCTGCTGGAGCATCAACCACATCGCCTTGACGTAGTCACCGGCATATCCCCAATCGCGCTTCGAATCGAGATTGCCGAGCACGATTTCCTGCTGCAACCCGAGCTTGATCCGAGCCACCGAGTTGGTCACCTTGCGGGTCACGAACTCGAAACCTCGGCGCGGTCCCTCGTGATTGAACAAGATCCCGGAACAGGCGTACAACCCATAACTTTCGCGATAATTGACCGTGATGTCATGGCCGAACACCTTGGCGCAACCGTATGGACTGCGCGGGTGAAAAGGCGTCATTTCTGTCTGCGGGGTCTCGCGCACCTTGCCGAACATCTCGGAGGACGAGGCCTGATAGAAGCGGATCGGGTTGTTCTTTGCACCGCCAACCATGCGGATCGCCTCGAGCATCCTCAGGACGCCGAGTCCCGTGATGTTGGCGGTCAGTTCAGCTTGATTGAAGCTCATCGCCACAAACGAGATCGCACCAAGGTTGTAGACCTCATCGGGTTGGGCGTATTCGATCGCCGATACCAGCGACGGCAGGTCGGCGAGATCACCCGGAACCGTTTCGATGAACGGCATTTCCTCCAGCAGCGCAGCAATTCGAGGATTGCTCTGCCCCTTCACGAGACCGAACACCTCGTATCCCTTGGTGTGCAGGAACTCGGCGAGATGATGTCCGTCCTGACCTGTAATCCCTGTGATGAACGCTCTTGGCACGAAATACTCCCTGGCGCGGCGCCTCGCAGGCGGCTCGATGGACTCAGGGAGTCTAAACCCCCGCTACCGTGAAGCGTTCCGACCAGGGCGGCGATCGCACATTAACAATGACCTCTTCTGTACTCCGTCTCGCACTCGACATCGGCCCGCTCTACGGCCACCGCACTGGCGTCGGCGTCGCCGTCGACGGCATGTTGCGGGCGCTTGAACATCGTGACGACGTAGACGTTGATGGCTACCTCGTGAGCCTTCGAGCAGATCCTGCGAATGGCCACCGCAAGTTGCCGATACCTGGGATTGTCGCCTCGCATCTATGGTCGAGGTCCAATCATCCAAGCGCCGACCGTTGGCTCGGTGACGCCGAGGTCGTGCACGGCACGAACTATGTCGCACCGCCGACCAACCGGGCGACCGTCGTTTCGGTCTACGACTGCTGGTTCCTCGAGCACCCGGCAGAGGCAGCTCCGGTGGTGCGACGGGCGGGACGCGTGTTGCGGCGGGCGATCACCGGCGGGGCTTGGATCCACGCCAGTTCCGAGGCGACGGCTCGACAGGCGAGCGAGCTGTTCGACACCGACCGCATCGTGACGGTTCACCTCGGCCTGCCGTCGGCTCCACCACCGCTGCAAGAACTCGTGCGACCACAGGTTGCTGAAAGATTCGTCGGCCGACCGTTCATCGTGGCGATCGGCACCGAGGAGCGGCGCAAGGATCTCAGCCTGCTGATTTCAGCCTTCGAAATTATCGCCAACCGCTCCGCAGACCCTGTGCTCGTCATCGCAGGAGCAGGCGGCGACGACACCGATCGGGTCAGCCAGGTGATCGCATCGTGCTCGTCGACGGTTCGGAGCCGAATCCATCGACTCGGACCGGTCGATGACCCGACCAAGTATTGGTTGCTACGCCAGGCGTCAATGCTTGCGTATCCATCGCTCGACGAAGGGTTCGGATTCCCAATTCTTGAGGCACAATCAGCGGGTACTCCTGTCGTTGCCCGCCGCGTTGGCGCAGTGCCAGAAATCACCGGTGATGGTGGTCACATGGTTATCGAACGCGATCCTGAAGCGTTTGCCGAAGCGCTGATGCGCGTGATCCACGACACTGGCTTGCGGCTCTCACTGATCGGGGCCGGCACCCGAAACCTCAAGCGCTTCGACTGGGACGCCACCGCGACGGGGCTAGTCGACCTGTATCACCGAGCAAAGGACTCCATCCAATGAGCTTCGCCGTCCAATGAGCGTCACCGTGTTGTCCGGCGGCGTGGGAGCCGCCCGCTTCCTCAGCGGATTGTTGGCTGTCGTTCCGGAATCCGAGGTGACCGCGATCGTGAACACCGGTGACGATACCGAATTGCACGGGTTGTCGATCTCGCCTGATCTCGACACGATCGTATACACGCTGGCCGCCGCAATCGACCCGGAACGCGGGTGGGGACTGGCGGCCGAAACATGGCGGGCGATGGAATCCCTCGCTCGATATATTGCCGTTCGCCCCGAGAATTCATCGGCGGCGGCGACGTGGTTCAATCTCGGCGACCAGGATCTAGCGACACATTTCTACCGAACGGCACGTCTCGCAGAAGGCGCCACTCTGACTCAGGTGACCGAGGAGATCAGTCGGGCGTGGGGTCTTGGCCTGACGATGTTACCGATGACCGACGATCGATTTCGGACCTTCGTCACGCTCGCCGAGTCAGGTGACGAGATTTCATTTCAGGACTATTTCGTCCGTCTACGACATGGTGTGGCGGTGTCGTCGATCCGATTCGATCACGTCGGTGCAAGGTTGACAGGCGAGGCGGAGGCGGCCTTGATGACAGCCGACACGATCGTGATTGCACCTTCGAATCCGATCGTGTCGATCGGCCCGATCCGCGCCCTGCCAGGGGTTGACGAGGCGCTCTCGTCCCGGCGAGACCGAGTCGTTGCTGTATCGCCGATCGTCGGCGGCGCAGCGCTCAAAGGACCAGCCGACCGGATGCTGAGAGAACTCGGCATCGAAGCGTCGGTAGTCGGAGTCGCCCAGCTGTACGCCCCGATCGCCTCGGTGCTCGTGATCGACCCGATCGATGCACACCTCGCCAGCGCGGTGGAGGCCGCTGGAATCGGCTGTCTCGTCCGCCCGTCGATCATGTCGACCCCACAACGCGCCCGATCGCTCGCTCTAGCCTGCCTCGCCGCTGTCACGCAGCGGTAGCACAGTTAGTTGCTAGCACAGTTGCCTAGCGCAGTTGAGCTAGGCCGTCAGCCAGCGTCGTCCACGGCGACCACGACAGATGAATTCGGGCACGAACCGGAGAGACCGCGAATCGTGGGACTTCATCGACGACTGCCGGCCCATATTCGGGTGCCGCGCCGCCACCGCCTGTCATGATTGCCCAGAGGTCCCGCAAGGTGGTCTGTTCGCCTGTGCCGACGTTGATGACGAGGCCGCTGCCTCGCGTCCCGGCTCGAACGATCGCGTCAACGGCGTCATCGACAAACAAGAAATCGCGTGTCTGACGACCGTCACCTGACATTCTCGGCGGGGTTCGACCTGTGGCGGCAGTCGCGAATGCGGCGACGACCCCATCGCAGGCCCGCTGCCGAGGCCCGTATACCGAGGCCAACGCGAGTGCCGTAAATTCGACTTCGTCGTACTCCCGATAGCTCGACAGCAGATCGACCGTCGCCCGAGCAATTACGCCACGAATCCCCCGCGGTTCGAGAGGCTGTTCCTTCAGCGGGAGGTCCCGACTCGCCGGCCTGCCATACAACGACGTGGCAGGCAACGCCACAACAATTTTGGCTACCGAGTGCATCCGGGCGGCCTCGAGCAGGCTCATCGTGGTGGTCAGGGCCGCGGCATAAGCGGCCGGGGTGTCGGGCCTCCGTGGAATCGCCGCTAGGTGGTACAACACCTCCGGTTGTCGCATCCCGACCAGCGAGACCGCTGCGCCGCTCGATGCGTCGAGGTGATGAATCTTCAACCGCCCGCCGACCGACCGGGCATCAGCCAGATTGGCCAATGATCCCACCGAAAGGTCATCGACGACATCGACAGCCTCGCCGTCGGCAAGTAGACGATCGACGAGATGCGATCCGATGAAACCCGCTCCGCCGACAATCATCGTGTTCATGAGTACTCCATCATGACCGGTGTCCGCCGCACCGGCGAATTAGTCAGGCTTGGGGAGACGTTCGCCGGTGACTATTGCGCCCTTTGGAACCGTGTACCCGGTGCCGATCACGCTGGAGCGCACTGTGGCGCCTGCGGCAATTCGTCCTGAAACGATCGATCCCTCGACGGCGGCCGAGGCTTCGACGTATGCACCTGGCAGCAGCACCGATTCGGTGATCGTGGCGCCGAACTCGACCACCACTTCGGATGCGACGACGGACTGGACCACGATTGCTTCGGGATGGATCATGGCCCCGACCGCAATACCAGATTCGACGGGCTCACGCATTCCGTTGATCAGATCAAGGTTGGCTTGCAGGAAGAACTCCGGGCGCCCGGTATCAATCCAGTAGCTGTCGGTTGCGTAGCCGGCGAGGAGACCGTCGCCGACCAGCAGCGGGAACGTTGCGCGTTCCACTGACGTGCGGACACCAGCTTCGATCAGGTCGAGCACCTTGGGTTCGAACACGTAGGACCCAGCGTTGATCAGATTCGAGTCGGTCTCTCCTGGTGCCGGCTTTTCCAGAAACCGCTCGACGATGCCGTTGGAGTTGATCTCGACCACTCCGAATGCCGACGGATCGGCGACGGGTGTCAGATGAATCGTGGCGTCGACACCGGCTAGACGATGTGCAGCTACCAGGTCGGCAAAATTGAGATCAGTCATCACGTCACCGTTAGCGACGATGAACGTTGCGTCGATCGCCGCCGACCGCGCTGCGAAGGCGATCGCGCCAGCTGTATCGAGCGGCTCTGGTTCGACGGCGTAGTGAATCCGAATGTTGCCGTGGACGGCGTCGGGAAAGACTGCCTCGAACGGCTCCGGCTTGAACCCCAGCGCCAGCACCACGTCGGTCACGCCGGCTTCACCGAGACGTTCGACGAGTCGAACAATCATCGGCCGGTGGACGACCGGAAGCATCGGTTTGGGAACGTCGTTGGTCAGCGGACGTAGCCGGGTACCAAACCCGCCAACGAGCACAACCGCGAACATCAGCCGCCAGAGGACGCTGTAGCTGAATCTGCCGTAGCCGAATCTGCCGTAGCCGAATCTGCGGTAGCCGAATCTGCGGTAGCCGAATCTGCCGAGTCTGAGCCGACCACGACCGAAGAATCGGAACTCAGGAAATCCTCGGCAGCCGGGACCTGATCAAGTGACCCGAGTCGCGCGAGGTCGGCAGCCGCCGGCGGCATCACCCGTGGCGCGTCGTCGGTTCCGAAGATGATCGCAAACACCATGCCGTCACTGTCGAGGTGGACCTTGTCCATCGCCGCGATATATCGGTTGCCGTCGTCGGTGTCGTTGGCGGTCTTCCAGCTCACGACCGAGATCTCGGCGTCTTCATCGCCGCACTTGGTTTCGCCTTCGATGTACTCCTGCTTACCACCGAGGGCGTTGACCTCAGGGAACTTGATCGAATCGTCAGTCAATTCGACATCGTAGGTATCAAGAAATACGCCGATCGTGGCGTTCTTGCCGACAGCTTTTGAGGTTTGCGCATGCCAGTGCATCACGCCGTCGTCGTGGCTGTGGATTCCTGATTGCAGGAACTTCGTGTTCACGAACGAGCCCTGGGCGTTCTGTTCCTCGAGGTTCCCGGCGAGCTGGTACCACGTGTCGCACAGGTAGAAACCATAGGCGGCGTGCCAGTGGTCATTGACGGTTGGCGGGGTCGAACCGGCTGCCGGCAGTGTTTGCCGGGCGTAGACGATCAAGCCAAATCCGAGAATCAGCGTGAGCGCGACGGCGAGCGGGAAGATGGTGCCTCCTTGGAAGCGAACCTTCTTTCCCTTTCCCTTTTGCGCCAGCTTGGCGGCCTTTTTGGTCGACGACGACGTACTTGCCACGGCGGGCAGGCTATCGGCGGGAACGTCGCAACCTGTGGCAGTCTGCGATCAGGTCGGCGTACGCCAGTCCGACGACTTGCGGGGATGCGTTGCGTTCGACCCAGGCTCGTCCAGAGGCACCCAGTCGCCTGGCCTCGGCCGGATCTTCAGCAAGTCGGCTGATCGCAGCGATGAACGCCGACGACACGTCTGGCTCGACCGAAATCCCCGCTCCGGCAATCCTCAGGAGTCGCGGTATCTCGGTGCCTTGGTCGATCGCAGCGACAATCGGGCGGGCGGCGGCCAGGCTCGAATACGTCTTCGACGGAACGCTGACATCTCCGAGGCCGCGCTTGAGCGGGACCACGTGGATATCGCCGGTCGCCAGCACTTCCGAGAGCCGCTCGATCGGCTGATATCCGGCGAATCGAACGTTCGTCAGCCGAGCCGCGTCGCGTTCCAGTGCTGGCCGGGCAGCTCCGTCACCGTTGATCAGAAACGTGATCTCTGGACAAGCGCGAGCAGCGTCGAGTACCAGGTCGAGCGATTGGGAGAAACCGACGTTGCCGGCGTACAGCACGACCGGTTCGTCGCCGATCCGCAGCTCGTTCCGATAATTCGTCATCCGATCGAGTGGTCGTATTTGATCCGTGTCGACAAAGTTCGGGATCACATGAATCTTGCGATGATCGTCCGGCTTCAGCTTGGCCTTCACGTTCGCCCTGAGATCCTCGCTGAGCACCGTGACCGCACACGCCCGCCCGTAGCTGATCCGTTCGAGCCATCTGGCGGCGGCAATCACTCGACGATTCGTGATCGCACCGGTACGGATGGCAGCGTCAGGGAACACGTCTTGAATGTTGAACACGAGTGGAGCTCGGCGGAATAGCCCGACGACCCAACCGGTCAATCCGAGCGTCAGCGGTGGCGACATCGCAAGCACGGCATCGACCTTGCGGAACCATCCTCCCGTCCGCAGCCCGGCGACGCCGGCCAATACCGAGAACCCGCCAAACCCGATCGCCCGTCGGAGCAGATGACGTTTGTCGTGGCCTGGAAACGGATTCACCCTCGTCACGGAGCCCCAAGCGGTGGTCTCTGTGCGGATCGAGCGACCCGTCCAGCCCGGTTCGATCCGGTGTTGGCGGTACCACGGCAGAGCAGTGACGACGTGAAGTTCGTGGCCGAGCGCCGCCAGTTCAGCCA
>JANMTV010000128.1:0-11906 GCA_031390905.1 Ilumatobacteraceae bacterium | reverse complement strand
CACCTCGTTGACGAGGCCGCCGATGCGCTTGAGCGTCGACTTTTCTTTGACCAGATCGCGAGCCGCTACTCCGAACTTCGCGCCGATCCAAAATCGTGGAGCGAGGTCGAGGCAGAACGAGCCATCGAGAGTGGCACACTGGCTGACCGTTCGGTATGACCACTCCATATCGCGGCGAGGTGTGGCTCGTTGACTTCGGCGAACCGATGGGTCGTGAACAGGCAGGTCGTCGTCCCGCAGTTGTCGTGTCGGCCGACCCACTGAACCAAAGTGGCGCGGGTGTTGTGATCGTGATCCCGTGTACAACGACTCGGCGTGGCCTGCGATCCCACGTTGAACTCGATCCGGTGTCGTCAGGCCTCGATGCGACCAGCTATGCGAAATGTGAAGACGTCAAGTCGATCTCGGAGGATCGATTTGTGATGCGTCTTGGAAACGCACCAACCGATGTGATGTTTGCGATCGGACGAGCGCTGCTGTTCCTGCTCGACATGTAAGGACATGCTCGACCGCGTTCTCACAACGACACGTACAAGGAGTCAACCTCTCGCACGGCGTTCGATGCCGACGCCGAGCAACGCCGAATCGCTTACAGTGATCGCTGCGCCGACATGAATCAACTGTCGAGCGCGACCAACTCGCCGATGGGGCTTGCCGCAAGCGACCCAAACGTGCTGTTAATGGCTCGTTCGCTGAGCCGATCACGGCCAGAACCTATGGAGCCAGGAGTTGTGGAATGCGGGCGTTACTTTCGGCAGATCAGTCGACCGGCGCTGTCGCGCTGTCGCTGCGGGCGGGGTGGCTGTCGCTTCCCGGTGCAGCCTTCGCTGGGGATTGGCGATGACCGAGCATGCGGTGGTGATCGCAGGAGGAGGTCCGACGGGGCTGATGTTGGCGGGCGAGCTGGCGTTGGCCGGGGTCGACGTCGTCATCGTCGAACGACGCACCAATCAGGATGTCGACGGATCGCGAGCCGGGGGTCTTCACTCCCGCACGATCGAGGTGCTCGATCAGCGTGGCATCGCGGAACGATTCCTCGCAGCGGGGCAAGTGCACCCGGCTCTGGGGTTTTCTCAGGTCGCCTTGGACATCAGCGACTTTCCCACCCGCCACAACTACATACTTGCGCTCTGGCAGAGCCTCTTCGAGCCCATCTTGGCTGGCTGGGTCGGTGAGCTCGGGGTTCCGATCCTTCGCGGCTCTGAGGTGGTCGGCTTCGCTCAAGACGACACCGGCGTCGATGTCGAGCTGTCCGACGAGACGTCGCTCCGGGCGGAGTATCTCGTCGGCTGCGATGGAGGACGCAGCCTGATCCGCAAGGCAGCCGGTATCGACTTCGCCGGGTTGGATCCTTCGACCAGCTGGATGATCGCCGAGGTCGAGATGGACACCGAGCCGGAGTTCGGGTTCCGTCGCGACAGCGTCGGCACGCACGCCATCGGCCGGAGGGAGGAGGGGGAGCCGATTCGGGTCGTACTCACGGAACGAGACGTCGAACACACCGGCGACCCCAGCATGGACGAGCTCCGCGAGGCACTCATCGCCGTCTACGGGACGGACTACGGGGTGCACAGCCCAAACTGGATCTCCAGGTTCACGGATATGTCGCGGCAGGCGGTGGCGTACCGTAACGGCCGTGTACTGCTGGCCGGGGACGCCGCACATGTGCATCCCCCGCAGGGCGGCCAGGGCCTCAACACCGGCGTGCAGGATGCCGTGAACCTAGGATGGAAGCTGGCCCAGGTAGTGAACAAGACGTCACCCGAGAGCCTCCTGGACACCTATCACGCCGAACGGCACCCGGTCGGCGCCCGCGTGTTGCACAACACGATGGCGCAGGTCGCGCTCGCCAGCCCCGACGACCGGCACCAGGCCCTGCGCGACATCATGACCGAACTACTAAGCATGAATGAACCGCGCCGGCGCATCGCCGCGATGCTCTCCGGTCTCGACATCCAATACGACGTTAACCACGACTGTGAAGACGGACACCCGCTGCTCGGGCGACGCATGCCCGACCTCGACTTGCACACCGCCGACGGTCCCAAGCGCGTCTTCACCCTGCTACACGACGCCCTGCCCGTGCTCCTCAACCTCGGTGAACCCGGCGGTTTCGACATCACGCCATGGGCAAGTCGAGTCCGGTTCGTCGACGCCAAGCACGATGGCGTGTGGGAGCTCCCGGTCCTTGGCGAGGTCGCCACGCCCCCGGCCGTATTGATCCGACCTGACGGACATGTCGCCTGGGCGGGACACCTCACCGACCCAGAGCTGCCGCAAGCACTTGCGTCCTGGTTCGGAGCGGCCGATTCGGCTCACTAGAACCCGACATCCGAGCGCCACCGCGCCGATCAACCTCGAGATGGCCGTCGATGAGCTTCTCGAGAGTCGAACTGATCTTGGCTGGACGATCAAACGCGTCCATACTCCGGAATGACAGCCCTGGCCTACCGGTCAGGTCACTCCTTGGCGACAAGTCGTGCAATCGCCTGAAGGGGGATCGCTAGCCAGCTCGGGCGGTTGCGGGCCTCGTAGACGGCCTCGTAGATCGCCTTGTCGGTTTCGTAGGCGCGGAGCAGGACGGTGTGGTCGACGACGTCGACCTTCCGGCTGTTGGTGTAGCCCTGAAGAAACGCGTCGCGGTTACGTTGAGACCATCCGTCAGCGCGATACCTCAGATGATCACCGGTACCGAGCTCTTGCAGGGTGACGCCAGCGGCGTAGTCGAATGACCGCAGCATGCCCGCTACATCGCGCATCGGCGAGTCGAGCGCAACCCGTTCGGCGAGGCTCTTCGCCGGCTCGCCTTCGAAGTCGATGATCTTCCAGCCGTCGACCGTGCGCAGGGTCTGTCCGAGGTGGAGGTCACCGTGGATGCGTTGCACCGTGATCGGTGAGCTGAGCTCCGCCAGTTCGGCGAACCTGCCACGCAGCGCACGGTCGTAGTCCTCGAGTTCGGGCACGATCGCCACGGCCGCGTCGAGGCGGAGCCCCATAGCCGAAGATAAGCCTCGCTGGTGATCGCGGCCGAGGGTCGCCGTCGCGAACAGCTTGGCAAGGTCGGCGTGCACCTCGGCCGTCGCCTGCCCGAGCCGTTCGGCTTCACTGGCGAAGTCGGCGTCGGCCCCGTGTGGGTGCAGGTCCTCCTCGGCGAGGCGGTTCCGGACGCTCGACAGGGCGAGAGCCCAGCCGTCGGTCGCACCAGGCAGGAAGACCTGCAAGATCCCGAGGTGGCCGTGACGTGTTTCGCCGGTCGAGTTGGACCAGCGACCCTCGATCCAACCGAGCAGCGGCGCAACGTGGTCCCCTCCGTTGCGCGTCAAGGCTGCGTGGATCTCGATGTCGGGGTTGCCGCCGTCGCTGATCCGGCGAAACAGCTTCAGGATCGCTTGTTCGCCGTAGGCGATCGACGTGTTCGACTGTTCCGCCGTCATCACTGTCCCGGTGACGTCTTGTGTCGGGAGTTCGGCGCCGTCGACGCCCTCGAAGCTCAGCTCATCACCGTGTTGACCGGTCCTGAAACCGTCGAGTAGCAGTTCGGACGCGGCCGTGAAATAGACGGCGTCATACGCCGCCACATGGCCCAACTCTGGGTGCTCGAACTCGCCGACGAGAGCGTGCACCATCTCTGGATCGGGCACCTTCAGATAGGCCGTCGGGAACTGGTAGCCATCCTCCGTCCCGTCGGCAAATAGCACCGTGACGACCTCGACGCGCACCCTCGGGTCGGTCGCTGATAGCCACGGCAGCGGATGCACGTGTGACACCGAGAAGTCGCGTCCCTTGCCGGCGAACCACCGCCGCGAAGCGAGGTAGGTCGTCAGTTGTTCGTAATAGTCGGAGGTCACGATCGGCCACCCTTCTCAGCGCATGATTGAGATCGAGAAGCGAGACTTCCGGCGGACCGCCATCAAGAGACGCAGCATCGCCGCAGTGTAAGCACGCCATCGCCATCGCCATCGCCATCGCTGGCGAAGTCGCCGAGGTAGGGCCAGCGACCGTGAGCGCCGCCCTCGCCAGCGCTCGTTCGGTGGGGCGGGTCGGTGGTTGGGACCCGATGCCCTGGTCGGTAGCCGCCGGAGCCCGAATGGCGAGAGACCGTGTGGCTCAGCATCAGGGGTGACGGCATAGTGAGCCGTCCCAGTCGAGGCCGGCTAGCGGAGGTGTGTACATGTCGGGCGACAACAACGCGACGGAGTCCGCTGACGGTGACGTCGTCGACATCGTGCTCGGTTGGGCGGCTTCAGTTTCGTCGGACTGAATCGACGAGTTCCTCGGAACTCCGTGACCGCCCAACCGATAGATCTGCGTGCACCAACTCCGACCATGAGTTCCACCAGATTCGAGCTGTGCCGCGCGACCACATCGTCCACAGCCCGCGACGGTAAAGTCGCGACTCTTGGGTGCCCAACCTTCTCCGCTACGTGCGCTGGGCGTCAATCGCATCCTTCGTAGGGAAGCGGCTGCGCTTGCGTTGTACCGGCTGGCGGAGTTCGGGCCTTGGGTGGCAATGCTGGTGTACGCCTACTCGAGGGGAGGCGCGACGGCGACCGGTGTCGTTTCGTTGGCGCTGCTGATACCGACAGCGCTCTTTGCGCCGTTTGCCGGCCCGCTGATTGATCGGTTCGGCGCAACTCGAGTTCTCTTTGGCGCCTACGCCGCTCAGACAGTTGCCATGGGGGCTACGGCCGCCTCACTCCTGTCCGGGGCGCCATCGCTCGTCACCTATACCCTCGGCGCACTGACCGCGATGCTGCTGGTCGTCACGCACCCAGCCCATGCAGTGGCGTCGCCGGGCATCGCCCGCACTGCCGAGCAGCTGGTTGCGTTGAACGCGATCACCGGATGGATCCTGAGCATCGGTCTCGTACTTGCGCCAGCGTGCGCGGGACTGATTCTCGCGGTCTCGACGCCGGGTTCGGTGTACGCGGCCGGCTCGGCCTGCCTTGTCCTGGCGGCATTACTCGTTGCACCAATTCGCGACCTCGTCCCGCCGCTCGCGTTGGACGCCAACGCACCCGGAGGCGGCGCGCTTCGTCAACTCGACGAAGGGGCTCGCGCGCTCGCCCGGTCGAGAGCCCCGAGGGAGGTGGTGATCGTCCTCGGCGTCACGTTCCTGATGGTCGGTGCGTTCGACGTGCTCGTGGTCGTGCTCGCAGTCGGATCGCTCGGGATCGGGGACTCCGGTGCCGGATATCTGACGGCAGCTCACGGTGCCGGTGCGGTGCTCGGCGCCGTCGCGTCGCTGGCACTCGTCGGACGGGCTCGTCTCGTCCCCGTCATGCTCGGTGCGTCGCTGCTTGCGGCCGGCGCGTTCGTGGTGCTCGGCCTCGAGATCTCAGTGGTCATGGCGTTCATCGTCGCCGCGGTGACGGGCATCTCGCGCAGCGTGCTCGAGGTGTCGGGGCAGACGCTGCTTCAGCGCGTCACGTCAACCGAGCTGCTCGCCCGGGTCTTTGCGTTCAAGGAGGGCCTGGCGATGGCGGCGTGGGGTCTTGGCTCGGTCTCCGTCCCGATTGTGATCGCGCTTGCCGACATCCGGGGTGCTCTTTTCTTCACCGGAGCGATCGTGCCGGCGCTCGTTCTGCTTCGCTTCCGGCCACTTCTCGCCGCCGACGCGGCGGCCACCATTCCCAC
The DNA here is from genome assembly GCA_031390905.1 of Ilumatobacteraceae bacterium. GTDB lineage: Bacteria > Actinomycetota > Acidimicrobiia > Acidimicrobiales > Ilumatobacteraceae > Ilumatobacter. The sequence continues at coordinate 6,269 of JANMTV010000128.1, read as the reverse complement.
AGTCACGATCGCACTGCTGCGCTCGCTCGGCATCTTCCGTGCCCTGCCGGTGCCGGCGCTCGAGGGCGTCGCCCAGAACGCGTCGAGCGTCCTCGTGCCGGCCGGGGAGACGATCGTACGCCAGGGAGAGCCGGGTGACCGCTACTACGCGATCGCAGACGGAACGGTCGAGGTGCTGAGAGATGACACGCTCGTAAACACACTCGGCCGGGGGGAAGGCTTCGGCGAGATCGCGTTGGTCCACGAGATCCCGCGGACGGCGACCGTCAGAACAGTCACCGAGACGAGGCTCTTTGCAATCGAACGTGAGCCGTTCCTGGTGGCTCTCACTGGGCACGCCCCGACCCGCGAGAGAGTCGAGCAAGTCGCCGCGGAGCGTCGTCCGGCTGAGCCGCACTAGCGGCGCTACGTTACGGGCGAATGTCGTGCAGCGTGGCGGCCGGGTCGCCAAGCCTTTTCACGAGATGGCGCCCAGGCGGGTCGGGGTGCGTAGCGTGTCGGGATGGGTGCGGTGTTGGACGGGCGGGTGGCGTTGACCAGCCGGTGAAGAAGCCCCACCACCCGAATTCGTGCCGACGCACGTGATCTTCCTCGCCTTTCCGCCGCGTCGGCGATCTCCGGCAAGGTGTTCGACGTTGCCGGGACGATGGTGGGCGTTTATCCCCATCCGTCGGTAGCCGACATGATTACCGAAAGCCGCCACGACGGACCCTGGACACAAGACCAACCGGCAGCGCTGGTGCCGAAGTTGTTGGCGTCCGGCGGCGAGCGAGCCCCCGGCGTCGGCTAACGCAGCCACAGTTGAGCGCCCGCCAAGCCACGTTTCGTCGCTGATCCTTGCGCAACCCGTCGCCGCCCGGAACGGTGACGTGATCTTGGCTGTGGTAGCCGGCTACTACGATCATGTCGTGGCGACACGCAACCCACCCCGGATTCCAGCCGATACGACTCCAGAGGTTTGGCGGCGCCAAATGGCTGCGATTGCCGAACGGTCCGTCGCCGAGCGACTTGATGAATGGGCGCAGCTGAACAAGGCTTTGTCACTGATGGAGGCTGACGGCGTGCGCCGGCGGCACCCGCAGTACACCAAACAACAGGTGTTTCTCGCACAGGTTCGCCTGCGATACGGCGACGATGTCGTGCGGGCTGCATGGCCCGAGGACCTGTTGGTTGACCCGTGATCGACCTCGTTGCCGCGTTCCAAGCGGTGGTCGAGGCGTTCGACGCGACCGGTACTGCATACATTGTCGTCGGCTCGACAGCGGCAGCAGGTTGGGGTGTGGCGAGGGCGACACGCGACGTCGACGTCGTCGCAATGATGTCGTCGGTCGACGTTGACCGACTGCTCGTGGCGCTCGATCGGGAAGACTTGTACGTCCCCGTCGATGACGCCCGACGGGCCGGTCAGGCCGGTGGCTCATTCAACGTTCTTCACAGTCGGAGTGGGGGCAAAGTCGACGTGTTCGTGGCGCTCCGCTCTGACGAATTCACGATGTCACGGCTTGCCCGGCGGGTCGCCGCCGACGTGCTGGGGGTACGAACCTGGATTGCGACACCCGAGGACGTGATTCTGGCGAAGCTTCGCTGGAGACTTGAATCCCGCTCGGAGGTGCAGTGGCGTGATTGCGTCGAAATTGCTTCGATTCAGGAGCTTGACGTCGCATACATGTTGACATGGGCTCCAACCTTGGGGGTGGAAGCCGATCTGAGCGACTTGCTCTCCAACGGCATACACCTCGGTTGAAAGTTGAACCCGATCGCATTCGACACTATGGTCAGACTGAGTCGAATGAGGAGGCCCCGTCAAGGTGCCGGTCAGGATCGAGTTCCAATCCTTGGTTGTGTACTCAGCGAGCGGCTGACCGCGACGCTGGCGCCCTCCGACCCGAACAGCTCGGCAATCGTGCGACCGATGCCCCGAGTCGATCCCGATACCAACGCCACCTTGCCTGCCAACCGATCACCCATCCAAGCGACGCTACGACTCGACGGCAGCGTGGGTCGAATAGATCGCGACGGGTCACCGCTTGGCGTATTCGGCGAGTATGCGTGTGACGAGGTGGTCCGGAACAGTGGCGTAGTGACTGTGCCCGGTCGTGAACCGGCCACGCCCGGCAGTAATCGCACGTAGATCCATCGCATATCGCCCGAGTTCGGCGGCGGGAACCTCTGCGGTTATCACCTGCACGCCTGCGCTGTCGGCTTGACTGCCGACGATCCTGCCCCGCCGAGCGCTGAGATCGCCGAGGACCTCGCCCTGTGCATCGACAGGGACCCGCAGATCGAGCAGCCAGATCGGCTCGAGCACCACCGCCGCGCCGTTCTCGACCGCCTCAGCGAATCCGATCGAGGCGGCTGTCTTGAACGCCATGTCCGACGAGTCGACGGCGTGCGTCTTGCCGTCGATGCACTCGACCTTCACGTCCGTGATCGGGATTCCTGTCCCGCCGCCCGTCGACATCGCTTCTTCGACGCCGTGGCGGGTGGCTGCGACGTACTGCTTGGGGATCGAGCCGCCGACGATCGCGTCGACGAACTCGAAACCTTCCCCGCGACCCAGAGGCGACACCCGGAGGTTCACGACTGCGTACTGGCCGTGGCCACCTGACTGCTTCTTGAGCCGACCTTCGACCTCGACGGAACGAGACAACGTGCGACGGTACGGGATCCGAACCCCCTCGGTCGTGGCCCGGACACCGAACTTGCGTTCCAAGCGGGCGAGCGCCACGGCGAGGTGGGCATCACCGACGCCATTCAGCACGGTGCGGCGCGACAGTGGGTCGTACCCGGTAGTCAGTGACGGATCTTCCTGTACGAGCCGGTGTAGTGCTTCTGACAACTTGTCGTCGTCACTCTGCGTCACGGGCACGAGAGCGATCGACATGTGAGCACTGGGCAGCGGCGCAGGCGGCACGAGCACAGGCTGGTTGGCCGGCGCCAGCGTGCTGCCCGTTGCGGCTCCGGTGAGCTTGGTGACGGCGCCGATGTCACCAGCAACAAGTCGGCTTGCTTGGATCTGCTCCGATCCGCGCAGGTGGAACAGTGCGTGCAGGCGTTCGTCGGTGCCGGACCTGACGTCGCGTAGCGTCGTCTCGGGACGGAGCGTGCCCGACACGACCTTGAACACCGAGATCCGACCGACATACTGGTCGGACACCGTCTTGAACACGAACAGTAACGGATCACCGGCAGGGTCGGGGGTGATGTCGATCACACGGTCACCGGCCGACACGGTCACGCTGCGGTCGGCCGGCGACGGGCCGAGTTCGCACACGTAATCAGCCAGACGGTCGACGCCGACCCCGGTCGCCCCCGAGCCGACGAGTACAGGGAACTCTGTGCGAGCCAGCACTTCGGCGGCCAGCGTCCGCTCCAACTCAGCGGGGGTTGGCAGCTCACCTTCCAAGTAACGCTCGAGCTGGGCGTCGTCGCCCGACACGATCTCCTCGACGACCCGACGATGGACTTCCTGCTCGTGATCGACGACGGCGGCGGGGAGTGGCTCGATATGGTGGCGACCGTCTGTGTCGTACTCGTGGGCCTGCTCTGTCAGCACGTCGGCGACACCGTGGAACGCCGACTCCTCGCCGAGCGGCAACTCGATCGGGGTGAAGCCCGGACCGAACGACAGGTTGAGATCGGAGACGACACGCTCGAAGTCGGCGCGCTGCTTGTCCTCCCGAGTGACGAACACGATGCAAGGCAATTGCCGATCGGCGCACTTGCGCCAGGCGGCCTCGGTGCCGGCCTCGATGCCGTCGGCAGCGCTCACGACGAGCACGGCAACTTCGGCCACCGCCAGCGCGGCGTCGACCTCCGACTCGAAGTCGGGGTGCCCAGGGGTGTCGAGCAGGTTGATCCGGTACTGCTCGCCGTCGCTGGCCTTCCAGTCGAATGACGCGACACCGAGCGTGACCGTGCTTCTCCGCTGGATCTCCTCGGGGTCGCGGTCGAGCATGCTGGTGCCGTTGTCGACCGATCCCGGCCGATTCGTGACACCGGCGCGATGAAGCATCGCTTCGACAAGCGTTGTCTTGCCGACACCACCATGACCGATCAACGCCACGTTTCGGATCTGTCGAGTGACGTGATCGTTCATGCTGCCCTCCATGACGACGGGTCCGAGTTCCCCGGACGTGTGCGCTCGAAATCTGCCCTACTGTGCCACATTCGTCGAGGGTCGAGACACCGACACCAAGCGGCACGGCGTTTCCTATCCGTCGGGCTTCGCCTGCGGGTTAGTCCCAAGTCGGCAGCATCGACCTGACGGTGCGTCGACTGCCGACATGTGCGACGTTTCATGGATGCGAGTCCGGTCCATCGGCTCGCTCATCGACCGGTTCTGACGGCAATGAGTCCGGGTTCGATCTATGCTCGCTGGGCTTTCGATATGGGGGAGGGGTGCCAAGATGAGCGAGGTTGTCGATGACGCTGTCTCTCGACGCGGGTCGGCCCTCGAATCGTTGTTTGCCGTCGGGTGGGCACGCCGCCTAAGCGCTGGCGATGTACTGGCACGGCAGGGGGACCCGTCTGATGACGTGTTCTTTGTCCGGTCGGGCACGTTTGGCGTATCGATCGTGACACCCGCAGGTGAAGCGCAAGTGGGTGCGTGCGGCGTTGGCGAGTTGATTGGTGAAGTGGCCGCGTTGAGTGGGATGACGCGCTCGGCCTCGTTGACCGCAACCAGCGATGCCGAGGTGATCGCGATCACGCCACACGACTTTGAATTGTGGCTTGAGTCGAATCCGTCCGAGTTGCAACGGATATCGAGTCAGGCCCGTGAGCGACTGCTCGCGGTTCAGGCAGGGCGGATGATCGTCGAACTGTTTGGCGAGCAAGCGGTCGGTTTGGTGACGGCGATGCTCACCGCCGCCGAATGGGTTGACATTGCCGCTGGGCAGGTGCTGTTCAACGAGGGCGATCAACCAGACGCCGTATACCTCGTGCTGTCCGGGCGGCTACGAGCCTTGAACCAGACCGCTGACGGTGACGTCTCGATTCTTGGCGAGATCGGGCGGGCCGACATCGTCGGTGAGATCGCCGTGATCCAGCAGAGCCCGCGTACGGCGACGGTGATCGCATTGCGCGATTCGACGTTGGCTCACTTCTCGATCGAGGCGTTCGAGCAACTCCTGACCGACCACCCGGCGTTGATGTTGAACGTGGTTCGGCGGATCGTCGCGCGATCGACGGGGCGGGCAACCGAGACCCGGTCATCTTGCCGTTCCGTTGCGATCGTGACGGTCGCCGACCTCGACCCGACTGTCACGTGTCAATCGATGGCGAGTGCCCTTCAGCGGTTCGGTTCGTGCAGCGTGCTCTCGAGCGAGTCGATTGATGTCGAACTGGCCCGCCCGGCGATCTCGCAATCGACGCCGACCGATCTCGGTGACGTTCGGCTCTCACAGTTCCTCAACGAATTCGAATCGGGGAACGACTTCGTACTGTTGGCCGCCGACGCCTACCCGTCGTCGTGGACCCGCCGAGTCGTCCAACGCGCCGATCTCGTCTTGTTTTTCGTTTCAGCGACGCCAACGGCAGCCGAAGCCGACACGATCGACCGGTTGCTTGAGGCGTGCGCCGACACTGGCGTGCAGCGTTGGCTCGTTCTCGTCGAGCCGAGCGCAGCTGACCGTGCGACACCCGTTGATTCTCGCTTGCGGCGTGACCGCTTCAGCGAGGTACACCACTTGCGACCCGGGCGGCAGTCGGATCTTGAACGGCTCGCCAGGTTGGCGGGCGGTGTCGGGTACGGGTTGGTGCTTGGCGGCGGCGGTGCCCGCGGTTTCGCCCACCTCGGCGTCATCAGGGCGATGCGTGAACTTGGCGTTCCGATTGATCGCCTTGGCGGATCGTCGATGGGTTCGATCTTCGCTGCTGGTGCGGCGATGTATGAGGATGACGACGAGCTCGTGGCAGCCTGCGGCAACCAGTTCAACCGGCTGCTGGACTACACGGTGCCAATCGTGTCACTGCTCAAGGCGAAACGGATCACCGCCAATCTGACTTCCTCGCTCGGTGGCTATGACATCGAGGATTTGTGGATTCCGCTCTATTGCGTGTCGACCAACCTGACTCGATCGCGCAGCGAGGTGCATCGTCGTGGTGACCTCGTGACGGCTGTTCGTGCGAGCATTGCGATCCCGGGTCTGCTGCCGCCGGTTCCGATGGGCGACGACCTACTCGTCGACGGCGGCGTCCTGAACAACGTGCCAGCTGACATCATGCGTGCCGATCCGTCGATCGGCACGGTGATCGCGATCGATGTG
>JANMTV010000195.1:0-2314 GCA_031390905.1 Ilumatobacteraceae bacterium | reverse complement strand
GTCGCTGACCGCAACATCCGGCGTAATCCCGAGTCCGTCGATCGCTCGTTTGCATGCCAGCCGTTGCGCGTCGGCCATCCCCATCTCGTCGCACTCCTCCTGGCTGGCGGCGCCCACTGACCACGCTAGGCACCAATCGGCGATTCGATCGAACAGTCGCTCACGATCCCTCTCGGTCAGCATCTTCGAGTCGCGAACGCCGAGTACACGTTTGTCCGTCGGCAGGATCGCCGCCCCGACCATCAACGGTCCTGCCCACGCACCCCGGCCCACCTCATCAATGCCCACGATCGACTCGTACCCGGCGGCCCAGAGTTCCTGTTCGATCTTGCGGGTCGGCGCCCGACCGCGTGCAGCCATCGACCTGAACCTACCTGAGCTACTCGGTTCCCGTCGTCGACCGACGCTGAACCGATCACGAATCAGATCTTCATGATCCAATACTTCGCTCGTCGGCCGAGTGCTCAGGCAGGGCGTTAGCGGAGCACGAGATGAGCGTCGCCCTCTTCGACTATCCCGACTTGCCAGAACCCATGAGCGGTCAGCTTCTCGACGGCATCGGGTGAGACCGAGGCGAGCAGACCGCCAGACGTCTGCGGATCGAAGCAGATCGCCTCGGGCCCTTCGGGTGCTGTTGAATCGAGATGGCCGGCGAGATAGTCGCGGTTGCGCGGGTCGCCTCCGGTCCGTTTCCCTTCGTTGGCGGCGTCGAGAGCCCCGGGGTAGATCACCAGGTTGGCCGTATCGACCACCACCCGGACACCGCTCCGTTCGGCCATCTCCCAACCATGGCCGGCAAGCCCGAAGCCGGTCACATCAGTGACGGCGTGAACCGAATCGCCAAGCGAGATCAGCGTTTCGGCAGCAGCACGATTGAGGTTCTTCATGCCGTCGATCGCAACTCGTTTCTGATCCTCGGTGCCGGCCGCCAGAGCCAATCCGGTTCCGAGTGGCTTCGACAACATCAACACGTCGCCGGGGAGGGCGCCACTCTTGCGGAACACCCGATCGGGATGCACGACACCCTGCACTGCCAGCCCGTAAATCGGCTCAGGGTTGCGGATCGTGTGACCACCCGCAACGGCACCTCCGGCGGCGGCAACGGTCTTGGCCCCGGCCTCGAAGATCGCCGCGATCGCTTCCCGCGGGAAGTGCTCGGGGAAGGCGGCCACGTTGATCGCCATCACGACCCTGCCGCCCATCGCGAACACATCACTGCAGGCATTGGCGGCGGCGATCGCCCCGAAGTCGGATGGGTCGTCGACGAGTGGGGGAAAGAAGTCCGTCGTCGAGACGAGCGCCACGTCATCGGAGACCTTGTAGATCGCCGCATCGTCGAACGGTGCCAACCCGACAAGTAGAGCCGGGTCAGTCGATATCGGGAAGTCGGCAACCAAATCTTTCAGGAGCCCGGCTCCCCACTTGGCGGCACATCCGCCGCACGAGGTCCATTCGGTGAGTTTCAGATTCTCGAGCGACGGAGTACCAGCCGAAACGTCAGTCAGCGCCATCCGGTCAGCCTACGGAGCATGCGGCTAACCCAAGCCCGATCAAACCGCGTGAATGTCAGTCGCAAATGTCACGACATATTTACATGAGCGTCGTGATTTGGGCTAGAAATGCGTCATGGGAATCAACCGAACTCGCAAGACCGTGGCTGATCTCCGTGCGCTGCGTGGCGTTCGCCAAATGTCAATGATCCACATCGAGGATCAGATCGAAGCTGCCGCATGCGCCGCCGCGGGTATCGACGTGCTGTCGATCGAGGATCCGGTTTGGAATCAGCGAATGCGTGAAGCGGCCGGCGACTGTTTCGTCCAGGTCGGCCTGCTCTACGGACAACTCCAAACGACCGACGACTACCTGCGCGCTGCCCACAATGCCGTGATGATCGGTGGCGACTGCTGTTACTGCGCGGCCAGCCTGGAAGTCATCACTCGCCTCTCCGCCGAGGGGATTCCCGTCGTCGGGCATGTTGGTTTGATTCCGTCGCGCCGAACCTGGACCGGCGGTTTCAAGGCCGTCGGCAAGACGCTCGATACAGCCAAACTCGTCTACCAGCAGGTCAAGGCTCTGGAGAAGGCCGGGGCATTCGCGGCCGAGATGGAAGTTGTGCCCGAGCGGATCGCCAGCGAGATTGCCAAGCGCACTTCGGTGCTGATGTTCTCGATGGGTGCCGGCTCAGGCTGCGATGCGCAGTATCTGTTCTCGAGCGACGTGCTCGGCTACTCCGAGTGGCACACGCCACGGCACTCCAAGGTATACCGCGACTTTCGATCCGAGTACGCCAGGCTCCAGCAAGAGCGGGTCGCCG
>JANMTV010000194.1:0-32591 GCA_031390905.1 Ilumatobacteraceae bacterium | reverse complement strand
ACCGGCGATCAGCACGAGCGAGTCAAATGCTCGGATCGCCGTCGACGCGGCATGGGGCGTTGTCGCCTTCGAATCGTTGAACCAATGAATTCCGTTAGCCACACCGATCGGCTCGATCCGGTGAGGCGGGCTGACGAACGTCCGCAAGGCCTGCTCGATGTCGGCAGGTGTGGCGAGGCCTGTTTCGAGCACGAGCGCTGACGCGGCGAGCGCGTTGGTGATGTCGTGTGGCAGCCGACGACGCATGACAGCGGTGTCGGCGATTGGTCCGGCGGGGCTCATCAGCGTGGTTCCGTCGAGGAAGTAATCGGCCCCAGAGCGGCCGAATGTCAGCCGTCGACCGGGAGCAACATTGAGGTGCTGACAAACGACTGGGTCACTGACGAAGCCAATTGCCGCATCGGACGGCCGCTGCAGTTCGAAGATTCGCGCCTTGGCCGACTCGTACGAACCCATCGAGTCATGCCAGTTGAGATGATCCGGAGCGAGGTTCAGCCAAACGCCGGCGTCAGCACGGAACTGTTGCGTCCACGCCAAGCGAAAGCTCGTGCATTCGACCACGAGTGCGTCCAGGGCGTCATGATCGCTGTCTTGATTGCTGTCTTGATTGATCGCGTCGAGCAGCGGAATCTCTGTGTTGCCGAGCGCCTCGGTCTTCAACCCTGCCGCCCGCAGAATCGCCACGGTCAACAACGTTGTCGTGGTCTTTCCGTCGGTGCCCGTAATTGCCAGGATCGGACGCGGCCCGCCAGGCCGCTGCTGTTCCCAACGATAGGCGATTTCGATCTCGCTCTGCACCGGGATGCCGGCGGCCTGAGCGGCGACGATGACGGCGTGGCCTTCCGGCACCCCCGGTGCGGGCGACAGCAAGTCGAATTGACTCACGAATGCCGCCGCGTCAGCGGGAGTCGGAAGCAGATCGACACCGAGTGAGCGTGCTAGCCCACGCTTCGATTCGTCAATCGTGTCGTCACATGTGACGACGTCGTGCCCTCGCCGCATCAGGGCGCGCACGGTCGAGGCACCCGTGATCCGGAGGCCGTAGACCAGCGTCCTCACGTCCTGGTCCTCATTTCCTGGTCCTCATTTCCTGGTCCACGTTTTCCGGGTCCATGCGTCACGGCCCAATCTGCGCAGCGACACGCGTGTAGTCGCCGATGAAGATCGCCAGCGCCGAGGCCACGCAAATTCCTGAGATCAACCAGAACCGAATGATCACGGTCGTTTCCGGCCAACCGCTCAGTTCGAAGTGATGGTGGATCGGCGACATCCGAAACAGTCGCCGAGTTCGCCCAGATGCCTTGAAGACGCCCATCTGGATCGCAACCGAACCGGCTTCCATCACGTTGATGCCGCAGATCAGAATCAGCAGCACGTGTGTGTTGAGTGACAATGCCAGCAACGCCAAGGCAGAACCGATCCCCAACGCCCCGACGTCGCCCATGAAGATCCGCGCCGGTGCGGCGTTCCACCACAGAAATCCGAGGCAGGCTCCGGCGAACCCGGCGGCCATCACACCCATGTCGAGTGGATTGACGACTTCGGTGTAGACGTTCGGATTTCGGAACGCCCAATAGGCGATGATCATGAAGGCACCGAATCCCATCAGGGCAGAGCCGCCAGCCAGACCGTCGAGGCCATCGGTCACGTTGACCGCGTTGGTCGTCGCCCAGATGATCGCTCCGGCCCAAACGACCCACACGAAGGCTGGCACGTCGAACCTCAGGTCGCCGGCGCGCACCAGCGAAATCTCCTCAGATATTCCGGTCGTTCCCACCAGCCACCAGGCGAGCCCGAAGCTCATCAGCATCGTCAGGTAGTTCTTCTGCTTCCAGAAGATGCCTCGGTTGTGACGTTTGCGGACCTTGATGAAGTCATCGAGGAACCCCATCAACGACATTGCCAGAATCCCTGCCCAGGCAATCATCGCCTGGTCGGAAAAGGCGATGTTGTGAACGTGCGCGACGACCCAGCCGACGAACGCCGCGACGACTATCGCGATCCCGCCCATCGTGGGGGTGCCTTGCTTCACCATGTGGTGCTCCGGCCCGTGGTCGTCCTTGCCAAGAATCGGCTGACCCTGGCCGCGGATTCGGAAGAACCCGATCAGGTAGCGGGTGCCGAACAGCGAAATCAGCGTCGAAACCGCACCGGCGATCATGACGGCAATCACGACTGATCCTCCAATCGTTGCAGCAGTTCCCTGGCGACTTGGCGGTCGTCGAATGGCAGCGCCGTATCACCGATCGTTTGTGTGGTTTCGTGACCTTTGCCTGCGATCACGACAACGTCACCAAGTCGCGCCTGCCGTAGCGCGATCTCGATCGCCGCCCGGCGATCAACCTCGGTGATCAACATATTGGCACCGCCGGCCCCTGCGGCAGCAGCTTTGACAATCGCAACTGGATCTTCGTGACGCGGGTTGTCGGAGGTCACGATCACGACGTCGGCGCCGGCCGCAGCCGCTGAACCCATCAAGGGACGCTTCTCGGCGTCCCGCCCCCCGCCGCATCCGAAGACGACGATCACGCGACCGTCAATCGCAAGCTGCCGGGCGGAGGTGAGCACCTCTCGAATGCCGTCGGGTGTGTGTGCATAGTCGACGACGACAGCGAACGATTCCCGGTTCGGATCACTGACCACTTCGAATCGACCGGGAACGGGTTGGCAACTGGCAATACCAGCAATCGCTGCGTCCAGTTCGATGCCGAGCACGTCGGCCGTCGTAAGAGCGGCGAGAGAATTCATCACATTGAACCGACCGCCGAGCGGTACTCGGACGTCGCGCCCACGCCAGGTGAACCGAAGCTTGTCAACCTCGACCGTTACGTCGCTGGCGTCGGATTCAGAGAACGCGACCATGTCGATCGCTGCCACGTCAAGTAACAGCCGACCATTCGGATCGTCGATGTTGGTCACGCCAACGTCGCTCAGATCCGGCATGAACAACGACGCTTTAGCTCGAAAGTAGGCCTCCATCGACTCGTGAAGGTCGAGGTGATCGCGCCCGAGATTGGTGAAAACCGCAACGTCGAAACGAGTCCCATCAACTCGATGCAGCGCCAGTGCATGCGATGACACCTCCATCGCGACAGCGTCGACGCGATCAGCCACGAACCCGGCCAGACGGCGTTGCAGATCACTCGCTTCCGGTGTCGTGCGAACACCCGACAACGTTCCCATCTCGCGGGTCTCGCGTCCTGCCGACCTCAGAATCGACCCGAGCAGAAAGGTCGTTGTTGTCTTCCCATTGGTTCCCGTGATCCCAACAGTCGTGAGCTGCCGACTGGGGCCACCATGAATCGAGGCGGCAATCGGTCCGATCGCCCGTCGCACGTCTCGGACGATGATCTGCGGAACATCGAACGGCAAGTGCCGATCGACAATCAACACCGACGCGCCTGATGCAACCGCGCTGCCCGCGAACGTGTGCCCATCGAGGTGCTCCCCGACCACGCACCCGAACGCCCAACCTGGTTCAACCTGACGCGAGTCGTGGGTGAGATCGATGACATCGCCGACCTCACCCACGAGACGAACGAATTGGTCGGCCGGAACCGAGCCTGTCAGAGAACCCGATGTCATGAGCACGGCGTCGTATTCGCAGGTGGCTCGATATTGAGTTCGTGGACGATCGTTGGTGCCAGTTCGGCGAACACCGGGGCTGCGGCGGTGCCGCCGAAACGGTTGATATCGCCGGCGGGTGGTTCGTCAATCGAGACCAGCACGGTGACCTGTGGATCCTCGGCCGGGAAGAAGCCGACGAAGCTGGCGTAGTAAACCCGCTCGCCTTCTTCGTTCACGTAGGTTCCATTGGGCTGCGCCTTGAGCCCTGTTCCGGTCTTACCGGCAACGCTGAACCCGTCGATACCTCGCTGCGCCAGCTCTCCGGTACCGCTCGAATCGCAAACCACGCGACGCATCAAGTACTGCATTTGAGCAGCGACTTCGGGACGCACGACCTCATGTGTAGCCGAGGGCGCAGCATCAGTGACGTCACCGTCAGGGCCGACCGTGGCTTTGACCAGGCGAGGCGCTACGTACATGCCGTCGTTGGCGATCGCGTTCACTGCCGAGGCGAGCTGGATCGATGTACTCGCCATACCTTGGCCGTACGCCACCGTCACACGTTCCGAGCCCCAGAGATCCTTCCAATGCTTGAAGATTCCTGGCGACTCACCGGGAAACTCCAATGCCGTCCGCTCGCCGAGCCCAAACCGTCGCATGTAGTCCCAGTGGATTTCGCGCCCGGTGGCCTGTTGCACGTCTATCGTGCCGATGTTCGACGACTCGACGAAGATCTGCTCGACCGTCATCAACTCATCCGGGTGTTCGTGTGAATCCTTGAGTAGGTCGTCGGCGTACTGGCGACGCCACGGCACGACGAATGAAGTCGTCGACGTCACGGCATTCTCGTTGAGACCGGCAGCGATGGTGATCACCTTGGCGACCGAGCCAGGCTCGTAGGCGTCGACGGCGGCGTAGTTGCCGGACGAAATCTCGATCACTCCCTCGTCATTGCGACGAACGGACGCCATCGCGTACACATCGCCCGTATCGGTATCCATCACGATCACCGTTCCCGACTTGGCGCCGAGTTCAGTTACGCGATTCAACAATGCCGTTTCTGTTGCGAACTGGATCGAACGATCGAGGGTCAGGATCAGATCGTCGCCAGGTACTGGTGCCAGCGTGACCTGTTCCGTGCCGGCAATCGAGCGACCCCTCGGCGCAACTTCCCGCGTCGACTCGCCGGGCGTTCCGGTGAGGACGTCGACATACCCCTGTTCCGCCGCAGCCGCACCTCCCCCGAATTGGAATTCCAGTCCAGCCGTTCCGACGCCGTCGATGTCGGTTCGGCCAATCACGCTCCGACCTGTGTCGCCACCCGGGAGGATCCGCTTGTCTTCTGAATCGACATTCACTCCGGTCAGGGTGAGCGCCTCGATCTGATCGCCGACTGCTGTGTCGATGTGACGCCTTACGTACACGAACCCAGAGGTTTTGGCGACCAACGCGTCGTACAGCTCACGCGTCTCGATCTCGTCGAGACCGATCATCGAGGCAAGGATTTGAGCGGTACCCGCTTCATCGACGACAAGCTTCGGATTCACGCTGACCGATGCCGAGGGAACCGACACGGCAAGCTCGTCGCCGTTGCGGTCGAAGATCGTGCCGCGGTCGGCTGGCAGCGGCGTCGTTCGCTCCCATTGCTTGGCACCCTCGACGCGCAGCGCTGCGCCACCCGCCGACTGCAGTTTGGCGACCTTGAACAGGACCGCCCCGAGGACCACCATCACCACGACGAGCAGGATTCGGAGACGATTCTCCGAGCGTCCGATCGAATACCAACCAGCTCGCTGAACGGCCGCACGGCGGGGAGCCACGACCCGACGTTTGTTGGCCGTTGCTCGTGGACCGTGTGTGGTTGAGCGGTGCGTGCGGTCGGGCGGACGAACAGGTTGGCGGAACGAGACCTCGCGGCGCGCCCGCCCTGGTGGGGATTGGCGCGTAGGTGCTTGACGCCGAGATCGCGGGTTTGGAGATCGCAGGTTTGGGGAGGTCGATCGTTGCAGCGGCTTCGATGGCGACGCACGCCGAACGCGGGGAGTCGTGCGGAGTACCGGGCGTGGGGGTGGGGTACGACGGCTCATGGTGCCTCGGCACTCAGCGACTTCACAAGTCGGAATTGATCGAGCGGCTCGATACTTCCGGTGAACCCATCACCCAGTTCCGCGGCTGGAAGCTCTCCGGTCCGGGCGATCGTGATCGCCAGCAGCATGGGGTCGACGTTGACGAACACACTCACGTCGCCCGGCACCATGCCGAGCGCCAGTGCCCGATCGGCGAGTGCGACTGGTGAGCGGGCCTCCGCCCGCTCCGAACGCAGAACGTCGAACTCCGCTTGCGAAGCGTGAACAGCCCGTTCGAGGCGGTCGATCTCGAGTTGACGCTCAGAGATGCGTGTGTGCAGGTACAGCGCAGCAGCCATCACGCTCGCCATCAAGACGGCAGTTGTCAGTGCGAACCCGGCGGCCCGACGGCTGCGTGGAACGACCGCCAACGGCCGTTGAGGCGTTGGAGCTGTAGAACGAGGCTCCGCTGTTGGGCTTGTCTGGGCGCGCATCGGAACCGCCATCAGCTCGCCTCTCGTTCGGGTTGTCGACCAGTCTTCTCGGCGACTCTCAGACGCGCCGATGCCGCCCGCCGGTTCTCGGTCTGCTCGGCAGCGCTCGGGCGCTTCGGCATACGCACGATCCGAACCGTCTGCACGGCTCCGCACACGCATGGCAGCTCCGGAGGACACTCGCAGCCGCCGGTCACGGCCTGACGGATACGGTCCTTGACGATCCGATCCTCGCCGGAGTGGTACGACAACACTGCAATCCGACCTGTCGGGACGAGCGCGTCGATCGCTCGGTCGAGCGCCTCCGGCAAGGCATCGAGCTCACCGTTGACTTCGATTCGAATCGCTTGGAACGTGCGCTTGGCAGGGTGTCCACCCGTTCGGCGCGCCGGAGCTGGAATCGCTGCGGTCACCACCTCGGCCAATCGCGTCGTCGACTCGATCGGGCGTGCGGCCACGATAGCCCGGGCGATCCGTCCGGCGAATCGCTCGTCGCCGAGATCGCGTAGCACGCGCGTGAGTTCGTGTTCCGAGTATCCGTTGACGACATCGTCGGCGGACCAACGTGCATCGGTGTCCATCCGCATATCGACTGGCCCGTCATGGCGATACGAAAAGCCGCGCGCAGGCTGGTCTAGCTGCGGCGATGACACACCAAGGTCGAATAGCGCACCGCTCAGCTCGTCGATGGCGTGTGCTGCCATCGCGTCGTCGAGCGCATCGAACCGACACCGATAGGTCATGACCCGGTCGCCGAATCGATCGAGCCGCGTCGTTGCCGCGGCGAGCGCTGCCGGGTCGCGATCGAGACCGAGAATTCGTAGGTCGTGGCGCGAATCGAGGATCGCCTCGCTGTGGCCGCCGCCGCCCAAGGTGGCATCGAGGACGACGCCCGCAGGCACGTCACGAAAGCTGTCGACGATCTCACGTTTCATCACCGGGTTGTGCTGAAAGGCATTTTCAAGAGGGGTGTCGTCCATCAGCCACCAACCGATCCGTCGACTTCTGCCGGCCAGACACGATCGGGCTCCCCAAACGCGTCCTCGGTCTTGATCACTGCCCACCGATTCGGTTGCCACAATTCGATCGCCCGCTTGTGTCCGACGACGAAGACCTGTCCGCCGGTCTGGATTTTGGCGAACTCGCGGCTGCTCTCATCGAGCGTGACCCGACCTTGCTTGTCAACAGCCAAGATCACGGTCCGCGTCGAGAAAGCGCGGCTGCTGCCTTTGCCAGCCTTGCCCTTCTCCTCGCGCCGCTCAATCTTGTCGGCCTCCTCGATGTACCGAGCCGGCGTCCGAAGCGTGATGCATCCCTGCGGGTCTTTGGTTGCGTAGCAGCGTTCGCCGAGCAGCTCGCGGAGGGTCGACGGGAGCGCCACGCGGCCCGCGCCATCGACACTGCGGTCGTACTCACCACTAAACGCTTCCTCCAACATCGTTCCGGAAGTATGACGCTGCGTGTTCACCGAAGTCAACCTTATTGACCCATTTGACCCCTAAAACCTCCATATTCCTCCAGAACGCTTGTTCGCTTCTGATCAATGAGTGAACGAGGTTCGACGATCAGATTCGCGCGCTCCGCGCGAATCGTCAGGTCAGCGAGGCCAGTTTACGACACAGTCCTTCGCCAGTCACGGCACCCGTCAACGCCGCCACCGCCGACGGAGAACCCTCTGGCCGAGGCTCACGAAATAGTCGCAGATCGTCTGCCCGCGGTGGACGAAGATGTATCAGACCCTGAAACCGGCAGCCGTGACGGGTCCGGCGTTGACTCAACCCGACCAACTTGCACCCGTGCAGCAGCACTTCGCCCGGCCCCAGCCCGGCGAAGCAGATCAGATCCGACCACGGTGCGCGAACCATTCCCTCGCGGTGCACGACCAACTCGCCGTCGATCCGGTCGTCGAGCAACGGTGCCAGTGCTGCTTGCCAACGCTCACCTGCCCAGATCATCGAACCGCGAATATCGTTCGGCATATCTGCCCAGCCGATCGGCACGATCATGTCGATCCAGAGCATCTCACCGGGACGCAAGATCACAGCCCCTCCGCCGGATCGACGCCGAGCGACCTCGAACCCTGCCGATCGACAGGCCACCTCGTCGAGCACATCCGGTTGCTGCCGCGAGCCGAGCACGACCGCCGGCTGCGAAAAGTCACACCACCATACAACGAGACCGGAAGGCGGGCCGTCGACGAACGGATCTCTGGCGTGCAACTCGTCGGCCGTTCCGCCGTGCCGCTCGACGTTCAGCGCTCCCACTCCTGATTCACCACTCCCACTCCTTATTCACCGCTCCCACTCCTTATTCACCGCTCCCACTCTCTGCACCACTCCAGATAGCTGACGACATCAGCCGGATCCGGGTCGCGCTCTGTCGTTCCATACTGCGTGAGCATTCGGAACCGGAGGTAGTCGCCGCTCGGCACTGGGAGGAACGGGCGCCGACGCCACCAACCGGGTAGCGCCGTGCGTCTCGCTTGGCGAGCGGCAGTCAGCCACAACTCCGGACGACCAGCAACCGCGAACACCGTTCGGATCAATGGACGTCGGATCAATGGACGTCGAATCATTGGACGTCGCACAGTCGGCCGTCGCACAGAAGACAAGGCTACGCGCTCGCCGAGCGGGCGACTGCGGCGGCGGCCACAAGCGGCCCGATTCGACCGGAGCTGACGCCTCTCACGCGCAGACCAGCGAGGTGATGCAGCCCACTTCTTTGGTCAAGTTCCTTTCCGAGCGCATCGAAGAACGGTTCAGCAAATACAGACGGGACGACGCCGCCGATCACGATTTCGGCGACGTCGAGCATTGCCGCCATCGACGCACAGGCCCGAGCGACCATGATCCCGGTCCGCTCGATGATTGCGGGTGGCGTTCGACGCAGTTCTCTGCCGGTGCTCGCATGAATCCCGCGAGCTCCGGCATACATCGTCAGACAGCCCACCGCACCACACCAGCATTCGAGTCCGTCCGGTTCGACCAGGATGTGACCGAACTGCCCCAGGTTTCCGGTCAGGCCCTGCATCAACCGCCTGGCGATGACCAGCCCACCGTCGACCTCATCGCCGAGCACGAGTGTGGCGAACTCGTTGCACACCTTGCCATCGCCCCTCCACAACTCGGCCAACGCCAATCCACGCCCCGCAGTTTCGACTTCGACGGGCAGACCGGTGATCTGCTGCAGCTCACGACGTACGGGGAACCCCGTCCACGTCGGCATCCCCATCGGTTTCATCGTTCCCGTCCCGCGATCGATTGGACCGGGGCAGGTGACGCCGCACGCCACGAGTTGAACGTCATCGGAGTTCGCCGCCAGAACCCGATTGACGAGTTGTGTCAGTGCGGGCCAGACATTGCGTGCGGGCGTCGTGACGCGATCACGAACGACCACCTCTCCGTCGACGTCGACAACTCCAACGGCGAGACGGCTCGGGCTCAGATCGATCGCCAAATAGCCACGATGCTCTGGTTTCTCGTCGTCCACGATGCGGCACGGTATCCGACCGTCAGGCGCGAGCGCGGTCCAGGGTCTACCCTTCCAGACGTGACGGACATAGACGAGGCGACCACGACCTTCTCCACCCTGTTCGAAAGCATTGTAGGCAACATCGCTACGGTGGTTCATGGCAAGCGTGATGCGATTGAGTTCGCCGTCATCGGTTTGCTCGCCGAAGGTCACCTGCTGATCGAAGACGTGCCAGGGGTCGGCAAAACCAGCCTCGCCAAAGCACTCGCGGCATCGATCGATTGCAGCTGGAAGCGCGTCCAGTTCACGCCTGACTTGCTACCGACCGACCTGGTCGGGGTCAGTGTGTTTGAACGCTCGACGGAGACGTTCCGCTTTCAGCCAGGCCCCCTGTTCGCCAACATCGTGCTGGCCGACGAGATCAACCGTGCCTCCCCGAAAACCCAATCGGCGTTACTCGAGGCGATGGAGGAACGTCAAGTAAGCGTCGACGGAACGACGTACAAGCTCGATCCCCCATTCATGGTGATCGCCACGCAGAACCCGGTCGAGCAGGAGGGCACCTATCGTTTGCCCGAGAGCCAGCTCGATCGCTTCCTGCTGAGGATCTCGCTTGGGTACCCGGATCGCACCGCCGAGATCGCGATTCTCGACGGACAGGGCTCGTCTGAAGCGTTGCGCGAGATCCGGCCAGTCGTTTCCGTGTCAGAGGTGATGGCGATGGTCCAAACCGTCAAATCCGTGTACCTCGCCAGCGCCCTCAAGTCGTACCTGATCGATATCTCAGAGTCGAGCCGCCGCCATTCGGCGATCGAGTTGGGACTCTCGCCACGAGCCACGCTGCAGTTGTCGGCGGCCGTGCGTGGCTATGCCGCCGCCAAAGGTCGCGACTACGCGACACCCGATGACGTGAAGGCCATGGCCCCTTCGGCACTCGCTCACCGGCTCGTGCTACGTGCCGGGACCAACGCACGGACAACGGCCGAAGACACGATCAGGGAACTGCTCAGCGACGTGTCCGTCCCGATTGCCCGCTGATGCCGACCCGCCAGGGCTGGACGATCGCCGTTGGTGCGGTGGCTGCGCTGGTGATCGGGCGCGTATTCGCGATCATCGAGTTGTTTGTGATCGGTGCAGGGCTGGCGCTGGCCGTGCTGCTGGCCGTCGCTGTGGTCCGATTGCGTCGACCGGATCTGTCGATCACGAGGTGGGCGCACCCACCCGTGCTGACCGTCGGCGACACCGGTCGCGTCGACCTGATCATCGAGAATCGCAAACGGAGTCGGTCGCCACGGATCAATTTGACCGAACCAGTTGGGCCGAGCAACACGGCACACATGACTGTGGCCGCCTTGGGAGGAGGCGAGCAAGTCACTGCCGGATACCGGGTACCGGCCACCCGGCGCGGCGTGCTACTCGTCGGACCAGCGGCACTGGAACGACGAGACTTACTCGGGCTCGCTGTCGATACTCGACTCGCAGTTGGCGCTACCGAGATCACGGTCGCCCCTCAAACGTTCGAACTGCCGATGCCCTCGCTCGGCCATGGCGTACTCGGTAGGCATCTGCTGGCGCTGTCTCAACGGATCGGTCCAGGCGAGTTCCACAGCCTCCGCGACTACGTGACGGGTGACGAACCGAGGTCGATCCACTGGCGGGCGTCGTCACGATCCGAAACGCTCAAGGTTCGCCAGCACGAGGCACAAGGTGTTCGGCGCTGCATCGTCGTGCTCGATCGTGATGGTGACGCCTACCCATCGGCCGTGACCGATGTCGAGGCCGACGTATTCGAACGTGCCGTCATGGCTGCCGGGAGCCTCGTGATCAGCGCCGATCGGGCCGGTCTCACCAGCCGATTTGTTACCGGTGGAGGTGTCGACCTCCGAGGCCCTGACGTCGCAAGCAATGCGTTGCGCATTCTCGCACCGATCGAACTTGGACCGCCCCTCGGCGAGTTGGAACGCGACCCGGGTGAAGGTCTCGGACTGGTGATTGTCGTCACTTCGTCCCCAGCCACTGACGCATGGCGGCGCACCGAGAAGATCGCTGACCCAACATTGACTCGGGTCGGGGTGTTCACGGCGTTCGGGGCCCAGGGACGGCTGTCGGTCGACGCCAGCTCGGTCATCGCCTTCAGGCACGGCTGGCACCGACTTGCCGGGGTGGGCGGATTCACCAGAATCCCCCACGAGCTCGAACACGAGATCGTGTCGTGACGACTCCGCCGGACCGCCAAACATCGCTGGAACGCGATGTCGCAGCAACTGTCGCGGTCACGATCTATTCACTCACGGTGGCCGCCGGTATGGCAAGGGTTTTCAGTGGCTGGGAATTCATGTCCGACCTCGGGCTGCTGGTCGTGGTGGGTCACGGCACCTCGTTACTCCTCCGCCGTTTGAAGGTCAGCGGTTGGATCGCGATTCCGTTCGTCACGATGGCGCTGCTCTGGGTATTGCTGGCATTGCACTACGGCCACACCATGACATGGCTGCTTCCTCGACGTGCCACGTTTGACCTGGTCGATCTTGAGGTCGGGCTGGTTCGCGATCAGTTCCAATCGGCGGTTGCGCCAGTGCTCTACGGGGCCGGTTGGGCGACGCTGGCGGGATTCGCCGTGATTATCGCCGTTGTCATGGCTGACTCATTTGCCTTTCGTGCCGAGGCCCGTGGCGAAGCACTGGTACCCGGTGGGGTGCTCTTCATTTTTATCTCGGCGTTGGGGAGCCCGCGGCTGCGGATCGAGGCCACGGCGGCGCTCCTTGCCGCCGGGGTGATCACCGTGGTGGCGTTGCGTGCTCTCCATGATCGAACACGGCGTGTCGAGCTGACGACGTCGCGACGGTCCGGGTCGATGTTGCTTCCGGCCGCCCTCGGCACCGCCGCGGCGATCGCGGTGATGGCCGGTCTTGTCGGCCCGAGGATCCCTGGAGCAGGCGCAGAGCCGATCTACGAAACTCGTGGTCGCAATGGCGGCGTCACCGAAGTGCAAAGTCCACTCGTCGATATTCGATCGAGATTGACGAATCGTGGCAACGTTGAACTGTTTCGAGTCAACGCCGACGCCGAGTCGTACTGGCGTGAGACGACGCTTCCGGAATTCGACGGCGACACGTTCCGCCTCCCAAACGGTGAGCTTGAATCGATTCCAGACGAGGGACCTCCGGCAACCAATGATGGCGTCATCATCCGCCAGCAGATTCAAATCTTGGCACTCGACGGACCACTTGTGCCCGCCGCCGCGAGTGTGAGGTTCGCCGGCGGTACCCGAGGTGAACAGCAAATCGATCTGCGACTGAACGAAGTCACGAACACGCTGCTCGCCTCCGGAGACTTCGAGCCAGGCGATCTGTTCGCCGTCGATTCGGTGTCGCCCCGCCTTACCCCCGATCAGCTTCGAGCGGCGACCACGACCGCGCCACCCGGCGATGTTTTCATCGACCTGCCAGACGATCTGCCGGACGTCGTCGGTGAACTTGCAGCAGAAGCGACGTCAGGAGCGACGACCTCGTACGACCGAGCGATCGCCTTGCAGAAATGGTTCCACACCAATTTCGAGTACAGTCTCGAGGTCCAGCAGGGCCACGGATCGAGCGCCATCGAAAGCTTCCTGAACGGGCGCGTCGGGTACTGCGAGCAGTTCGCCGCCACGTATGCGGTGATGGCCCGCACGCTCGATATCCCGTCCCGAGTTGCGGTTGGATACACCCGTGGACTGTTGAATGCCGACGGCTGGTACAGCGTGATCGGGAAGAACTCCCACGCTTGGCCAGAGTTGTGGTTCGACGGGATCGGGTGGGTGGCATTCGAACCGACGCCCGGCCGAGGCGCACCCGGCAACGAGTCCTATACGGGCCGACCGGCACAACAGGACACAACTGGCCCTGGCGCAGCCGGTGACGGCCCGGTCGACTCGTCGCCCCGACCAACCACACCATCCACGGTCGTCGCACCACCCAACAACGGGGCGGTGCCAACCACATTCCCGTCGCAGCGACCGCGCATAGTCGACCCTGAGGGCCGGACAGGCACAGGTAGCGCGAGCGACGGTTCGTCGGGATTTCCGTGGCCGCAAGTGCTCGTCGGAGCGATACTCGTAGCCGGCATTGCGGCGCCTTGGGTCGGGCGACGGTGGCGGGCGCGTCAAGCGCGAAGCCATGGTCCAGCCGACAGGGTTCTCAGGGCGTGGGTGACCGCCACGATTGCCGCCCAACAGGCGGGGGTCAACGGTCAACAGTCGATGACCACTCGGGAGTGGGCGGCGGCAACTGCCGGTCAACTGCCGGTCGCCGCGCGACCAATGCGAGCGCTCGCCGAGGTAGTCGATCGAGTCACGTTCGCTCGGGCTGGAACCATCGATCTCGACCGACCGGGAACCTTCGGGTCATCGATGACGCACGACTGCGAGTTGTGGTCGCAACAGATCCGCCGGATCGCCTCGGACAAGTTGAACAACCGGCAGCGAATACGCCGCTACTTGACCGACTGGCGTTAGAGGCCCAGCGGATAGGTCAACGTTGATTGTGCCGTAGTTTTCATTTCACCTGCTCCGCAGGCGAAATAGGGCGACGTAACGATTGGTCGCCTCGCCTATCGGCTCGGCTTCTTAATTCTCGCAGTCGGTCACTCGGGGCGTCGCGATTGGCGAGCTGTGCCGGCGAGCCAGGCATTGATCGGCAGGCTTCCCAGCTTTTGGCGCCCGACAACTCGCAACTCCGCTTCGAGCATGACGGCAACTGCGAGCGCACCGAGGAACGCGACGAACGCCAACCAGAAGTTGACAGTCAGCCCGGCGACGATCAAACCGATCCCCACGATCAAGCCGCCAATCAACATCGCCAGTCGATGCCGAGACCTCCGATAGACGCGCTCCGAGAACGACGGGTCCTGTTGGAGCTCCTGTTCGATCTGACGGAGAATCCGTTGTTCGTGTTCTGAAAGCGGCATCACTTTGAATCATCGCACGTTCGAGCCCTCGACTCAACGCGTCGAGACAAGATTTCATCGCTCGGGAATTGGATCGGGTCCCCATTGTTGAGCGCCTTTGCGGACCAGTCGAAGTCCGCGGGACCCGACGGCGCTCGCCGGACCGATCGCAGTGGTTCCGAATCGCTCACGAATCTGATCGATCGTTTCGGCGGTCCGGCTGTGTTCAGCAGCGTCATCGAGCAAACTCAGTTGTTGATGTGGCTGGCCGAAGTTGCTGGTCGACACGCCAAGCAAACGCACCCCATCCGAAACATCCAGCGCCCGCAGCAGTGGCCGCAACACCTCGACAATCTGTGGTGCGGTATCGATCGGCTTGGAGGTAGTGACTGACCTCGTGACGGTTCGGAAACCGGCGAATCGGACCTTGAGCGTGAGCGTCCGCGCCCCCGTTTCGTGATCTCGGAGCCGTGACGCGACAGCATCTGACAACCGCACCAACTCACGTTCCAGGTCGTCGTACCCATAGAGGTCGGTCGGGTAGGTTTCCTCATGACCGATCGACTTTGCTTCTCGTGAAACCTCGACGGCTCGATCATCTGCACCATGGGCAAGCATCAGCAGGTGTGATCCGGCGGATCGACCGAGGGCTGACGTGACCGTTCGCTCGTCCAGCGACGCCAGATCCCCGATCGTCCTGACGCCCAGACGCTCAAGTTTGTCGAGTGTGACCGGGCCGACACCCCACAGCCGTTTGACGGGCAGCGGGTGCAGAAACTCGAGTTCCCTTCCGGGTACGACCTCGACGACGCCGGCACCAGGCAACACACCTTCAGGGGTCGCCGTGGGTTTCGCCGACACGGAGGCAAGCTTGGCCAGGAACTTGTTCGGTGCCACGCCGACCGAGCACATCAACAGCAGCTCAGCCTGAA
This sequence comes from Ilumatobacteraceae bacterium, assembly GCA_031390905.1. GTDB lineage: Bacteria > Actinomycetota > Acidimicrobiia > Acidimicrobiales > Ilumatobacteraceae > Ilumatobacter. The sequence continues at coordinate 17,138 of JANMTV010000194.1, read as the reverse complement.
CATCGTGCCTGACTTGCTGAGCTATCGCTGCGCCCTCTCCGAACAGGCGGGTCGAGCCGGTTACGTCGAGAAACGCCTCGTCGAGCGAAAGCGGCTCGATCAGCGGTGTGTACCGCTGAAGGATTTCGTGCACCTGGGCACTGACGGCGGCGTACAAGCTGTGGTCTCCGGAAAGGAACACGGCGTGCGGACATCGGCGACGGGCGACCGCCGACGGCAACGCCGATGTGACTCCGTACCGTCGCGCCTCGTACGACGCAGCCGCAACAACACCTCTCGGACCGGTTCCACCCACCACAACGGGTTGACCGACCAGGTCCGGCCGACGACGCAACTCGACCGAGACGAAAAAGGCATCCATGTCGACATGCAGCACAACACGCGATCTGGTCGCACCGGTCATTCCCCCAGTCAACCCGCGTCGCCGGTCATCCTCCAATCCGGCGCCGCTGTCGACGCCCACGACGATCAGCGACCCACAGTCGGATCACCAAAACGAGTGCTTCGCTGATGATCCCATTCGACAACTTGGATTCGCCGGCGGTTCGCTCCCTGAACGTGATCGGAAACTCGACGATACGACCACCCGAACGGACCATCCGGTGGGTCATTTCGACCTGAAACCCGTAACCCTCAGCACGAACCGTGTCGTAGTCCATACGTTCAAGAGCGTCAGCCGAGTAGGCCCGGAATCCGGCCGTGGCGTCGTTCACGGCTAGTCCGAGCACACCTGCGGCGTAGCGATTTCCCCAGCGCGAGAGTGTCCGGCGACGCCACGGCCAGTTTTCGGTCATCCCACCAGGGACGTATCGACTGCCAATCGCCAGGTCGGCACCATGTTCGATGTTCGACACGAGCGCCGGCAACGCCGCAGGGTCGTGTGACAGGTCTGCGTCGAGTTGCACACAAATCTCCGCTCCCCCTGCAATTGCGGCTCGAAAACCGGCTCTGTAGGCAGCTCCGATCCCGCCCTTCGTGGGTTGTTCGAGCACGGTGATGTTGCCGAACCGCTCACCCACGTCGCGCGCCATCTGAGCTGTTCCATCAGGGCTTCCATCGTCAACGACGAGGATCTCGGCATCGGGAAGCGCCGCTCTGACACGTGAACACAACGTGGCGATGTTGTCGGCCTCGTTGTAAGTCGGGACAACGACAACGACCTGCACGACAGGCAACTCTAGACTTGGCGACGTGCCGGAACCACGTCCACTCTCGGCGATCCCGCCCGTGGCAGCGAGGGTGATCGCCTTCGTCACGATTCTCCTCGGCGGTCTGGCCGGAGCTTTGATCGGGTTCGCCTTGGTCGATTTGCAGTGCGATGGCGACTGTTCCGTACCGAAAGGGCTCGGTCTGTTGTTTGGTGCCGGGATTTGTGCGGGCGGGATGGCAATCGTCGGTGTACTTGCGTTGCGAGCAATGGGCGAATGGCGCGAGATCTCCGATCGTGAACAAGCCGGTCACGCCCCGCGATGAGTCGACAAGACGCGACGAAGTTCCGTCAACTTGCCGAGTCGCTTGCCCGTGGTGCCGGCGAACTGGCGTTGGCCGGTCGTCGTTCGACCGAGGATTCATCTGGGCTTGGCGGGACCACCAAGTCGACGAAGACCGACATGGTGACCGAGTTCGACCGTGCAGCCGAGGCGTACATCGTTGGCAGACTCCGGAAACTCCGACCAGACGATGCGATCGTCGGTGAGGAAGGCACAGCCGACGAAGGCATCAGCGGGTACTCGTGGCACCTCGACCCGATCGACGGCACCACCAACTTCGTGTATGACCAGCCCGCCTGGTCGACTTCGGTGGCGGTCGCCTATCACGACGAGATGATCGCCGGTGCAGTCTTCATTCCTGCGCTCAACGAGATGTTCACGGCCGCCCTGGGGGCCGGTGCGACCTTGAACGGCAACCCGATCGCACCAACGGCCGAAACCGACTTGGCGTTAGCATTGGTCGGCACCGGCTTCAACTACGAAGCCGGTATACGAGCGAATCAGGCCGGCCGAGTTGCGCTTCTGATCCCCCATGTTCGTGACATCAGACGACTCGGGTCCGCCGCGATTGACCTGTGTTTCGTCGCCGTCGGCCGACTCGACGTGTACTTCGAGGAGTACCTCAACCTGTGGGATGCAGCTGCGGGAGAACTGATCGCGCGCGAGGCCGGCGCGATCAGCACCGACTTCGCAGGTGGTACGCCGCGTCCAGCACAACTGTTAGTCACTGCCCCCGGCGTACATCAGGCATTCGTCGATCTGCTCGACAAAACCGGATGACGCTGTAATCGGCGCGATTTGCGACAGTATGTGGCGGTGGGTACCCGCATTCTGGCCGTCGAAGACGACGAGCGCATCCGATCAGCAGTCAAACTGGCCCTCGAGGACGAGGGTTGGACCGTCGACGAAGCGGGAAGCGGTGAGGAGGCGATCGAGATTTTTCATCGTGTTTCGCCGGACGTCGTCCTGATCGACATCATGCTGCCTGGTATCGACGGCTTCGAACTATGCCGGACCATTCGCAAGACAAGTGATGTCCCGGTCGTCATGGTCACCGCTCGCAACGACACGCACGACATCGTCGCTGGCCTCGAAGCAGGTGCCGACGACTACCTCACGAAGCCATTCGCGGCAAAGGAACTTTCGGCCCGAATCAGGGCACTCCTGCGCCGCATCCGACCGATGTCCCACGCCCATGCTCGACTCGTGTTCGGCGATCTCGAACTCGTTCCAGACGAGGGCAAGGTGCTCCGCAATGGCCAAGAGGTGCATCTCACCAAGACCGAGTTCCGGCTGCTGTGCGAGCTTGCCGAGAATCCCGGCAAAGTGTTCAGTCGTGAAGCGCTGCTCGACAAAGTGTGGGGCTACGACTACTTCGGCGACGGGCGTTTGGTCGATGTACACGTTCGCCGATTGCGAACCAAGGTCGAACATGACGCCGCCAACCCACGCCACGTGGTTACGGTACGCGGGCTCGGGTACCGGCTACAGACGTGACCGCAAGATCGCCTCGGTTTTTTCGGCGCGAAACGAAACAACGCTGGGGCTTGCGACGCAGAATCCTCTTGATCTTCACGTTGGGTTCGTTCATGTTGTCGCTGTTCCTGGCGTTCGTGACATACGGACTCGCCAGATCGAGCGTGGTCCAGCAGCGTGATACGGCGGCCATCGACGCCGCCAAACGCAACGCCCAAGTCGTCGATGACGCGTTGCGCGGTTCGCCGGCGACCGCCGAAATCGCCACCAACCAACTCGATCTGCTCGGCGTGCAGCGACCTCTGATCTATTACAACGAGACCTGGACCCAGGGGCGCGCCGGGTTCAATGAGAGCGCGCTCGATCAGCAACTCGTCGACCGAGTGATTGATGCACAAACCCCAGCCCGCATGATCGAGAACGTGGGGTCCGAACCGAACATCGTGGTCGGTTACCCGCTCTCGAGTACCAACAGCGCGTATTTCGAGTTCTTTGGCCTTGACGAGGTCAACGACACGTTGCGCGGGTTCCGCCTCTCACTGATCCTCGGCACCATGATTACGACGGCACTCGGCGTACTGGCCGGCTCATTTGCCGCCCGTCGAGCGGTCCGACCGGTCGGAGTGGCGGCGCAGGCTGCCAAGGCGATCGCTGGCGGCCGACTCGACACGCGGCTCGAGCCGACCGAGGACCCCGATCTCAGCGTGCTCGCCCACTCGTTCAATGACATGGCGGCAGCACTGCAAACACGCATCGAGCGCGACGCCCGCTTCGCCTCAGATGTCAGTCACGAATTGCGCTCGCCGCTGATGACGTTGTCAGCCTCAGTCGAGGTGATGGACGCCCGGCGAGACGAGATGCCCGAACGGGCTCAGGCTGCGTTGGATCTCCTCAAAGGCGATGTGGTGCGATTTCAGGGTCTCGTCGAAGACCTGCTCGAAATCAGTCGATTCGATGCCGGTGCGGTGCGGCTGCACCTCGAGGAGCTGCACGCCGCCGAGTTCGTTCGTCAGGCAGTCGCCGTCAGTAGCAAGCCAGACTCGCCTGTCACTGTGTCGCCGCGGGTCGAGATGGTGCTGATCAACGGTGATCGGCGTCGGCTCGCCCGGGTGGTCGCCAACCTGATCGACAACGCTCGCCTGCATGGGGGCGGTGAACCGGAAATCTCGATCAGTGAGACGGTACCTGCAAACCAACCGGTGACGAAGATCCAGATTGCCGTCGAGGACCACGGGAGCGGTGTTCCCGACAACGAACGCTCGTTGATCTTCGAACGGTTCGCGCGCGGCGGCGTCGCAGGCAGACGGGCCGGGAACGATGGTGCCGGGCTTGGGCTTGCATTGGTCGACGAACACGTTCGGATGCACGGCGGGACCGTGTGGGTTGAAGACCGACTTGATGGCCAACCCGGAGCGAGATTCGTGATCGAACTGGCGGCGGAGGAGATCGACGAATGAGACGACGACTCGCCCTGCTCTGGTTGGTCGCCGGATTGACGTGCGGTTGCGGGATTCAAACTGATTCACAACCGCGTGACGTCCCAGAAGAAAAACGTGCATTGCGAGATCCCGACGCATCAACCGCCAACGCCACCGGGGCTGGGCGCGTCTACTTGGTCAGCCCAGGCGAGCAACACCTGCTGCGGTCAGTGCCTCGGGAGGCGGTTTCCCGCCAAAACCTCATGGAGGTGCTTTTTCTCGGGCCGAACGGCGACGAGTTGAGTGCCCAGTACGGTTCTGCGATCCCGCCGGGAACCGGATTGCTATCGACCGACTCGAAAGGCAATGTGCTGGTGCTCGATGTCAGTTCGGACTTCTCTGATCTTCCGCTGCAGCGGCTTACCCAGGCGTTGGCACAGATTGTCTACACGGCAACCGAACTCGAAGGAGTGCAGGCGGTCGAACTCACTGTTGACGGCGAACCGGTACCGTGGCCGAAGGGTAACGGAGGTTCAACGACTGGCGCGCTCCGAACCTACGACTATCCGGGTTTCGTACAAACCGCTCAACCGCCGTATCCGGCAGTTCCGTCAGACATCGAACCCGAAGTATCGGGTGATTCAAGTTCCGCGTCGAGCAGCACCTCGAGCAGCGACTCGGACGTCTAGGCGAAGAACATTTCGGCGACGTTTTCGAATAGATCGATGTCGACCGTCCGAGTGCGTCCGACCACATCAGACAGCGGAGTATGGACGATCCGATCAGCCTGCAGGGCAACCATGTGGCCCCAGTGCCGCTCGTGGACGGCGTCAATCGCAGCAACACCGAATCGGGTCGAGAGCACACGGTCGAACGCCGTTGGCGTGCCACCGCGCTGGACGTGACCGAGCAACACCGGGCGAGTTTCGAACCCGGTCCGATCCCCGATCTCCTGTGCCACCAGTTGACCGATCCCGCCAAGTCGGATATGACCGAACCGGTCAAGTTCTTGATCGGCAACGGCGATCGTCCCTTGCTTCGGCAACGCCCCTTCGGCAACGACGACGATCGAAGCGAAGCGGCCGCGCTGGTGTCGCCGGGTAATCCGATCGCACACCGCTTCGATGTCAAACGGGCGCTCGGGAATCAGCACCACCGTTGCGCCGCCCGCAATTCCAGCGTGGGTGGCGATCCAGCCGCTATGACGACCCATCACCTCGACGACCATCACACGGTCATGACTTTCGGCGGTCGTGTGCAGCCGATCGATAGCATCGGTGGCGATCTGGACTGCGGTGTTGAACCCGAACGTTACTTCGGTCCCCTCGATGTCGTTGTCGATCGTTTTCGGCACGCCGATGATCGGAAGGCCTCGCTCGGCGTGGAGTCTGCAGGCAACGCTCAGCGACCCGTTGCCGCCAACCACGATCAGGCCGTCGAGGCCCATATCGGCAATCGAGGCGGCGACTAGATCAACGCCGTCAGGACGGTCGAACGGACTCCCCCGCCGGGTGCCGAGCACCGTGCCACCTTTCGGGAGGCTACCGCGCATCGTCTCGACAGTCAGCGGAAGCGTGCGTCGTTCCATGACACCATCCCAGGCGTCGCGGAAACCGACGATGTCGTCACCGTACATCCGTTCACCCTTGCGGACGATCGCTCGCAGGACGGCGTTCAGGCCAGGGCAGTCGCCTCCTCCGGTGAGTACTCCAACACGCACGGATTACGAGCCTATGCGACGATCAGACACCCGCAACAGCTTCCACCAGATGCCATACCTGCTAGGAAATGGAGCGTGAGTTGGGATTCGTCGCGCGCTGTTCCGTGGAAACGTTTGGTCAGGGAATGGCTGATCTATGTCGGCATCATGGCTGTGGTGTTTGTCGCCGTCTTCCGCGACCGCTCGATCGTCGGATTGCTCGGCGGATTGCTGATCAGCGGTCCGCTATACCTGGTCATCGGGTATGTCCTCGCAAAGATCGGCTACCAGCGAAAGACGCTCAAGCAAGCTCGGGCCGAGTCAAGAAAGGCACCACAATCAGTCACCGACGTGTCAGCGCCACGACCTAAGCCGGCACCGACGAAACGAACCGGTGGAGGCGGAACTGCCCGACCAATGAGTCAGAAGCGACGCAAGTGACGCAATCAACGGGCGACACATGCGTGATCGCGGTCGACGCCGGAACAACGGGTGTCCGAAGCCAAGCCGTGTTCGTTGACGGGCGCCTCGCTGTTGCGTCGTACCGGGAGTTCACCCAACACTTCCCACAACCAGGTTGGGTCGAACACGATGCCGACGAGATCTGGGATGTCGTGCGGGCAACGCTGAGCGACGTGATCGCTCAGGTAGGTCACCACAATGTTGCAGCGATCGGCATTACCAACCAGCGTGAAACCGTCGTGGCCTGGGACCGAAAGACCGGACAACCATACGGCAGGGCAATCGTTTGGCAGGATCGTCGGACAGCGGCCCGATGCGACGAACTCCGAGCCGATGGTCATCTTGATCTCGTGAGGAGCCGAACCGGGCTCGTGCTCGACCCATATTTCAGCGCAACCAAGTTTGAATGGATGATCAAAGAGCGGGCGATTCCGGTCGGGCCCGACCTGGCGCTCGGCACGATCGACAGCTGGCTGATTTGGAACCTGACCGGAGGTGATGTCCACGCCACCGATGTCTCGAACGCCAGTCGGACGATGCTGTTCGACATTGTCGAGCGGCGCTGGGACAGCGAGCTATGCCAGTTGCTCAACGTCCCAATCGAAGCGCTTCCGACGGTCAAGCCATCGAGCGGACGGTTCGGTGTGACTTCCGACCGGTGCGGGGTGCCCGCAGGAATTCCGGTCAGTGGCGTCGCCGGCGATCAGCAAGCGGCACTGTTTGGGCAAGCCTGTTTCACACCAGGGACAGCGAAGAATACGTATGGCACCGGCAGTTTCATTCTGCTCAACGTCGGCCCGACCTGTCCGGCGCCGGCAGCGGGGATGCTGACCACGATCGCGTGGGAGCTCGCTGACGGTTCGCTCACGTATGCCCTCGAGGGTGCGATCTTCGTCACCGGGGCGGCAATCCAGTGGCTACGCGACGGGATCAACGTGATCGACAACGCCGCCGAAGCCGGTCCGCTGGCCGAGAGCGTCACCGATTCGGGAGGTGTATACGTCGTTCCGGCATTCACGGGGCTGGGGTCGCCCTGGTGGGATCCGTATGCGCGCGGCACAATCGTCGGGATCACGCGCGGGAGTACGCGGGCGCATCTCGTCAGGGCCGTTGTCGAGTCGATGACCTACCAAACCCGCGATGCCGTCGATGCAATGGTCGCCGCCAGCAAAACGCCGATCACCGACCTGCGGGTCGATGGTGGTGCATCGGTGATGGATTTCATGTTGCAGATGCAGGCCGATCAGCTTGGGGTCACCGTACGACGGCCTGTCGACCAGGAAACCACCGCACTCGGGGCGGCGTTCCTCGCCGGCCTGGCGGAAGGCGTCTGGCCCGATCTCGAGGCGATCAGCGCAACCTGGCAGCTCGACGCAACATTCGAGCCAGAATCAGATCGCACGTTCACAGACCTCGCCCACACTCAATGGCTCCGAGCCGTGGAACGCTCGCGCAATTGGGCCACCTAACACCCGTTCAAGTCGCGATGAACACGTCATGCGGGGGTTGAGCGCGACTTGAACGTGGGGGTTAGATCAGCAGGGAGTCGGCGATCCGGGCGAACAAGTCGAGCCGAACCCGCTCACGTTCGTGAATCGGTCGGTCAGGTCTTCCGGATGCGAGCCACAGACCCGAACTTAGTAGATCGCTCCAGAACAGGTCGCCAGACGTCGAGTGATGACCGAGGTGTCGGCTGCCAGTCAACAGCGCGTTGACCCAGTCAGCCGACGGCGGCTCTCCGGCCGACGCCACGATCTCGGTGCCGCGCACCACCATCACCCATGCCGATTCAGTCAGTCGACCAACCGACGCGACGACCGATGGCAACCGGTCACCAGGTTCAGTTTCTGCCAACTCGGCCGCCAGCAACAATGCCAGCAGTCCTCCATCGGTGTGATCCCCGACAATCGGGCGGACATGCTCGATCGAGACTCCGTCGATGGCATGGATCTCGGCGACCATCAGATCGACCAGCGTCTCATCGGGTAATGCGACAACGAGTTCGTCGATCGCTCGCCCCCCGCCGACCTCGAGCACTTCAATGTCGAGCAAGTCACCTCGAACCGCACCGATTCGGCTTGCCACCTGACCGAGTGCGCCGGGGCGGTCGGGAAGCCAGACGCGGACAATCACGGTGTACACGGGCGGAACGGTAGTCATCGCATGTAACGGGGGCGTATCAGGGACGTGACGGGCTCTGGAACCCGACTCAGCCGAGCAGAGGGAGCCCGCGCCTGAGATTGCGGAGGCCCTGTTGGATCCGCTTCTCGTTTTCGATCAGTGCGAATCGGGCGTATCCCTCGCCACCCGGACCGAAACCGACTCCGGGTGATAGCGCGACGTCACATTCCTTGATCACCATCGAGCAGAATTCGACGGAGTCCATATGAGCATACGGCTCGGGGATCGGCGCCCAGAGGAACATCGAACCGCCGGGCTTCGGAACCTCCCAACCGATCTTGGCGAGACCGTCGATCAACGTGTCGCAACGCGATTCGTAAATCGAACAGATCTCCTTCGGGAAGTCGGACGCCTCATTCAGCGTAACTGTGGCGGCGATCTGGACTGGCTGAAACATGCCGTAGTCGAGGTAGCTCTTGAGCTTCACCAGCGCCTGGACGACTTCGGCGTTGCCGAGCATGAAGGCGCTTCGCCAACCCGCCATCGAGAAGCTCTTGGTCATCGAGTACTGCTCGACGGCGACTTCCTTGGCGCCTTCGGCCTGGAGGATGCTCGGCGGCTTGACGCCGTTGAATCCGATGTCGGCGTATGCAAAGTCGTGAACCACGATCATGTCGCGCTCACGACAAAAATCGACGACCCGCTGCATGAATGGCAAGTCGACGCAGGCACCGGTCGGATTGTGCGGGAAGGAGATCACCAACACCCGAGGCTTCGGCCAGCCGATGTTGTACGCCGCGTGGAGGCTCTCGAAGAAGTCTTCAGCGAAGTTCTCACGGGCTTCCGGATGACTCAAGCCCTTCATCGGAACCTGCCGCAGGTCGGCACCCGCAAACAACGGACCGTAAATGTGGATCGGGTAGCTCGGACTCGGGACGATCGCAGCGTCGCCACGATCGAGCAACACCCACATCAGGTGGCTGAAGCCCTCCTTGGATCCGATCGTATTGGTGATTTCGAGCTCGGGATCGAGCACAACACCCCACGTCTTCTCGTAGTACCCCGCCATCGCCTCGCGCAGCTTCGGGAGTCCACGACTCAACGAGTACCGGTGGTTCTTCGGATTCCGGGCGGCCTCAGCCAACTTCTCGACGGCGATGTCGGGAGACGGGATATCCGGATTCCCGAAGCCTAGATCGATCACGTCTGCACCCGCTCGACGTGCCTCGATCTTCAAGTTATTGATGATCGTAAACACGTACGGGGGCAGGTTGGTGATGCGCCGAAACTCCATAGGTGACTCAAGCTATCCGGTCATGTGGGATCATGACCGAGTGATTAAACAGCCAACAGAGGGTTGTATCTTCGTCGTGATCGAAATCCCGCGAGGGAGCCGCAACAAGTACGAGATCGATCATCACGACGGTCGCGTCTACCTCGACCGTCGCCTGTTCACCGCCACCACGTATCCGGCTGACTACGGATTCGTCCCCGACACGCTCGGCGGAGACGGCGATCCGCTTGATGCACTCGTGTTGTTGGAAGATCCGGTCTATCCAGGTGTCTGGGTCGAAGCGCGCCCTGTCGGCGTGCTTTACATGCAAGACGAGGCAGGCGAAGACGCAAAGTTGATCTGTGTTCCGCCGAAGGAACCACGTTGGGCCGATGTGAACGACCTCGAAGATCTAACGCCTGCGCTGCGGGCCGAGATCAAACACTTCTTCGAGGTCTACAAGATGCTCGAGCCAGACAAGTATTCGTCAGCAAGCGGGATGGCCGGCCGAGACGCCGCCTGGGCCGAAATCAGCGCAGCCCGAGCCAACTACGTCGGACCGGGCTGACTGTTGCAGATGGTGTCTGACACCATCTGCAACAATTAGTCCTGAACGGTGTGGAGTAGGGCTGCTCCGACTGCTCCCGCACGTTCGTTCCAGTGGGCGAAGGCGACCCTTGGCATCGAGCGTAACTCCGGCTGGTAGATCAGCTCTCGGAACCACTTCTTGATCGGATCGAGGTAGAGATCTGCACCTACCGCCAGGCCGCCGCCGAGCACGAATATCTCGGGGTCGACGATGTTGGTCAGATTGACGAGGCCGAGTGCTACCCATCGACCGAAGGCGTCGATCACCATGAGCGCATCCTGGTCGCCCTCACGTGCAGCAATCTGGACCATCTCACCGCGAACGGCTTCGGGGTCACCACCGGCAAGATCGAGCACGCGGCTGACTCTTCGACCGACGGCGGCCTCGCGGGCCAGCCGGGCAAGCCCTGAACCCGACGCATAGCGTTCCCAGCAGCCGCGCCTGCCGCACGGGCACGGCGGGCCGTCAGGGTCGACGACCATGTGCCCGTACTCGCCGGCAAATCCGTGCTGACCGCGCTGCAGCTTGCCGCCTGACACCAGCCCGCCGCCGATACCGGTCCCGAGCGTGACGAGCACCATGTCGGTAGCGCCTTTGCCCGCACCGTACAACCACTCCGAAACCGCTGCGCATGTGGCGTCGTTGTCGACGTAGACCTTGTGACCGATGCGCTCTCCGAGCAGTCCGGCGACGTCGAAGTCGGCAACGCCGTCAAGGTTCGGAGCTGCGCGCAAGACCCCTTCACGGGTCACCAGACCCGGCACACCAACGCCGAGTGCAACGTGCGGGCCGAACGAGGCTGCCAGTTCGGCGAGCGTGTCGATCAGCGCAGGAAGGCTTCCTGGACCGCGTGGGGTCGGGCGACGATCCTCTGCAACGACCTTGCCTTCAGTGTCGAGCGCGACGCCGAGACACTTGGTCCCGCCGACATCGATGCCAACCGAAATCACGCTTCGGCGAACGCTTTGAGTTCGCGAATCGCATTCAGAATTCGACGTTCCGCGCGCCGCTTCACAAAGCCTGGCAACGGAACGACGAGTTCAATCGCCAGGTCGTATCGGACCTCGGTGCCGCCATCAGCAGTCGGCTGGAATCGGTAGGCACCCTCAATCGATCGCTGGATATCACCTTTCACCATTGTCCACGACAACGCCGATGGCGCTGCGCCGTAGTCATACGACAATGTGTAGTGCGTGCTGCGGCCGAGTGCCGACGTTCGGAACTCGACGAGGGACGGTCGACCATCGTCGTCGCGGGAGGTGACGACGACGTCTTTGACATCATGTGCCCACTCGGGATAGCGCTCGATGTCGGTGGCGATTGCCCACACCTCATCGGGCGGTGCCGCGATGGTGATCGTCTCTGAAGCGGTCTCAGCCATGGTCTGCATTCTGCCCGATTTTCGACCCGGAATTGGGGACGTCGGCGCGAGTTGCAAAGTTCCCGTAGTTGGCGGCCCATAGCCCATTCAATCCGAACCCGAGCATCGGGACGAGGAACCCAACCGCCAACGACGACCCCGGGTTCCCATCAGGACCGTCTTGGCGCGCAATGGTGGTGGCGATCGCAATAACGAACTGCATCAGCAGTGCCGAATCCATCGTGCGGCGAACGTGCGACGGAATCGCCGAACCGAGCAGGAAATACAGCTGTGTCACCGAGATCTCAGCGCTGCGACTGCGTTGAACTGCGTTCCAGTACGACCACAGGAACGCCGCAACACCGATCGTGAACAGCACCATTGCAGTCACTGCTCCGACCCACTGAGCCGATGTCGAGAACACCACAGCGGCGTATGTGGCGGTAATCGCGAAAACCCCAGTGAGTGCCAGATTCGTCTTGACGATTGTGTCGGGTGAACCCACAGCCGGCAGTTTAGGTGTCGATTCCGAGGGCTGTTCCTAATCGCGCCGCCAACACGTCGTACGAGAACTCGCTCATCGCCCTCGCCCTCGATGCCGTGGCCATTCGTGCGCGTAGGCATCGATCGGTGAGCAACCGGGTAAAGGCCGCCACGGCTTCGTCGACGTCATCTGGTCGCCGCACGACGATACCGGTCGTTCCGTCGGCGACGGCATCCGCCGCTCCCCCGCTGTCACCCGCGACCTGCGGAACACCGCACGCCGCCGCTTCGACGAAGACGATTCCGAACCCTTCCTGTTCGAGGCCACCCCAACGGTTCCGGCACAGCATCGCGAAGACGTCAGCGCAGCCGTACACGCGCGGGAGGTCGTCGTTGGAGACACGCCCGAGGAACGTCACCGGAGCGTCCAGTTCGACAGCGAGTTTGCGGAGCCGTTGGTCGTCGCGGCCACCACCAGAAATCACGAGTACGAGGTCGGGATGCCGCGAGCGCATACGGGCGACCGCCCGAATCGCCGTGTCGAATCCTTTACGCGGGACCAATCGCGAGATCGCGACGATCACGTCGGCGTCTCGATCGATACCAAAATCCGTGCGTGCGTGCGCTCGCTCGACTGGCGTCAACGGTCGGAACCGTTCGGTGTCGACGCCAGGTGGCACCACGGTGGTCGGAAGTTCGCGGCCGGCGGCCCGGTTCGCTTCGGTCGCCGGATACTGGCCGGCGGCGATCACGTGGCGAGCCCGCCGCAACACGTACGCCAGGCCCTGCTTACTCCCGGGAAGTCGGCCCGGTACGGTTACCTCGGCACCATGCAGTACGACGTCGTAGGGAAGGTCGAGCGAGGGGCCGATCAGCCCGAGTGGCACGGCGGGGTCGAGCACGATCAGTTGCGCGCCGAAGTCGGCGGCCATCTGATTGACCCGCCGGACCATCAACGGATGCGGAAGTAGCACGGGTTCCCGAACCCGCTCGATCCGGAACGGCTGCTCGGCGTCGAACTCTGCAGCTCCGGCGTGCGGGCTCGTCAGCACGGCGAACTGATCCGGTGGCAGGCGTCGCCACCACTCCCAGAGCAGCGACTGGATGCCACCGATCTTGGGCGGGAAGTCGTTGGTGACGAGCAGATGTTTCACGTCGCAGCCACCAGACGGTGCGACAGCCGATCGGTTGCCCAGCTGGCGTGTTCTCGGATCATCTCGTTGCCGTGAGCGCGATAGCTGGCAAGCACCTGCTGGGTGCGACGATCGCTCGGATCGCCGATGTTGCCGAGCACGATCAGCGCGTTGCGTCGCCACCAGATCGGGTCGCGCCCGGCGAGGTACCACCGGCCATGCCGCTCGATCAGCTGTTCGTCGGATGATTCAAGAAGCTCGAGCACGTCGACCCAGGCCTGTACCGGTTCGGCACCCGCGCTGTTGGATAGCGAGATTCGATGCTTCTCCCCCAGCCTGACCGTCGGAGGGCACACCTCTTGGCAGTCGTCACAGCCGTACAGGCGGTCGCCGAGCGCTTCACGAAACTGGACCGGAAAAGTGCCTGGTTGTTGCACGAGCCAGGCCAGACACCTGTTGGCGTCGACCACTCCGGGTGCGATGATCGCCCCCGTCGGACAACCGTCGAGACACCGCCGGCACGAACCGCAGCCGTCTGCGACAGGCGTGCTCACCGGGTAGTCGACAGTCGTCAGAATGCTGCCGAGCACGAAGAAACTGCCTGCGCCTGGAAGCAAGATGTTGGCGTTCTTGCCGAACCAGCCGAGGCCGCCGAGATAGGCGACTTCGCGATCGACGATCGAGTTGTCGTCGGCAAACGCGACCGCACGTTGATCGGCTCGCCGAATCCGGCGGGCAATCACTCGCAGACCTTCGCGAAGCGGGGCGTAGTGATCGACCCAGGCGTAGCGAGCAACTCTCGCTTGCGCCCCGTCAGGACGGTCAGGTTCATCCGTCGCCCTGTATGGGCGAGCGGCGACGATGATCGACCGGGCGCCCTCGACCGCACGTTGCGGGTCAGTCGAGCGTTCCGGGTTTCGATAGGTGAATCCCATTCCGGCATGTAGACCAGCCTGCTTGCGGCGGACAATTTCTGCACGAGCCCGATCCAGTAAGTCAGCGGGAGCAACGCCGAGATGTTCGATCCCGTGCTCGCTGCCGATTGCAACGATCTCGTCCCACGTCGGTAGCGGAAGTTGGGCGAGGCGACGAGCCATCCGCCCAGCGTAGGGATCTATCTCACAACAGCACGTCGACGCGATGGCCAGATACGTTGCCAAGGCTGCCGTCACACGTGAGTAGGTCGGCATCGAGGTCGGAAAGTTGGCGCCAACGTCAGCCGGCGGCGCAGTACTTGAGGTCGGGGACCATTCCGGCCTTTTCGAAGAGGCGCACGACTCGCGCTTGTTCGATATCGAGTATCAGCGGTTCGTGTTCCGACACTTCATCGCGCAGCACAAAGGTCACCACGCATTCGCCACATGCGGCGGTGCATTGCATCGAGCAGTCGTCACACGAAATCGTGAGCCGACGATCAGTGAATCCGTTCATACGGAACATCATGAACAAACGGTGTCACAGAGTTGTCGACCGCCTGGCGGTTGACAGCCGCCGGAGATCAAAGGAGCGACACGCTCTGCATGGGACCCGCGTCGTCGATCTTGTCAGGTTCGATTTCGTCAGGTTCGACGTCTGCGACAGCCTCTACACGACTACGTTCAATCCACGACCAGAACCAGCACACTCCGGCAACAACCGCCCAACCAGCCAACACGTCAATCACATAATGTTCAGCGAGATACACGAGCGCAACGCCCATCGTCACCGGATACAACGCCAGCAGATACACCAAGCGGCCGGCCCGACCGCTGCGAATCCGGTTCCAAAAGAACACGGTGATCAGCAACGAATATGCTGCGTGCAGCGACGGCATCGCTGCCACGGGATTGGCCCAATCGCGACCCGTCTCCCATGCGTGCACGAAACCCTCGAATCCAAGGTGCCTCCAACCTCTCCCGGCCGGCCTGCGTAGCTTCGGCAACGCATCAAGCCTGATTTTCTTATCACCGCCGCCAGCCATCCATGGAGGTGCCGTGGGGAGCAGGATGAAACCAAGACATGCAACGGCCAGCACAGTGGCGAATCGCTTCATGAACCGAACCCATTCGCCACGGTTCAGAATCCAGAGCGTCACGATCACTGCGATCGGCACAACAAAATGCGAGTAGTACACGACGGACGCCAGAACGTCGTACCACCGAACCTGCGCCTGAGAGTAAAACTTGGCTTGCAACCAGACAGGCGGGTCTGTGCCGAAGAACAACACCCGGTCGATGTTGCGGACACTCTCGACCTGGAGCGGCATTCCGATTCGATCGGCGGCGCCTCGCGTTTCGTCGTAAGCGATCCACATCGCAACGTAGAGCGTCAGGTCGACGATCATTCGCCCCCAGGACCGAAGCGGCCGTCCGATGTGAGCAATCACGATCAACGCCGCAACTGAGATCAACACCGAAATGCGATCGATAATCAGGCCGTATCGCCAGAACCAAATGACGTAGGCAACCGCATAGACCGCGAATACTGCCCGTCTGACCGCCACCCATCCTGACCGCCATATCACGGCCGCAACCGTAGCGATGGTGGTGTACCAGTACCGGCCGACAGTGCGAAAGATTCAAGAAACTGCTCGTCAGCGAGTACGTGCGGTGACATGCTCACACGATGTATTCGTCGCTCGTCCAACGCCTCGAACAACTTGACCAGCGGGCGCGAGGCGCTGTACTTGGGGTCAGTCGGATCGGACTCGGATTGCTCTGGCTCGCCAACCTGCATTGGAAAGTCCCGCCCGACTTCGGGCAGGACAACGGTGGCGGGCTGTACAAGTACTCGGCCTCCGTTTCGAGGCATTCGCCATTCGCCCCATTTGCGTGGGTCACCGAAGAGATCATCCTTCCCAATTTCCAGTTCTTCGGATGGGTGGTGCTGCTCGGCGAAACGACGTTGGCGATGCTGCTGATCGTCGGCTACCGCACCAAGCTTGTCGCCCTCGGTGGGGCGATGATGACAATTCCGATCATGCTGTCGGTGCTCTACTACGACCGCGCTGACGAGTGGTCGTGGTCATATCTGCTGATGTTGATTGCCCACCTGCTTGTGTACGCCTCGGCTGCCGGCGACGACCTCGGACTCGATGGCGTTCTGCGTCGGGGCACGGTGGCCGCCAACCAATCGATCCGGGTCGTCGGGGTCGTGGCCGTCGTCATCGGAGCGGCTGGCCTGTTTGTGGCCAGGTCAGTTTCGTTCGCAGGCAGTCAGGTGGCGCTGCTCGGCAGCGACGCCGGATTTGTCAACGATGACGGCAAGTTAACGCGTCGTTGGGAGCTGAAGTTTGTGTGGTTCAACCCGTTGTGGGCGTTGCTGACGATCGCCCTCGGCGTAGTGGTGCTGGCCGTACGAAAGCAGTGGGCAACTCGCGCGGCGGGTATCGGGTTCGCTGTGATGGCCGTCGTGATCTTGGCAATCCAAAAGTTCGATTACGTCAGGGACGATGACTCGATTCAAGTCGTGGCAACCGCTTCGAACACGGCGATGTGGGGAGCGTTGGCGATTGCGCTGCTGCTCGCCGGCCGCGCCGCTGTTAGCTCTGACGGTCACGACGATGAGCAACCGCTGGCGACATCATGAACACCAGATGACGAACACGAAATGACGAGAATCAGGTCGTTGATCGTTTCACCGTGGTTGTGGGCGG
>JANMTV010000186.1:0-1607 GCA_031390905.1 Ilumatobacteraceae bacterium | reverse complement strand
CCGGATCAACCAGCGAGGAGGAAGTCGTGGCTTGGCCTTCGACTCGGACATGCGCGCTCCTCTGTGACCAGCAGACTGGGCTCTGACGTTAACCCAGACAAGCGAAGTCCTCTACAGGACGCAGGCTCCGGCGACGACACGTTCCCGTTGGTCGAGAACTTTGGTCGACCAGTACAAGGCACTCTGGGGTAAGTAGCAGAGGGTCAGTAGCAGTTTGGCACGGTCACCGTTCAGTGAATGGTGACCGTGCCGGCGTTGCCATCGACGGTGACCGTCGCACCGTCTGGGATCCGATGGGTCGCATCGGCGACCGCCACGACGCACGGGATCCCGAGTTCGCGCGAGACGATCATGGCGTGGCTGCCCATCGCTCCGACGTTGACCACGACAGCGACGGCCGGTACGAATAACGGCACCCACGACGGGTCGGTCTGCGGTGCGATCAACACGTCGCCAGGTTCGAGGCCTTCCGGGTCGGAGGCGTCGAGCACCACGCGTGCTCGACCGGTAGCGATGCCACCCGAGCCGGCGGTCCCCTTGAGTACGTCGCCGGATTGCGCCGTACCGAACGCCTTCGAGTCACGCCGAGTCATGTCGGAAAGCGACGGCACGAGGTGGTTGACGTTGAATACGGGTTCGTACTCGAACAACGACCGGTACTGCGCCCATCGGTCGGCAGTGACCGCTTTGAACGCCCACGGGTCATGACGAAGATGGTCGAGCTCTCCATCGGTGACCATGAAGACTTGCTCGATGTGATTGATCACACCCTGATCGACGAGGCGTCGCCCGAACTCGCGGAGGGCGAGGCGCATTTCGTTGATCACCATCACCGTGTTCGTCTTGGCGCGCTCCCGCCCGCTCAGGAACAAACCGGCCGACTTCAGCGCAGCCTCGAACGTCGCAGCTGTCTCGACGTTCCCGGCCAGTTGTTGACGCAGACGGCTGACGATCTCGTCGCGTTCGGCGACCGAGGCCTGTTGCCGAATCGCCGGCGCCAGCGATTCGTCGGACTTGCGCATCAGGTCGATAGCCGCCAGAGCAATCCGCGGCTTGACCTCCCACGACGACGAGATCATGTCGTATTCGTTCGGACCGCGAGAGCCGTACTGACGGAGGAACCGATCGAACTGTGCCAGATAGTCGGTGGCCGTTTCGGTGCTCGAAGCACGAAGGCGGTCAAGCACCTCGTCAGGGCCGGCTACGAAGGCGGCAATCAACTCGTCGGACTCGCCGGCGGTGCGGCCCAACTCCCACATCGCGTGTGACGGCGCCGCCGAGTCGACCTCGATTCCGGCCAACAGGCGAATCGCAAGACTCGCATCGCCCAGCTCTCCGCAGATCGCGCCCAACGCTCCGGGACCGAGCGACGCAAGCGACGAGACTCGCATCGCGGTCTCCATCAACTGCTGCACGATCGGCACCATCGAGCGCGCTCGAGCGATCAGGGCGGCGTCGGTAAGCGCTGTCAGATCAGGCCTGCCCACTCGCTGGGCGCGGGCCAGCGTCCTGTCGGCGTTGAGTTCTGGGATCACGTCTGTCGACATCGCCCAGCCCATCGAGGCGCCAAGCAAGGCGGCGTGCTTGTCGGATTCGTGCCAGGCCTG
>JANMTV010000147.1:0-13794 GCA_031390905.1 Ilumatobacteraceae bacterium | reverse complement strand
GTGCGGACTGCTACCGCGGCGCAACGCAAAGCGTTACGGGCGATGCATCGCACGTGTGCTCATCCTGGATGTCGGACGGTTGTTGATGACTGTCGGATGCATCACATCGAGTTCTTCCGCAACGGCGGCAAAACATCCGTCGACAACATGTTGCCGCTATGTGAAAGACATCACCACCTCGTTCATGAAGGCGGCGGGCAACTGACCATGACCGCTGGTCGTGTCGCCACCTGGCGACGACCAGACGGCACGGTCTGGCACACCGAATCAACAATCGACCGGCGACCCAGCCGGCGAACCGAACCAGCCGAACAACAACACCAACCGACACTGTGCTAGCGACGATGCCAACACCAGCACCACCCCGACATTTCGGGGCGCTTCAGCGCGCTCGAAGACCGATTCCGCCACTCAACGAGACAAATACAGCGCCACGTGGCGAGTTGACCATCCAGTTCGACAGCCTCGAATTCACGCTTGCTGACCGTTTTGAACAACTCCCGGACGCCAAGATCCTCCGTTCCCGGCCAGGACTGGGATGACATTCGGCGACCAGGTGCTTGGCGAGTTCGGGATGCACGTTCCCCCGCTGCAAGTCGTTGAACTTGCCGACTCGGGCCAGTTGTCGAGCCGATTCTGACTACCTCCTGTCCGAAACGGACGTCGATTAGGCAGGCGGATGTCGGTAGCGCCGACATGTTCCCCCGATCATGGGATTGCTCGGTGAGATCGAGGGTATTACGACAGGGTGCCGCGTGTGTTCGCTGCGGTCGAGCATGTTGGCCCGTTCACGCTGTTCGTGGCGAACGATCGGACCGGACTGTCGTACTACGCACGGCCAACCTTGGTGGCACCGGCAGAACTACGGTTGATGACGTGCAGCGCCGAATCCATCAGGCGGGATTGCCCAGATATCGACCTCGATCGCCGCTCCATCCTGACCGACGTGAATGCGGATGCGACGCCTGACGAGCGAGGATCAGCCGGCAATGATGTGATCAAGAACCAGCTGCGAGTCGAATGGTGGATCCAGTGCGGTGCTCAGCCGATGGTTTCGACGGTGACGGTGAGCTCGGCGAGGTGGTGTAGCGCGGCGTTGTCACCCCACTGGTGGTCGGCAACCACAAACCGGGAGACCTGATCGGCGAGGGTGTCGAAGAGCGCCAGCATCTCGGTCTTGGCTAGGGCGGCACCGGCACAGTGGTGGACGCCGAACCCGAACCCGATGTGGTCGGTCGGTGGGCGCCTAATGTCAAAGAGGTTCGGTTCCAGGAAACGCCGCCCGTCGCGGTTCGCCGAGCCGATCAGGACCACGACCCGGCTGTCGGCGGGGAGCACGAACCCGTCGACGTCGGTTGCCTTCGTGGTGCACCGGGTGTAGCGCTGGACGGGGGAGTAGAGGCGGATGGCCTCGTTGATCGCGCCGACGAGCAGTTTGCGGTCAGCGCGCACGGCGTCCCACGCTTCAGGGTTCTGTCCGAACAGCAGCACCATGCTGGCGATCGCGCTGGCGGTGGTGTCCATGCCGGCGTGGAGATACCCGAAGATGATTCCCGGGCACTCTTCGGGCGCGACATTGTCGATTCCGCCGGCCTCGTAGATTTCTGCGCCCCATGCACCGGGTGTCAACCGTTCCGGGATAGCGACCTTCTCGCAGTAGTCCACCAGCGCCAGGAAACCAGGCTTGGCGCGCTCGTATCGTTCGCTAGGGGGTCCCCACAGGTCGAAGCCGTCAAGTGCCCACTGGATCAGATTCTCGCGACCAGCATGAGGCAGGCCGACGAGATCGCCGACGACCGAGACGCTGAACGCCGCCGCCAGGTCGTGGACCACTTCGATCGTGCCCCGCGCAAGTACCCGCTCGACGAGTTCTTCGGCTCGGGCGCTGACGAAGGCCTCGCGTTCTTTCAGGCGCCCAGGTACGAGCTGCTTGTTCAGGATTTTTCGGCGACGATCGTGATCGGGTGGATCGCTCATGATGACGCCGTTGCCTGCTCGGGCGTTCATCTCGTCGGCGATCATCACGCCCTTCGCCGACGAGTAGGTCCGCCAGTCCTGCAACGCCCTGCGCACGGTGTCGTAGCACGTGAGCGCGTACACGCCGGGATTGTCGAGCCAGACGACACTGTTCAGCGCCCGTAGGTCGGCGTAGGCGGCGAACGGATCGCGCAGGTTCTCCACCGACCACAGGTCGATGTCGCTCGTCGGCACGTGAGCGGTCGGTGTCGTCGTCACCGACGGACAGTACCACCGACGGTTTTCCCGGGGGCCAAGCGTCCCGGATTCAAGAACCGGCGCTTTCGGTGCTGGAGCGGGGGACTGATCACGGTAACGGATTGCCGTGAGGCCACGGGCGAGTGGTGATCGAAACCGAGCCGAAATGACGCTGCGGCGCTGTCAGCGGTCCCAGGCGAGGTGGAGTTGGTTGGGACCGCGGAAGGTGATGTTGGCGGAGTAGTCGAGGTGTTGGTCGGCGGCGAGCCGCAAGGAGGGGATCCGTTCGGCGAGCGCGGTGATGACGATGCGGGCTTCGACTTTGGCGAGCATCGCACCGAGGCAGTAGTGGATGCCTTTGCCGAACGAGATGTGCCGGTTGGCGTTGGCTCGGTGGATGTCGAAGGTGTCGGGGTTTTCGAAGATGCCGGGTTCTCGATTGGCGGCAGCGAAGTTGATCAAGACTTTGGTGCCGACTGGAAGGTCGTACCCGGCGAGGGTGACCGGTCGGGTCGTGATCCGTCGCCATGAGATCTGGCTCGATTCGTATCTGAGGACTTCTTCGACCGTGCCGTTGATCAACGCTGGATCGGCGACGAGTTGCGCCCATTGTTGGCGTCTCGGGAGTAGGCACAGCAGGCTGTTGCAGAGCAGTGCGGTGACGGCCTCGTGACCGGCGAACGATAGGCCGTAGACGATCGATTCGACCTCGCGATAGCTGAGTTCGGTCGGTTCGCGGTCGAAGGCGTCGAGTAGCTCACTGGTGAAATCATCGCCGCGCTGGTCGCGTTTGGCGGCGACAAAGGTGCGGCAGTATCTCCAATAGGCGAGCATTTTGGTGGCGTTGTCGACCTGCGCGACGCCGGTGGCGTGTCCCCAGGTGAATGTCTTGCGATCGCCGCACCAGCCTTTCAACAGTTCGTCGTCGCTGTCGGGGAAGCCGATCAACCGGAACACCGTTTCGCCGGGTAACGGAAACGCCACCGATTGCACGAACTCCGCTGGAGATCCGTTGGCGACCATCTGCTCGATCAGCTGATCGGTTCGTTGCCGGATGAACGGCTCCAACGTTTTGAGACGCCGGTTGGAGAACCCGTTGCGGGTATGCACCCGGATGCGCCCGTGATCGGGTTGGGGGCGGTTCGACATCACCGCGACCGGGTCGAAATCGGCAGCGGACAGGACAGCGGTCGCTTCCGGGTCGAGCGGGAACACCGGGTCTTGGACGTTCGTCGACGCGAACGTCTCATGGTCGGTGAACACCGTTTCGATGTCGGCCATCGAGGTGATCACGAGATAACCGAGTTGTTCGGAATAGAACACGCCACCTGGGTGGGTGTCGCGTAATGACGCGGCAATCACATATGGATCGTCCAGATAGTCGGCCGACAACGGGTTCCAGTCTGGATCGATCGGGCAACCATTCGGAGCTACGACGTCGGCCGTTGGCGGCTGATGGTACGCAGATGCCGACGTGTCGTTCACGGTCACAATGCTACGCATCGCCCCGACGGCGGAGTAGTTCCTGATGGGCATCACCGCTCTCCATTCCGCGGGCGACGATCCACTCCTCCTCGAACGGGGTGAACCGGATTAGGCTGTCGCGTCGACCAGCGGTGAAGGCCAGGAGAGTGAAGCAGGATGGTTGACAACGCAGTCGAGTGTGATGCGGTCGTGGTTGGTGCAGGGTTTGCGGGGATGTACATGCTGCATCGGCTCCGGCAACTCGGGTGTCGAACCAAAGTATTCGAGGCCGGCGACGATGTTGGCGGCACCTGGTACTGGAACCGTTATCCGGGTGCCAAATGCGATGTTGAGAGCGTCGAGTACAGCTATTCCTTCGATGAGCAACTCCAGCAGGAATGGGTGTGGACGGAACGCTTCGCCAGC
Organism: Ilumatobacteraceae bacterium; assembly: GCA_031390905.1. Taxonomy (GTDB): domain Bacteria; phylum Actinomycetota; class Acidimicrobiia; order Acidimicrobiales; family Ilumatobacteraceae; genus Ilumatobacter. The sequence continues at coordinate 9,690 of JANMTV010000147.1, read as the reverse complement.
CAACCCGAGATTCTGCGATACGCCCAGCATGTCGCCGATCGTTTCGACCTTCGATCGGACATCGTGTTCGAAACCCGAGTGACTGAAGCCCACTTCGATGATGCCGCCCGGATCTGGACGGTGACGACGAGCGACGGAACGGTGACGACGTGCCGGTTCGTGATTACTGCGGTCGGTTGTTTGTCGAGCACGAACATGCCGCAATTCCCGGGCTACGACCGATTCGCCGGCGACCAGTATCACACTGGCTCGTGGCCGCATGAGGGTGTCGATTTCACCGGGAAACGGGTCGGAGTGATCGGCAACGGGTCTTCGGGTATCCAGGTCATTCCCGAGATTGCCAAGGCCGCTGCGCATCTCACGGCGTTTCAACGCACGCCTGCCTACACCGCCCCAGCGAGGAACCGGCCGTTGCAACCCGACGAGATGGCCACGATCAAGGCCGATTACCCTGCACTGAGGGCGGCGAACAAGCTGATGAGCGGCGCCTACGGGTCACGCAGCGGGCGAGGCAGTGGTTCGGCATTGTCGGTCGACCCGGCGGAACGAGAGACCGAGTACGAGCGTCGTTGGGACATCGGCGGACTCGTATTCCTGCACGGCTACGACGACCTGTTGACCAACGCCGAAGCGAACGACACCGCCGCTGACTTCGTACGACGCAAGATCGCCGACATCATCGACGACCCGGCGATCGCCGAAAAACTCACCCCAACGCACGTCATCGGGTGTAAACGTCTGTGTCTCGACACCGGCTACTACGCCACGTTCAACCGACCCAACGTCACCCTCGTCGACCTTCGGGCCGACCCGCTGGAGGAGATCACAACCCGAGGCATTCGTGCTGGCGGTGTCGAGTACGACCTTGATGTCATCGTCTACGCCACCGGGTTCGATGCGATGACCGGCAGTTTGTTGAAGATGGATCTGCACGGTCCGACCACCTCGCTCGCCGAGGCGTGGGCGGCCGGTCCTACGACGTACCTCGGCCTCGCCGTTGCCGGCCTGCCGAATCTGTTCATCATCACCGGTCCCGGCAGCCCATCGGTCCTGACCAATGTGATCGCCTCGATCGAGCATCACGTCGAGTGGATCGCGAACTGCATCGAGACGCTCCGCGCCGACAATCACACTCGAATAGAGGCGATGCAATCATTCCAGGACCGCTGGGTTGCCCACGTCAACGCGGTAGCCGACGCCACGCTCTATCCAACGTGTAACTCGTGGTATCTCGGTGCCAACATCCCCGGTAAACCCCGCGTCTTCATGCCCCTTCCCGGCCACCCCGCCTACGCAGCCCGATGTGCCACCGTCGCCGCCAACCACTACGAAGGCTTCGCCCTGACCTGACCGACAGCTCTGGCATCGGCTGCGCGTATCGTCACCCCGGCGGCCATCCGCGACGACACCTACCGTGCACGTCGCTGGCGAGTGCCACGTGCGACGTGGGCGCCGTTTCGACGCGACTTCGCATACCCAGCTTGGCGAGGATCCTTCGCACCGAGCACAGCATCGGCGAGAGCAAGCAGCAACGGGTGGCACATCACCTCCACCGCGAACGTCGGCGAAATTCCGGGCACACCGGAAACGTTCCTGGTGACGGCACCGTGGAACGCCTTCGCGATGGGGTTGAACATCGGCCCGTCAGGATCAGCGGCGACGGCTCTGTCCACCTCGTCGTTCACGCCCGCCACAACCTTAGGCGACACCAGTCACTCAAGCCCGTGGAGCAGCGCGGTCACATCGGCTTGCACATCGAAGCGTTGGATCATTGCCGTGTCGGTTTGGCGTGTGTTGGTCATGTTCTCACCCTCGCACCTGTCCTTCTCTGGAGAATCGGGGAGATCCCCTATCTTTCACCCCCGAAGAGGCTCATTATCGGGTTGCTACGATTTGTGCACCGACGACTGCGGTACCGGACCTGAGGAGATCGCGATGGGGATCTACGCTGAGCATATGCTCCCTCAGATCGTCGTCGTCCGGCGGCATGAAGTCGGATTTCCAGGCCCATCGAATGCTCGACTGACGCCCCGAATGGAAGCGAGCCGGATTCCCCGTCGCCACCGGCGACGGACGACCAACAACAAGAGGAGCAGAACATGACACTCGAGACGAAGAACCTCGATACACCCGATGAGACGCGCAGCTTCGAACACGGATCCATCGACGTTGTGAACATCGCCGGCGCGACCGTCGGCCGGGCGGTGTTCAATCCGGGCTGGAAGTGGTCAAACGATGTCAAGCCGATCGCCGGCACCGAGTCGTGCCAAGCCGCCCACACCGGCTACGTCGTCTCTGGGCGGATGCACATCGTGATGGACGACGGTACCGAAGGCGAAGCCGGCCCGGGCGATGCCGTGGTGATCTCTCCCGGCCACGACGCCTGGATAGTCGGTGACGAACCGTGCGTGATGCTCGACTGGTCCGGCAGCGCCAACTACGCCAAGCCAGCCGGGTGACGGCGGCGAAGCTCAGGCCTCGTCCTCGACTGCGCTGGTGCGGACGCACTGGGACGCTTGGCGCAGCATCATCCCGCGCTCGCGACCCGCCTCGGACACGCGTGTGCACCGGGACCCACAGCGTCTACACGCCTGATCCATTCGCATCGGTCCGCTGGCAAATCTGACGATCGAGAGCCGCGACGCCGCGTAATAGTGGGTCAGCTCGTATGGGTCGGTTGTTGCGTTGCTGTGGGTGTCGAAGTGGCTGAGGTGACGGTGATGATCGCCTTGCCTCAGGTGTGGCCCTCTTCGACGTGCAGGATCGCCTCCGGCGCCTCGTGGAGCGGGAACTTGCGGTCGATGACCGGGACGACCTTGCCGCTCTCGATGAGGTTTGCGAGCAGCTCGAGGTCGCATCGGTTGCCCGATCCAGCGATTGTTGGAGTCGCCACTGATCTGTACGAGTGCGCCGCCGGGCAGGAGCGCCCGCCTGCAGGCCATCGGTGCGTGCGCACCGGCAGCTTGGAAGATCAGGTCGAAGCGTTGCTCGCCGTCGGTGCAATTGGCTGTCGTGTAGTTGATGACGCGATCTGGACTGTGAACGTGCCGACGCCTCCCGACGCGCCGACGATCAGGACCTTGTGGCCGGCGTCGATCCGCCCGTGGCGCGCATGGCCTGGAGGGCGGTCGACGCGGCAAGCGGCACGGCCGCTGCTTGGTCGAACGTGAGGCGTGCCGGCTTCCTCGCCAACCTGCTCTCGGGGACGGACACGAGCTCGGCGAAGTTGCCGAAACCGCGCATGAAGGAGGTTCCGAAGACCTCGACGCCCGGTTGGAGCGACGTGACCTGTTTGCCGGCCGTGGACCGTCCCGGCGAAGTCGCTGCCGGGGATCCGGAACTAGTTGCAGCACATCGACGGGCGCTCCGTATGAGCGAGAGCTGATCGCTTTCATGATCGTGAACCGGACGTGACGGCCAGTGCCGACGCCACTTCGACCGGCGGACGAGGTCGCTCGGAACGCTCGATCTCGAGGTGGGGCAGGATCCGGTCGAGCCACTTCGGGATCCACCAGTTGCGATCGCCGAGCAACTCCATGGTCGCCGGGACGACCACCATGCGGACAAGCGTGGCGTCGAGGAACACAGCGAGGGCGAGACCGAGTCCGAACAGCTTGATCTCCCTGATGTCTTCGAGCATGAAGGAGGCGAAGACCACGACCATGATGGCGCCGGCGGCGGTGATCACTCGGGCCGTCGAGGCCAGGCCGTCGGCGACGGACGTGGTGGCGTCGCCGGTGCGCAGGTACTCCTCCCGGATGCGGGAAAGCATGAAGACCTCGTAGTCCATCGAGAGGCCGAACACGACGGCGAAGAGCATCATCGGGATGAACGGGTTGATCGGTCCGCCTTCGATGCCGAGCAGCTGGCCGGCCCAACCCCACTGGAAGACGGCCACGACGATGCCGTAGGCGGCGCCGATCGATAGCACGTTCATGAGGACGGCTTTGAGCGGCACGAGCAACGACCGGAAGACGGTCATCAGCAGCAGGAACGAGAGAGCTAGCACGGCGCCGAAGAAGACCAGCATGCGCTCGGCGAGGAAGTCGGTGATGTCGATGCTTGTCGCCGCGCTGCCGGTGACCTGCACGTCAAGCTCGGTGTTCGCCACTGCGTCGGGGATGACGGTGTCGCGCAGGTTGTGGACGAGGTCACTGGTGGCACTGTCCTGCGGTGCGGTCGTGGCGATGACGCTCATGACGTACGCCGTCGGCTGTGCGGCGTCGTCGGGCATCGGCGCGGTGACGGCGGCGACGCCGGCGGTCCGTTGCAGTGCCCGGTGCAGCAGATCGACGGACTCCGGCGAGTCGTTGGCTCCGGGGACGACAGTGATCACGAACGGGCCGTTGAACCCGTCCCCGAAACCTTCCGCCAGGAGGTCATAGGCCTGCCGGGTGGTGGTGTCTTCGGGGAAGTTGCCCTCGTCGGCCCAGCCGAGGCGCATGCTCATGACCGGTGCGGCCAGGACGAGGAGCAGTGTGGTCGCCCCGATCAGCCACCGCACGGGGTTGCGCTGGATCGTGCGGCTCCACCGGTATGCGTACGTCTCTCGCATGGGCTTGGCAACCCGCCGAGGGACAGGACGGCGAAGTGGCCGCAGGGCGACGCTGGCGAGCAGCGTGAGCAAGGCGAGCACGCCGCCGAGCGCCGCCAGCGGAGTCAACCCGATCCCCAGCCCAAGGAGTGCCACTGCGGTGAAACCGGCGGCGATGAGACCGCGCCAGCGGGTGAGCTCGACCCGCTCTCGTGCGAACCCGAGCAGTGCCGGGAGCAGCGTCGTGGAAGTCAGCATCGTGGCCAGCACGGTGGCCGAAACGCCGATGCCCATGCCTCCGATCCACCCGATACCCACGAGTAGCAGACCGAGCATCGAGATCATCACGGTGGTGCCGGCGAAGACCACTGCACGTCCGGCTGATTCCATGGCAGCGACGGTTGCGTCGCGAGGGGAGCGACCCTCATGGAGCCCTTCCCGATAGCGGGACACGATGAAGAGGGCGTAGTCGATCCCGACGCCGAGCCCGATCATCATCCCCAGCAGGATGGTGTCGGCGGGAACGGTGAAGAGGTGGCTCAGCAGCAAGGTCGTGGCGATCCCGGCACCGACGCCACCGAGTGCCACGGCGATCGGGAGGCCCATTGCAAGCACAGACCCGAATGCGACGATCAGCACCAACATGGCGAAGGCGAGCCCGATCAGTTCCGTCTGGGGAGGCTCGATCACGGCGAGGTATTGGCCGCCGGGCAGCACCTCGAGTCCCTCGATGGTGGGGGCGTGTGCACTGATTGCCTGACCGAGCAGGCCGGATTCGGTGTCGTCGACGGCGGCCGACAGGTTTACTTGTGCGTAGGCGACCTGGTTGGCGAGCGGCCCGGTCCGCGCGACCTGGGCCTGGCCCTGCGCGGAGTATGGCGAGATGACGGTCCCGCCGGGGTGTTGCGGCACGCCATCGCCGTCAGGGAACCCGGCATCGACGAGGCTGAACAGCTCTTCCATTGCTGCCCGCACCTCGGGGTCGTCAACCCCGTGGCGCGCCCTGAACACGATCGTCCCGGCCTGGCCGCCGGTGCCCAGCTCGGGGAAGTGCTGCTGGAGGACGGCAAAGCCGGCGGCGCTGCCGGAGCCGGGGACGGCGGAGCTCGTGCCGAAGTGTGAGCCCGTGGTTCCGGCGGCGCCGAAGATCGTCAACAGGGCGACGAACCAGAGCCCGACGGCCTTGAGTCGATGATCGAAGCACCAACCGGCGATTCGGCCGAGAAGCGTGGGCTGCCTTTGGGCACGCACACCTTCCGTGTTGCTCGTCAGAGGCGTCGTGGGGCTGGTGGCCAGTGCCGATGTTTGCATGGTGCCATCGTCCTGAATCCAGCCGTCGCCCGCATCGGATCTCCGGCCATTCGGGACTGACCGATCGAACGGTTCGCGTCTCGTCCTTTCGGCCGATCCGAAGCCCGCCCCGCTTCTCTAAGCTGAACGTCGTGCTCCGAGACGCGGCTCGTTCGTTGTGGGCCGAACCGCGGGTACCGGACGCTCCGGCGCGGGTGTGGCGCGACTGGGCGCTGATCGCCGTGCTGATCCCGGTGGCCGTGCTCGAAGGGATGTTCCGAGACGACCTGGTCTGGCGTGTCGCATCCGTTGCGGTAGCGATCCTGTTGCTGCCCACGCTGCTCTGGCGGCGGACGCACCCGCTCGCAACCCTGCTGATCGGCTTTGGGACACTCACGTTCGTCGATGTCTTCTCACTCGCCGTCGGCACCGACTGGATAGGCCTCGACGCCAACGTGTTCGTGCTCCTGTTGGTCTACGCGCTGTTCCGATGGGGCGCAGGTCGTGACGCCGCGATCGGACTGGTCTCCTTGTTGGTCCCGCTCCTGCTCAGCGGCTTCGACCAGGAGGCCCCTCCAAGCGATGTGATCCTCGGCGGTCTCGTGCTGCTGCTGGCGGCCGCAGTCGGTGCGTCTGTCCGCTATCAGGACAAGGCACGTACCCGCGGGATGGACCAGGTCAAGCTGCTCGAGCGTGAGCAGCTTGCACGCCAGCTCCACGACACGGTCGCCCACCATGTCTCGGCGATCGTCATCCGCGCCCAAGCCGGACGTGTCGTCGCCGTGTCTGATCCCGCCGCCGCGCTGGAGGCTCTCGGTGTCATCGAGGCGGAGGCGTCGTTGACACTGGCAGAGATGCGCTCCCTGGTCGGTGCCCTTCGCCAGGGCGAGACCGCCGAACTCGCCCCGCCGCGAGGTGTCGCGGACATCGAGCGTCTCACCACGAGTGGCGGGCACCGGCCGCATGTCGACGTGGAGCTCTCGGGAGATCTCGACTGCCTGCGACCATCGGTAGACGCGGCCCTCTACCGACTCGCCCAGGAGTCGATCACGAACGCCGTCCGGCATGCCCGCCATGCGACCCGCATCCAGGTCACGGTCCACGGCGAAGGCAACTCCGTGCGCCTCACCGTCGGCGATGACGGTGACCCTGGTGGCTTCGATCCGCGCTCGGCATCAGGGTTCGGGCTGATCGGCATGGCTGAACGAGCGAAGCTGCTCGGCGGCACCCTTGAGGCCGGACCTAACCGAAACAGAGGATGGACAGTGAACGCCGTGCTACCCAGACGCCAGGGCAGCTCATGACCATTCACGGGGTTTCTCGGCCACGCTGGTTGCTGCTGGCCACTCGCTCGCATGACTGGAGTGGGGACCAGTGACCATCCGTGTGGTCCTCGCCGACGATCAGGAGATCATTCGGACTGGACTCAGGATGATCCTCAACGCCCAGCCAGACATCGAGGTCGTTGGCGAGGCAGCCGACGGCCGCGAGGCGGTGGAGCTCGCCCGCCGACTCCGACCGGACGTGTGCCTGTTCGACATCCGCATGCCCAATCTCGATGGCATCGAAGCCACTCGCCAGCTCGCAGGACCTGACGTCGACGATCCGTTGGCAGTCGTTGTGATCACGACCTTCGATCTCGACGAGTACGTATACGGAGCACTCAAGGCGGGCGCCCGTGGATTCCTGCTCAAGGACGCCGGGCCCGAACTTCTCGCGCAGGCGATTCAGGCCGCCGCCCGGGGCGATGCACTGATCGCGCCGAACGTAACCGCAAGGCTGCTTGCCACGTTCTCGAAGGCTCGTGCCGGAACGACGCCCGCGCAGCCCATCGAGCCGCTCACCGCCCGCGAGGAAGAGGTTCTCGTGACCGTCGCCCGGGGACGAACCAACGCCGAGATTGCCGACGAGCTCTACATCAGCCTGAGCACCGTCAAGACTCACCTCGCCAGCCTGATGAACAAACTTGGCGCACGAAACCGTGTCGAGATCGCCATGTGGGCATACGAAACGGGACGCGTTGCGAGTTGACGCAACTCCGCTGATGCTGCCGGTGTGCCCTTTGGCCGTCGGCCGGCTCGACCGGGCATTCTGGCCCGCGAGCGCGGGCGATGCCAAGGGCACGTAACCGCTTGGCGTCACGAATCCGCCCGGCCTCGTCCGCTGGTCGGGTCGAGCTGCAGCATCGTCAGGTGACGGACGACGTCGATCAATTCGGTTGGCCGTGTCTTGTCGAGCAGCTGCGCCCGCACCGCGATCCGTCGAGCGTCCCTGCGCGAGAGCCGGTGAACGATCGTCACGAGTCCGGAGCTTAGATTGTCCGCACGGCGAGTGGAGTTCGACTGCAGACCTCCCACTCGAGTCGCCAGCCTGCACACGTCTGTGACGGTTGGACCGCTCGATCGAGGTATCAGGTGGTCACTCCGTGTTCGGCCAGTTCAGCCCGCGGGTCGCGACCTGCTGCTCGATCGCCTGTACGAGTGCTTCCCCTGAACCCTTGCACGCCTCGAGTTCGCTCGGGCCGAGCAACTCGACGAAACCTCCCGACGACTCTGCGACGACGACCGGTGTTCGGCCGGCGACCGCAGCCCGCACCGCATCGGGCTGATCGTCGCGGTGGTAGGTGTCGAACGTGACCCCGAACGAGCGACGACACTCGCGCCACTCGGCCTTTTCGCGGACCGACCCGTGGGTGATGTCGCACAGCGCGCAGTGGGCGCGACCGAGGCGTGCCGCGACCCAGTACTTCAGCTCGCCGAGCGTGGTGCCGTCGGCGTCGTACACGCCGATCAACCGTGTGATCTCGGTCGTTGATGCAATCGCCATGTCTGTAACTATTGCCGGTTACCCGAACCAGAACCCTGCCACGTCGGTGTTCCGGCAATCGAGACCACCTTGCCGATCGATCAGCGGGTCGGTCAGCGGGTCGGTCAGCAGGGTGTGTGGTGAGGTCCGCTGGCGTCGGTTGCCGTGGCGCTCGCTGGCGTCGTGGCGGTGGTGGTCGTCGTGCTGATCCGCAGCATTCGTCGCGGCTCCGCAAGCTGACACGGTCGGCGGTGAGATCAGCGGATCGCCTCGTCGCTGTCGACCACTTCGAAGTCGGATGATCGGCCGGCTGCCAACGGGGCGACGGCAGGTCAGGGTCGCTCCGCGTGTTCGATCAAATCGTTCATGTAGGTCGGGATCGCGCCTGCTTCGACGTAGAACTTGAGTACGTCGGCGGGCACCGAGTCGAAGTTACCGACCGTGCCGCGGCACCGCGCTGACCCACAGTTACATGCCAGGCTCCACGCCTTGGTGAAGATTCCCGGACGTACCGTCATCGAGTAGTCGTAGGTCAACTCGTCGCCAATGGCGATTGGTCGAAGTGCGAACAGCTCGCTCTCACCGCGCATCCCACAGTTCGCCTCGCAGCTGTGGTTGAACGCAACGGATACGTCGTCGAGCGCGAGGTAACTGTGCTTGCCGATCTGCAGCGGATCGTCCCATCGCAACTTTCTGGTGAGAATTCGCACCGCACATTTCGCCAACGAGAGCCGCTCGCCGTTCAACACATGCACCGGGTCTCCTTGCGAGCAATCGATCGCCGCGAACGCTCCACGTCCCTCGATCGGAGACTGTCTGACCTCAATCACGGCCGCTCGCCAAATCGGATAGTTCCGCGCCGCGAACTGGACTCACGGGCGAGTACATGTCGTTCTCCTGTCGAACTGTTCCGGCCGGCCGGCGCGTGGTCAGAACCTACCCGGTTCGTATGTAGTGTCGTTCTGCGCAGGGTCGACGCGTGCGGAACACAAGAATTCGAATTGCACGGCGGCATCTCCCGCTCGAGCAGTGCTGGGCACGCTCCCGGAACTGTTGTGACA
>JANMTV010000140.1:0-29196 GCA_031390905.1 Ilumatobacteraceae bacterium | reverse complement strand
CGCATGATCGCCCTGCTCACGTTGCCTGCCGGGCTGGCGATGTTCGTGCTGAGGCGACCGATCGTCGGGGCGCTGCTCGAGTATCAGGAATTCAGTGCGGAAGCCGCCGACAATACGGCTCGGGCGCTGGCGGGATTCTCGCTCGGCTTGGTCGGGTTCTCCGTGTATCAGTTCGCGCTCCGCGCCTTCTACGCCCATCGGGACACCAAGACTCCGTTCGTGATCAACGTGATCGAGAATCTGATCAATATCGCGCTCGCCGTGGCGCTCGTCGGCCGGTTCGGCGTGCTTGGCCTCGGCCTGGCCTACGCGATCGCGTACTTGCTGGCGGCGGTTCTGGCGCTGCGTGTGTTGAGCAACAAGGTTCGTGGTTTTAGAATCAAACCGATCGCGGAAGCGAGTTGGCGGATGCTGGTCGCTGGTGTGTTGATGGCTGAGGCGATCTGGCTGGTGACTCGCCTGTTCGGCGGCGATCAGGGAGCTGGCGCATTCGCCCGGCTGATCGGCGGCAGCGTTGTCGGGGCGATTGTGTACGTATCCGTGTTGCTTGCTCTGCGGGCGCCGGAACTCGCAAAGTTGAGAGGCATGACGTGGCGCCGACGTGACTAGAGTTCGTGTCATGATCAAGCTCGCGCGTAAGTGGTGGAAGTACCTGACAGCAAAGTTGACCGGCAACTTCAATGATCGAGCCGATCCAAAGATCCAATTGGAGCAGGCGATCTCCGAGGCGCAAGGCCAGCATCAGCGGCTGAAGGAACAGGCGACCAGTGTGATCGCCAACCAGAAGCAGGCCGAGATCCGCTTGAACACCAAGATGACCGAGCTCGAGAAACTCAATGCCAACGCCCGTCAGGCGCTGATCATGGCTGCCGACGCACTGAAAGCTGGGAACACCGAGAAAGGCACCCAGTACAACCACGCCGCAGAGACGATTGCGGGGCAGTTGATTCAGGTCGAGAAAGATGTCGAGAGTTTGAAGTCGATGGTGCTCAGTACCACCGAGGCTTCGGATCAGGCCAAGGCTGCCGTGGGCCAGAACAGTCGGCTTTTGCAGCAACGGATCGCCGAGAAGTCGAAGCTTCTGAGCCAGCTCGAACAGGCCAAGATGCAAGAAGAGATGAACACGGCGATGAAGCAGCTCAACGAGACCGTCGGCGATGACGTCCCGACGCTGCACGAGGTGCAAGAAAAAATCGAAGCCAGGTACGCCAGAGCCAAGGCATCAGCGGAACTGAACGAGGCGTCGGTCGAGTCGAGCGTGCTCGAGATCGAGCAAGCCACCGCCAACGTCGAAGCACAGGGCCGCCTCTCGGAACTACGCGCCGAGTTGGGTCTCGACGGCGAAACCGCCTCAACCCCCCAAGTCGAAGGTGGAACTGCGCCCACCTGACCCGCGTTCATGTCGCGATGGGCACGTCATACGGGGGTTGAACGCGACTTGAACGAGGATTTTGACTAGCTGGGGAGGACTACTAAGTCGTCGCGGTGGATGACTTCGTGGGTCATACCTTCGGGAAGGTCCTTCGTTTGGCGACCGGCGACGGTTCGCAGTTCGTCGGCCGACATGTAGACGATGCCTCGTGCGAACACGGCTCCGTCTGGGCCGCACACGTCGACCAAGTCACCCTCGCCAAATGAACCTTGAACGGCTGACACCCCCGCCGGGAGCAAACTCGTTGAACGAGTTGTCAGAGCTTGACGCGCACCGGCGTCGACTGTGACTGTTCCACGCACTTCGGCGGCAAACGCGATCCAGAGTTTGCGGGCAGGTAATCGACGATCGTGACCCGCGAAGGTTGTTCCGATGCCGGCACCGGCAACAGCGTCGGGCAGCACGTTGGGCCGACCGGCGTTAGCAATCACAGTCCGCACACCCGACCACGACGCAATCCGGGCCGCAGCCAGCTTGCTGGCCATACCACCGCTCCCCCGGCCGCTGCCACCCGCACCTGCACGAATCGACAGCAGCGGATCGTCGGCCTCGACTGTCGTAACCAATGCGGCGTCAGGATCGGTTCGTGGATCAGCGGTGTAGAGACCCTCGAGGTCTGTCAGCAGCACCATCACATCAGCTTTGACCGAGTGCGCCACGAGAGCGGCGATCCGGTCGTTGTCGCCATACCGAAGTTCGTCGTTGGCGATCGCGTCGTTCTCGTTGATGATCGGGACACAACCGAGTTCCAGCAACCGACCGAGCGTCTCACGGGCGTGCAAGTACTGAGTTCGATCGACGAAGTCGTGCGGGTCGAGCAGCACTTGAGCGCCGACCAACCCAAAGACGGCGAACTCCTCGTTGTACTGCTGCATGATCCTGCTCTGCCCCACCGCCGAAACAGCTTGCAGCGTTCGCATATCGGTCGGCCGCGAGTCGAAACCGAGCGTCGCCACACCCGCTGCGACGGCACCGGACGACACCAGCAGGACCTCGTGCCCGTCGGCGCGCAGTGCGGCAACCTCTGCGGTCAGTTTGGCGATTGCCTGACGCGAAATCATGCCGCGGCCGTCTGTGATCGACGACGTACCAATCTTGGCGACAACTCTCATCGTTTGGCTCGACTCACAGGTCCGGCTGGTACTCGAAACTGAAGTCACCAATCCACACGACGTTGCCCTCCTGAGCGCCGGCGCGAGCAAGCATCTTGAGGGCACCCATTCGGTCGAGTTGGAAGTCGATGTAGCTCAACGCCTCGTGCGTCGTGACATCGTTGAGGGCGACGACGCGCTCGACGTCGCGCCCGACCAGCCGGAACTCGGCGTCGCCAACTCGCTCGACGATTGCGCCACTCGCGTCGGGCCGAATCACCACGACACCGTCTGGGTCGGGTGCCGACTGGCGCGCCTCGTGCACGAGGGTCGCCATCTGACCGACCAGTTCACGAAGCCCTTGGCGTGTGACCGACGAAATCACGGGGTGCCTCCACCCCATCGTCTCGAGCTGCTCGGGTTGCACGACGTCGGCTTTCGTCCCGACGATCAACCGCGGCCGGTCCAACAGCTCTGGTTGGTAATTGCCGAGCTCTTCCAACAGGATTCGTTCCTGATCGAACGGAGACGTGTCATCGGCCGGCCCGAGGTCAATCAGCAGGCACATCACCCGCGCTCGTTCGATATGGCGAAGGAACTGATGCCCGAGGCCTTTGCCTTCGCTGGCACCCTCGATCAGACCGGGGATGTCAGCGACGATGAAGTTCGTATCGTCGTCGAGACTGACAACACCAAGGTTCGGTTCGAGGGTCGTGAACGGATAGTTGGCGATCTTCGGCTTGGCCGCCGAAATCACGCTGATCAGAGTGCTCTTGCCCGCATTCGGGAACCCGACCAGGGCAACGTCGGCCATCAGAAGCAGATCGAGCTTCAGCCAGCGGTCCTCGCCGTGCTCGCCCTGCTCGGCAAACGTCGGAGCACGTCGCTTATTCGACAAGAACTTGGCATTGCCCCGGCCACCTCGCCCACCAGCGGCGCACAGGAACTTGTCGCCATGGCGATACAACTCGGCGAGGATCTCGTTGGAGTACATGTCACGCACGACGGTGCCTTCAGGCACTTTGATCTCCATCGATTCCCCGCGGCGACCGTGCAGATCCTTACCCTTGCCGTGCACGCCGTTCGAGGCGCGCCGGTGCGGATGATCGCGAAAGGCCAGCAGCGAGGCCACGTTGTGGTCGGCGACGAGCCAGATGTCGCCACCCTTTCCGCCGTCGCCGCCGTTGGGCCCGCCCATCACGACAGGACCCTCTCGTCGGAACGAGACGCAACCGGCGCCACCATCACCGCCGCGCACATTGAGTTGACACTCGTCGACGAACTGGGACATGGCATACGAGCCTACCGACCTGGCCATCGGCGTAGGGTTGACGTTGATGAGTGAGGTCGATGTCACAGCGCAGGAACGAGCCGAGCGGTGGGTCTCGACGATGCGCGGCCACGCCGCCGACGGGGTCGCGTTGGCCCACGAGGATTCGTGGGCCGGGCCCGGAAGCCGCGTGACGGTCACCCGATCTGCGCGGGAACACGCCGAACACGAGGTGCTTGCACCGCTCGCAACCAAGGCGTCCGGGGCCGGCGACCGAGCAACCGATGAGGCACCCGATCCGTTCAGAACATGTTTCGAGCGCGACCGAGATCGAATCCTGCACGCCTCGTCGTTCCGCCGACTGGCCGGCAAAACGCAAGTGTTCGTCTTCCCTGACGACCATCAGCGAACGAGGCTGACGCACGCACTTGAAGTTGCCCAGGTCGCCGGATCAGTTGCTCAGGCGATCGGACTCAACCTGGCACTCACCGAGGCGATCGCGATCGGCCACGACTGTGGCCACGGTCCCGGCGGCCACGCCAGCGAGGATGCCCTGACCCCGTACCTCGAAGAAGGCTTCGACCACGCCGTGTGGGGCGCCGACGTCACACTCGTTCCACTCAACCTGTGTGCCGAAACACTTGACGGCGTGCGCAATCACTCGTGGAGCCGTCCGGCACCCTCAACGCCTGAAGCCGAGGTCGTGTCGTGGGCCGACCGGATCGCCTACGTGTGTCACGATTTCGAAGACGCCGTCGCCAGTCACGTCGTGTCACCGGAGATGCTTCCCGAAGTCGTCAGCGGACGGCTCGGTCGAGATCGATCGTCTCAGCTGGGAACGCTCGTTCGAGCGATGATCCAGGCAACTGCAGATACAGGGCGAATCGGCATGGTCGCTCCGATCGCCGAAGCACTCGCCGAGTTTCGCCGGTTCAACTACGAGCAGATCTACCTGCGTCCCGCGAGTCGCGCGCAGGCCACCGCGGTGATCGGATTGCTGCGTGCGCTCGTCGAACACTACGGCGAACGCCCGGCGTTGATTCCCGATGGAGTCGTGTTCGAGCCTGGGTCACCGGAGGCGTTGCGCAGCGCGGTCACGTATGTCGGCGGAATGACCGATCGTTTTGCATGCCGTCAGGCGATCGCACTGCTCAACTGGGACAAAGCGCAGATGCCGGCCGGGATCGACATCTGATCTACACGCGGAGTCCTCGTTGCCAGACTCGGGAGCGGGGACAGTTGGACTGTCCGCGACCCACGTCAATCGCGTGGGCCGCGGAGCAGTTCTTGGTCACGTCAACGTGACTGAACGGGTCGTGGTCGCCGCGTCGCCCCAGCCATCGGTGACGGTGAGCGTCACGGTGAATGATGTCAGCACCCCGGCAAACGTGTGTGATGGAGCAGGGCCGGTGCTGGTGGCCGTGCCGTCGCCCCAACTCCACAGGTAGGTGAACGCATCCCCGTTCGGGTCGGACGAGCCGACCCCGGAGAATGCGCACACGCGGGCGGCGCACGACGGTGCGTTGATCACCGGGACGGGCGCAAGATTGGTCGCTGGCTCGGCAATCGTGACGACGCGAGTCGTTGTCCCAACATCACCCCACGCATCGGTGACCGTCAGTGTCACCGTGTAGACACCGTCGGCGGCGTATGTCTTGGTCGGGGACGCCAGGGTGCTGGTGGTCGCCGGGGTGTCACCGAAGCTCCATAGGTAGGTGAAGAGGTCCCCGTTCGGATCCGATGAACTGATCCCAGGGATCGTGCACGCTCGTGCGTTGCACACCGGTGTGCTGATCACGGCGATCGGCGCCAGGTTGGACGCAGGCTCGGCGATCAAGACGACGCGGGTCGTGCTCGCTGCCCTGCCCCAGCTGTCGGTGAGCGTGAGGGTGACCGTATAGCTGGCGTCGGCGACGTATGTCTTCGTCGGGATCGTCGACGTGCTGGTGGTCGCCGGGGTGTCACCGAAGCTCCACAGGTAGGTGAACGTGTCGCCGTTCGGATCTGTGGATCCTGCAGCCGAGAAGGTGCACGTCCGTGCGGCGCAGACGTGCGGGTCGATCACCGGGACAGGTGCCACGTTGGTGGGCGGCTCGGTGAACGTCACGACTCGCGTCGTGTTTGCGGCGTCGCCCCATGCATCGGTGAGCGTAAGCGTGACGGTGTACGGGCCGTCGGCTGGGAACGTGTGCGGTGGGGCGGATGCCGTGCTGGTCGGCGTGCCGTCACCGAAGTTCCAGAGATACGTGAACGGATCGCCGTTCGGATCCGCGGAGCCGGCACTCGACATGCTGCACACCCGTGCGACGCACGAGGGGGTGCCGATCACCGGGACCGGCGGCGCGTTCGTGACCGGCTCGGTGATCGTGACCGCTCTCGTGATGCTGGCGAAGTCGCCCCACGCATCGGTGACCGTCAACGTCACCGTGTAGGAGCCGTCGACGGCGTACGTCTTGACCGGGGACGACAACGTGCTGGTGGTCGCCGGGATGTCGCCGAAGCTCCAGAGGTACGTGAAGGCATCACCGTTGGGGTCCGTGGAAGCGAGACCGAAGAAGTTGCAGGTGCGTGCGACGCACACCGGCGTGCTGATCACGGGGGTCGGAGGGGCGTTGGTGAGCGGCTCGGCGATCGTAATCTGGCGCGTCGTACTGGCCGACTTGCCCCATCCGTCGGTGACGATCAGTGTCACCGTGTATGTGCCGTCCGCGGTGTACGTCTTCGTCGAACTCGACGTGGTGCTCGTCGCACCGCCGTCACCGAAGTTCCACAGGTAGGTGAATGTGTCACCGATGTTCGGGTCGGTCGAGCCGACGCCCGAGATGTTGCACACCCGCGCCGCACAAGCCGGTGGATTGATCACCGGGACCGGTGGCAGGTTGCCAGTTGGCTCGGCAATCGTCACCATCTGCGAGGCGACGCCGGAGAGACCGTTCTCGTCTCGGACCGTGAGTGTCACCGTGTATGTGGCGGGGCTGGGGTACGTTCTGGTCGGCACGGGACCTGAGCCCGAACCGCTGCCGAAGTTCCACGAGTAGGTCAGCGTCGGTGTGACCTCGTCGGTCGATGTACGGCCGTCGAACGTGCACACGTTCTGCAGGCAGTTGTACGTGAAGTTGGCCACCGGCGGCAGGTTGTTCGTCGTTCCCGTGACGGTCACGTTTCGTTGGCTGGGTACGAGCGTGACGAACCCATGCTGGTCCAGACCGCGAACGAGCACCGTATAGCTGCCCGGGGGGATCGTGGGTGTTGTGTACGAGTAGTTCGAGCCGGGTGAACCCGGGCTGTTGAGGAACGCCGTTCGGAAACTCGGGCTCGTGCTGGTGAACGTGCCAGTGGCGCTCATGTACTGCCCCAACGCGTTTCTGATCGCCACTTGGGCGGCGACGATCTGCTGGTCGTCCTCGACCCGTCCGCTGACGAAGATCTTCCCGGCGGTAAAGACGGCGCCTTCCGGCGGCTGGAACAGGTTCTCGGTGACGGTCGGCGGCAGGTCACCCGGGTAAACCGGATAGCGCGAGGTTGCTCCCGTTGTCGATGGGTCCTGTTGGTTCGACGTGTCGTAGGCGAACGCTGTGACCGCGTAGTCGCCCTGGATCGGCAGGTTGACCGACAGGGTCCATGTCGTGGCGGTTGCGCCTGGGCTGGCAAGCGTGGCGTTGAGCAGCGAGTATGCGGCCGCCAGGGTGCCGTTGGCCTGGATGTACAGGCCGCTAACCACTTCTTCGACGGTCAGCCGAACCGCCGAGACGCCGATGTCATCGGTCGCCGCGCCCGTCAGGTCGAGATGCAGCACCTGGACGCCGGTCTGGGTGCCAGTCGGCGTGATGGTGCCGTCGGGGAAGGCATCGCCCGGAACCTGGACGTTAATCGTGAGGTTTCCCCGGTTGGCCAACGGAGTGGTCAGCCCGAGGTCGTCAGTGGCTCGCACCGAGAACGTGTAGGTCCCTGGCACGACGTTGAAGGGCGTGGTGTAGGACCAGTTGTAGGTGGTCCCGTTGATGCTGTTCGCTGGCGAGATCCGAAAGAGGCCGGCCACCAGGTCGACGCCCCAGACGCCGCCCGCTGTGAGGTTCTCGCGGGTCGAGCTGTTGCGCAGGGAGATCTGGACGAAGTTGAGGTCCTCGTCGTCGGTCGCTGTGCCGGAGAACGTCACCGGACTGCCTGGCGCCATCGTGAGGGCGTTCACCGCGGTCGGCGGGATCATCACCGTTGGTGTGGAGATCGTCACTGTCGGTGGGAGCGCCGTGCCGCTGACGAGCCAGGTTCGATCGGCGCTTCGCAGGTCGGACTGGCCTGCCGTGTCGACGGCGATTGCCTGCATCGTCCATTCACCCTCGTACGGAAGCGTCAACTCGTACGACCACGTGGCGCTCGTGGCGCCGACGACGTCCGGCAAGCCACGGAACGTGTTGTATGTGGTGGACGTGCTGCCATCGGCTTGGATGTAGCGGTTCTGGCTATCACGGAACGAGAACGTGATCGAATTGACCCCGAGATCGTCCTGCGCTGTGCCGGTCACGATGAATGTCGTGGTCGGGACAATGCCGCTGGACGGCCCGCTGATCGACGTGGACGGCGTCTGGTCCGTCACTCCGAACGTCTCGATCCGCTTGAGCGCCTTGCTCGCATCGTTGGTGCCGTTGACCGCGAACGTTTTGGCGTAGAGCTGGATGCGACGGTTGTTCGGGATGTTCAGCGACAGCGACCAGTTGGTCGTGGTCGCGTTCGGCGAGGCAAGGACCGTGTTGATCGTGTTGCCACCACCCCACGTGGTGAGGTTGTCCTGCAGGTACTGCCCGGAGTCGCGGTCACGTACTTCGAGCTGGACCCGCAGCACTCCGCTCGTTGCTCTGGCGGTGCCGTCGACCACGAACGGGACGCCGGCCTCTTCCACACGACCTTCGATTGGGTTCACGATCGTCGTCTCGTTGGCACCCGACACGGGAATGTTGTTGAAGTCGTAGAAGGCGATCCGTCCGACGTTCATGTCGCCCTGCGTGGTGGCGTCGCCACCAGCGATCACGCCTCGTGGGGTCACGAGCATCGCCTTGTTGCCCTCGAAGGAGTTGGATCCGGGGTTCCACTCGAGCGCTTTGCCGGTGGCCGGGTTCAATGCGCCAACGTGGTCACGAATCACGATGTCGTCGCCGAGTCCGTAACCGGCCAGGCCTTGGCCGCGTCCGTACCCGACATTGGTCAATCCGGGCCAAGGGTCCGCCGCAGTGGGCGATTCCATGTAGTTGAAGTGGCCGCCGAGGTACACAGCGACCTCGCTGATCGCGACCGAGTACACGCTGTCGAACAGACGCGAGATCCACAACGGCTCGACGTTGTCGCCACCGTCGATCGGATATGCCACAGCGGTGTCGCTGATCGGTGGGCGATCGCCACCGGAGCCGCTCGACACCACGAAGTACTGGTCGTTCGGTGCGATGTCACCGGCGTAGATCCGCGTGACACCGCCGACGAACTGCAGGTTGTCTTCCCACAACCGACTGCGCCACGGGAGCAGCTGGTTGTCCTGTGTGTTGATCAGGCCCATCCCGTAGCGGGTCTGGCCGGCGATCTCGCTCCCGGTGTGGACGACAAGCAGCTTGGTTCCGTCATGGGTCAGCCTGAGCGCCTGGACCGTCAATTCACCGTTGACGCCGACGCCTCCAGAGAGGTTGTTCACGAAGCCCGTCACGAGCTGACCGGTGGTGGCGCTGACCGCCGCGAGGCTGATTCGTCCCACGTTGTTGACCGTCGTGAACTGGCCACCGACGTACACCGTGGTATTCGAGGCGTCGACTGACGTTGCGGCTCCGTTGGCATTTGCGGTGAAGGTAGTGATCGTGGCGCCAGTGACCGGGTTGATCGAGGCGATCTTGCGCTTGGCGACGCCGTTCACAGTGTCGAATCGACCGACGACGAACAGCTTGGTGCCGTCCGGCGACGCTTCGACCTCGGTAACGCCGCCGCCCCCGAACACGGGCCGGAAGGCTGTGTCGATCAGTCCGGTGTCAATGTTGTACGAAGCGAGGCTGGGCTGATTGACGGTCGTGGTGTTGGTCGTCGTGTTATTGCGGATGGAGGTGAACGTGCCGGCGATGAAGACACGGTTGCCGATGTACTCGAGGTCCGTGATCTCACCGGTCGTGATGCGCGGGTGGTTGGTCCGTACCACGTCATTAGCGATCCGGGTATGCAAGGGCAGCGGCTGCTGTCCAGCGGTTGACGACATCACGGTGATCGACAGCGAGACCAGGCTCTTAGCGCTGGCGTTGGTTGCGGCATCGACGGCGTCGACCGTGTAGGTGTGCGCAGAACCCGCCACCAGGCCGTTGTCAGTAAACGACGTCGTCGTGGTCGAACCGACCGAGGTGGCCCCGCCATCGCGATACACGCGGTAGGTGATCGGCAACGACGGGTCAGTCGACGCCGCCCAACTGATCTGAATCGAACCAACCGTTGGGCTCGTGCCCGCGGGACGGCCAGGAATCGTCGGTGGGGTGGTGTCGGCCACGGTGAGCACGGTGATCGAGGCTGATACGGGACTCTTCGCGCTGAAGTTGGTGACGGCGTCGACGGCGTCGACTGTGTAGGTGTGAACCGAACCCGGCGCCAGGCCCGTGTTGGTGAACGAGGTGGTCGTGGTCGAACCGACCGACGTCGCCCCACCGTCGCGATAGATGCGGTAGGTGATTGGCAGCGATTGGTCAGTCGATGCTGCCCAGCTGATCTGAATCGAACTCGATGACGGACTCGTCCCAGTAGGGGCACCGGGCACCGTCGGTGGAGCGACGTCGACCGAGAGCACGGTGATCGAGGCTGAAGCCAGGCTTTCTGCGCTGGCGTTGGGCACTGCGTCGACGGCGTCGACTGTGTAGGTGTGAACCGAGCCCGGCGCCAAGCCGATGTCGGTGAACGATGTCGTCGTGGTCGAACCGACCGACGTCGCCCCACCGTCGCGATAGACGCGGTAGGTGATCGGTAGCGACGAATCAGTCGACGCCGCCCAGCTGATCTGAATCGAACTCGATGACGGGCTCGTCCCGGTTGGAGTGCCGGGCACCGTCGGTGGAGTGATGTCACCAGGCACGACACCCTCGTCTCCGACCGCCTGGTCGACGACCACGTGATCGAAGTTGGCCGTGAAGGTCTTGGCGGCGGTGTCACCGATCTGGACGCGGCCGACCGGGGTAGTTCCGGTGTCGGTCTGCCAAGCGGTCACGATCGCTACACCATCGCGGTAGAGATCCCACGTCGTGGCGGCGCCGACGCTGCCGCACAACTCGACGTTGTGCCAGCCGGTGCCGAGTGCCACGGTCGTGGTTCGGGCGACGCCCCCAAAGTCGTTCCGCAACTGCACGGTGCCGTTGGTGGCGACGAACGCCTTGATGACCGGGCCACCGACCGCAGTCCGTAGGCGAAACAAGTCGACGCCAGAGCCGGAAGCGAGGTTGACGTTGACGCTCATGCAGATCTGTGTGTACGTCGTCGCCAGGTCTAGATTGGCGAAGGCCGACTGGCTGGTGACCTGGGCACGGGCGCTCGGTGCCGCAGGGCTGCCGATGGCGTTGTCGATCGTGAGTCTGGTAACGGTCGTCCAGCTCGAGAGGTTCCCGCTCGTGAAGTCATCAGCGGTAATAGCGGCTGCCGACACCACTGAAGCTGGTACGACCGAGACCACCGCCGCCGTCGCCACTAACGAAACACCTACTACCGCCGAAAACAATTTACGCAACATTGTACAAGACCCTCCGCCTTTGGACTCCCGACCGCCGAAAGTGACCAACAGGCACTGTACGTACGAAACGACCGAATGTCTAGCGATACGCGCCGATCTTGAGAAAACACATGCTGTTTGAGGTCCCTTGCCCTCCGGCAGTGGTGGGGTCACCGCAACGCGTGCGAAAATGCCCGCTGTGCAGGCAACAGATGAGCACGCTTGATCTCTGGTGTATCGATCGTGGCACGTTCAGTCGGCAACGATTGGTTGCAAGACTGGCGGACCAGACTTTGTAAAGTTTTGCTCTGGTCCAACCCCGATGTGTGTCCGCTAGAACGCTGCAAGACGCTGAAAGACGCTCGATCTTCGATCTACACGTCGATTCCGAGTGTCGTCGGCTGACCGTTCAGGGAAGAACTTGATGATTCTGCGATCGCCGATTCCAGTTCGATGCAGAATTGTGACTAAATAGTCTCAACCTTTACTTGAAGGTTAAAGATGTCCCAACTGACATCCGGGCGAGCCAGCGGTCCGACATGGGCCAGTTGCAAGCGCCTGGCCCGGGACGCGCAACGACGGGGCGGATTAGCGCCCCGTCGTTAGCGGTAAATCAGATTTCGGGTTGGTTCAGCCAACCGGATTCACGTCGACGACCTTGCGGCCCTTGCGCTCACCGAACTGCACTGCACCGTCGATCAGCGAGAACAATGTGTCGTCGCCACCGATCGCCACATTCTTGCCAGGGTGGAAGCGGGTCCCGCGTTGGCGGATGATGATCGTTCCTGCACTGATTTGGGTGCCACCGAAAACTTTGACACCCAAGCGCTGGGCATTCGAGTCACGGCCGTTGCGGGTAGAACCGCCACCTTTGGTCTTTGACATGAGCGGCTCCTCAACTGTCCTTGTTCGATGCAGTCTTGATCGAGGTGATCTCGACCACGGTGTACTTCTGACGGTGGCCGTACCGGCGACGCTCGTTGGCCTTGGCCTTGTAGGTGAAGCCGTTGATCTTTGGGCCTTTCGTCTGGCCGACGATCTTGGCAGTGACCGAAGCGCCCTTCAGCGCATCAGAACCGGCGAGCACGGAATCACCGTCGACAACCAGCACGGGAGTCAACGATACGTCGCTTCCCTCGTCACCATCGAGCAACTCAAGGGACACGCGCTGGCCCTGGGTTACTTTTTCCTGTTTTCCACCTGAGGCGATCACTGCGTACATAGCTCGTTAGAGGCTATCGAGCGCGGTCGTGGCCTCCAACCGGAGCGGCAAGCAATCACAACGAGCCCGACAGACCGCCGTCGACCGTGATCACAGGCCCATTCACGACCACGTGGCCCCCGGCCGGAACATCGGTCGGCTACTCGAGCAGGCCGAGATCGATACGAACACCGCGACCGTCGCAGTCGGGGCAGGACTCGGAGAACTCAGTCAGGAGGCCTTCGCCAATCCGTTTGCGGGTTATCTCGACCAGGCCTAGTTCGGAAATATCGAACACCTGGGTACGGGTCTTGTCGCGGGCGAGCGCCGTTCGGAACGAGTCGACCACCTTGGATCGATTGTCTCTGATTTCCATGTCGATGAAATCGATCACGATGATTCCGCCAATGTCACGGAGCCGCAACTGCTTGGCGATCTCCTGGGCCGCTTCCATGTTGTTGTAGAACACGGTTTCTTCGAGGTTCGACTTGCCAACGTTCTTGCCTGTGTTGACGTCGATCACGGTCAGCGCTTCGGTGTGCTCGATGATCAAGGAGCCGCCCGACGGCAGCCAGACTTTTCGGTCAAGTGCCTTGTGGACCTGCTCGTGGACGTGGAATCGTTCGAAGATTGACAGTCCCTCTGCTTCGGAGTCGTAAAATTCGATCCGGTCCGCCAGTTCAGGGTTGAAGGCAGTGATGTAGTTCCGGACCTCTTCGTATAGTCGAGGGTCATCGATCACGACACCGCGATAGTCAGGGTTGAACTCTTCACGGATCACTCGAACGGCGAGTTCCGGCTCGCGATAGAGCAAACCTGGCCTCGCCGACTTGGCGGCCTTGCGTTCGATCTCTGCCCATTGATTGAGCAAGAGGTGCATGTCGGCCTCGAGGTCGGCCTCCGTCGCATGCTCCGCAGCGGTACGAACAATCAGCCCGTGTTGTTCGGGCTTGACCCGGTCCAAGATGTTACGAAGCCGCTTGCGGGCGTCGTCTTGCAAGCGCTTCGAGATCCCGTACGTCTTGGAGTTTGGAATCAGCACGACGAATCGGCCGGGAAGCGAAACTTCCTGCGTGAGTCGGGCACCCTTGGCCCCAATCGGGTTCTTGGTGACCTGGCACATAATCATCTGACGTGCCTTGAGCACGTCTTCGATCCGGGCGCCACTTTTGGCGACGATGTCTTCGGCGTCGTACTGCACGTCGCCTCGGTACAGCACGGCGTTCTTCGGCGTCGAAATGTCGACGAACGCCGCCTCCATGCCCGGCAGCACGTTCTGGACTCGGCCGAGATAGATGTTGCCATGGATCTGACTGACATCGTCGGACGGTCTGCTGACGTAGTGCTCGATCAGGTTGCGACCTTCGAGGACAGCCACCTGCGCCATCCCTGGTCGTGTCTGGACGCACATGAAATACCGGCCGACCGGCTTACCGTTGCGCTCGCGCCCCCGGCGCTGCTCCATCAGATCTTGTTCGGCGGCACTCGGCTTGAGTTTCACGCGTCGCTTCTTGCGGTCCCCACCTTCGGCGCCGGCTGGCCTGTCCGGCCGGTCAGTCCTGTCGGGTGTGTGTCCTGCCTGCTCGCCGCGCTGGCTTCCATCAGCAGCGCCGGAGCCACTCCCACGCTTGCGGCGTTTGTTGGCCGGCTTGGGAGTGTCGCCCCTGTCGGCGTTGGCGTTCGACCTCACAGCAGGACCAGGAGGCAGAATCGCCGGTGCCGGTCGCGTATCACCAATCTGAGGCCTACGAACAAGCGCTTTTTCGGCTGCTACGACGTCACTGACGCGACCTTCACGGATCGGTTCCGGTAGTTCTTCTGGCGACCGATCGTCGTCAGCACCTCGTTCGTCGCTGTCATCGTCGCTGTCATCGTCGCTGTCATCGTTCGACTCGTCGCCATCACCTCCGACGGCACCGGCTTCTGGCTTCTTGCGGCCTTGGCCGCCGCGTGAACCACGTCGTCGTTTGCGAGCGGGTCCCGCGACCTGCTCAGCAGACTCTGGCTGATCGTTGCCCGGTTCGGTCGCCGACGTCATGTCGGCGGGAGTGGTCGTGTCGTCCATACTTGTGATCCCTTCGTCTGCGGGCACCGCTCGGGTGCTCGCATCCACGAGGGCGGGCAAACGTGATTTCGTCGCGCCGCGTACCGTCGTGGTCAGTCCAGTGGAGAGTTCGATTTTCAGTGAGGACCTGATGCCCCTGGTTCGGATGACCAGCCGTGGCTTCGTCGCGCAGCGCAGACGGATGCAACACCGCGTCCCCGTAAGCGAGCTGGTCGTGCCGGGGGGTAGTGGCACCGTCCTCGCAGCCGATGTTTCGGGCTGGTTTATACACCCGCACCAGGTGCGGTTTGATCCGCGCCCAGAGTGATGACATGACGGAGCTAAGTGTACAGCGCGTGAACACCGTCACCTGGGATCGAGAACGCCAATCCCAGTGAGAAGCCGAGCCGATAGGCGAGGCGACCAATCGTTACGTCGCCCTATTTCGCCTGCGGAGCAGGTGAAATGAAAACCACGGCACGATCAACGTTGACCTATCCGCTGGGCCTCTAGCGCATTCGCCGCATGTGTACCGACTGGACAATCCCGAACATCGCGAAGTACGTGATCAGGCTCGATCCACCGTACGAGATGAACGGCAACGGCAACCCGGTCACCGGCATGATCCCGAGGGTCATTCCAACGTTCTGGAAGATCTGCCAGAGGAGCATCGTGAACACGCCTGCGCAGAGGTACGTGCCCAGCAGGTCACGCGAGAGCGAAGCAATCCGCCAAATCCTCATCAGACACACCACGAAGACCGCCAGCAGCACCGCACATCCGGCGAGCCCGAACTGTTCACCAACGGCAGCAAACGGGAAGTCGGCCCACATCACGGGCACCGAACCGTCATTCGTCAGTGGCCCGTCGAGCCAACCCTGGCCCCATAGTCCGCCGGTTCCCAATGCACGAACGGCGTTGCGTACCTGATACACGGCATCTTGGAGTTGTTCGTCGGTTGTGTCCTGATCGAGGAACACCCGCAGTCGCTGCTTCTGATATTGGTCTACAAAGCCACCGACGAAGGCGGCGACCACCGTGACGAGCGACATCGCGCTGATCAGCGCGATGTACCGAGCCTTGGCACCGGCAACCAGAAGCACACCCATTGCCACGGACACCAGCACAGACCCCGTCCCAAGGTCCGGTTGGATCACGACGAGCACTGTCGGAGCACCGACCATGATCAGCCCACCGAGGAATCGGGCGTAGGTGACCTCGTCACTGCGACCTTCGGCGAGGTAGACGGCGAGGAACAGCAAGACCGTAAACTTGGCCACCTCGGCCGGCTGCAAGTTGAACGGACCAAAGTCGAACGAAATACGGTCCTTGCCCTGCGCGAAACCCATCAGGAGCAGCAGTACCAAGAGCGCAATCGTTGCGCCATACAAGAACGACGCGCGTTCTTTGAACCATTCGTAATCGACCGACATCACCGCCACCATCACAACGCTGGCGATGATCGCGAACACGACCTGGCGGGTGGCGTAGGCGTACGGATCACCGTCGATCTTGGTTCGCGATGCGGAGTACACGACGAAGCATCCCGCGACTGTGAGCACTCCCTGGGTCAGCAACAGCACCCAATCGACATTGCGGCTCGGATCGGCAGGGCTCGACCGGATGTTGCCGAGCCCGCTGTCAGGCTTGCGCTCCAGAAAGGTCAACGCCATCGCACAGTCACCCGTCTCAGTCGGTCGATCGGTCCTGGGTCAACACACCGCTACCAAACTTCGAGTGGTAGCAGGACAGATCTGTCATTGCCAACGGCGGTGCCGAGACAACCGCATGGAGGTCGAGCGGTACCGACAGGTTCACCTCGTCTGTCGTCCTCAGACCGGATAAGGCCAGGAACGTACATTTGACAACCGGCGCGGCCGCTTGCGATCCATATCCAGCTTTTTCGAGATAAGCAGTTACCACGTATGGGCGGTCCTCATCCGTACTGAAGGCGGTGAATACCGACGAGTCATTCCACGGGTAGTTGTTGGCACCCTGAGCGGTTCCCGTTTTCCCCGCCAGTGGAATCGCGTCCTCACCGCGCGGATAGTCAAGGAACAGATGCTCTCCCGTTGTCTTGTGGTACGTATCGGAATCGACGCCTGGCCCGTAGATCACGCGTTGTAGCCCTTGCACGATCGGCTTGCGCACTTCGTCCGGCATCGGGATTTGGCGGATCAACGTCGGGGCACTGAGATCCTCGAAAACCGTGCCCTGCGTGAAATCAGCAAAGCCCGGTTGCCCATCTGGAACGCCTGGATTCCAGATCGCTCGGATAACAGTCGGCTGTACTACAAAACCGCGGTTGGCGATCGCTGCATATCCAGTCGCGAGGTGAAGTGGCGTCGCCGATAGCAGGCCCTGCCCGATCGCCAACTGCACGTTGTCGCCGACGTAGTAACTCTCGCCCTCCGCGTCGCTAATGATGCCCTTCTCGGCATACAGCTTCTTCAACTCCTTGTCTGGAACTGTGCCGTCAAACTCGAACGGCAACTCGACTCCAGTGTCGGTGCCGAACCCGAACAATTCGACCCGCTCCTGCAGAACTGGAAGTCTGTTGTTTCGGATGAAGATCTGCTCACCGATTCGGTAGAAGAACGCGTCCGACGAGACGGCAAGTGCATCCTCGACTGTGACATCGCCATATACGCAGGGCCGCCCAGAACCAGCGCAGACGGCGTTCTTGAATTCGCACTTGAGAAGTCCCGCCGCGCACCTGTCAAGATC
Source organism: Ilumatobacteraceae bacterium (assembly GCA_031390905.1). Lineage (GTDB taxonomy): Bacteria > Actinomycetota > Acidimicrobiia > Acidimicrobiales > Ilumatobacteraceae > Ilumatobacter. The sequence continues at coordinate 11,720 of JANMTV010000140.1, read as the reverse complement.
AACTGACTCGCTGGACAATTTGTACGTACCGGTGTCGTTGTAGCGTTCACCGGGAGAGATCAGTCCGGTGTTCAATGCAGCGAAGGCAGTGAACGGTTTGAACGTTGAGCCGAGGTTGTAGCGACCTTGAATCGCTCGATTGACGAGGATCGATTCGTCTGGGTCGATCGGAGTGCCGTCAGGCTTCTCCGACGGAAAGATTTGTGCGAACTTGGCGCTCGACAGTCCCGCCTCGAACCATCGGTTGTCGAACGTTGGGTAGCTCGCCATTGCGATGATCTCACCATTCGAGTAGTCCATGATGATCTCTGACCCGGCCGGCGCCTTCAGGAACACGGTGTCGGGTTTGGTGATATCCATCTTCTCGCGGCTGCCGTCGGGCTTCTTGACCTCGGGATTCGGGGCCGTTTGGGTACGGCGCAGCTTCAATGTGGTCTCGAGTACCTGTTCGGCGTACTGCTGGTACTCGAGGTCTATCGTGAGTTGCACGTCGTACCCGTTGATGGGGTCGACTTCCTCGAGCACTCGCACCGGTCGATTGGCGGCATCGACTTCAAGCTTCTTGTAACCCCAAGTTCCGTGGAGCACCGCTTCCATGCTTCGCTCGACACCGAACTGCCCAACACGTTCGGTCAGGATGTACGACTCATACAGCGGATTCTTGAGTTGCTCTTTGGTGATTGCCCCCATGTACCCGATCACGTGAGCGGCATGGGGCGCGTACGGATACACGCGCTTTGACTGGGTCAGAATCTCGACTCCCGGAAAATCCTCGATCCGTTCAAGGATCGCGATCGCGGTCGGTTCATCGATGTCTTCTCGTACCGGCATCGGGAGGAACGTGCTGTACTGGTCGGAGTCGAATCGTCGTTGCATCTCCTCGATCGGGACATCGACCCAACCCGACAGGCGCCTGAAGATCTCCTCACGCTGCGTCTTGCGACGCAACATCTGCCAATCGACCGCAACGGTCAGGATCCGTTCGTTGTCAGCCAGAATTCGGCCGTGGACGTCAAAGATCCGGCCACGCTCGGGAGCCAGTCGAACGATCCGAGTTTTCGCAACCGTCACGCTTGCCTGAAGCTCCTCGGCCTTGACTGTCTGAAGAAACCAAAGACGAACACCGAGCAGCGAGAACAACATCACACCAACAAGGGCAAGCACCCCGAGGCGAGCGGCGCGGCGATCAACTGCCATGGCACGAGTCTCGCGTGCTTCGGTGCCAATGTTGCGGCGCTCTGCTCGTGACTCGGTCAGTCATTCGGCATTTTCCATTCCGGTCGGGCGAGCTTGAGCGACCATCGTCCGATCGGAACGAGTGCGATGCTGGCGATTGCAGCAGAAACCGCGACGACCGGGACGATCTTTGCCATCTCGGGTACGAACGCATCTTCCTCACCGATGAAACGCCGGACGACGGGTACTCCGGCCTCGCCAACCGCGGCACCGAGGGCGACGAACGCGGCCGCCATCCACCAGGTTGTTTCGATCCGTACGAGATCGACCCAACCAGCCACGTAGCCAGCGAGCCCCATCGTAATTCCTGATGATCCGAGCGGCGTTCCAACGGCCAGGTCATACATCAGGCCAACTGTAAAACCTGTCAGAGCACCACGCTCTGGGCCGCCGGCGGCGCCTGCTGATGCGGCGAACGCCAGCACGATCTGAACGATCACGCCGAACGGTCGCATCTCTTCGAGCAGGGTCTTTTGAAGCGCCAGCAGGATCATCGCGATCGGAACGATCCTGGTCAGCGAGCTATTGAGTATCCCACCGATCACGAGGATGTCACCCGGTGACCAGTTCAGTCGACGGTTGATACAGGATCACAGTCAGGAACGCCAGGTGGTCGAGATCGGCGCTGAGTTCAACCTCGAGTTCAAGTCCCTCGATCCCGAGCCGTCTCATCACATTGGCGACGCGCCCAATCGGGATGTTCGGCGGAGCGAGGCTTTCACTTCCGCCGGCGGTGAGAACAGCGTCCCCTTCGACTACAACACCGAACAACGGCGAATCGGCGATGAACCTGACGCGAGGAAGCCGTTCCGCACCAAACCCGTTGAGCGCGCCGGTTTCACGTGTTACCTCGATCACCACAGTTGTCGTTGTCGTCGAGGTGGACGAACTTGTTGTGCTCGTGGTGTTCGACGGGGTGTTCGCAGCCGATCCACTGGCACTACCGCTCCCGGGCACCGTGGTCGAGGTTGTCGATGATGTGGTTGACGATGTCGACGAGGTCGTGGTGACATCCTCGACCGCAAGCCCGCTGGGAACCGACGCCGGCACCGTCGTCGATGGCGTCGGAAGCACCTCGGCCACCACCTTGACCGGCACGTGGTACGAGGGGTGGGTCACCAGCATCACGATGCTCGTCTGCGGTGCAACGCGGGTGATCTTGCCGACGAGTCCGGCATCGTTGACGACGGGCATACCGACCCTGATGCCGGCGAGTGAACCGCTGTCGATTTCGACCTGTTGGTCGAAGTTGCTGGGCGACAAGCCGATGATGCTGGCGGTCACCTTGTCGTAGTCGGCGAGCGACTCGAGGTTGAGTTGCGCTCGAAGGTCGCGGTTCTCGGCGAGGGCGTTTTCGGCGGCGATCTCAGCACTGCGCTGAGCGTCGACCTGACGTTGCAATTGTTCGTTCTTTGCGAGCAGGTCGTCGTACTCAGTCATCCCTCGCCACGCGCGTTCCGCTGGCCGAGTGATCACATCCCCGGCGATTTCGAATGGTCGAAGCGCGTAGCCGAAGCCGGAACGGGCGGCGTTGAAGACCGCGTTACCGCGCAGGTCGAGCGTGATGAGGAGGATCGACGACAGCAACAGGATGATCATCGTGCGCCGTCGGCCGGCGGAATAGATCGCCATCAGGCGCCCCGGATCAGTAGTCGCCGCCGAGCGACATGAGCCCCCGCATCGCATCGATGTTTTCCAGCGCTCGACCGGAACCGATCACAACGCTGTACAGGGGTTCTTTCGCTACGCGGATCGGCATCCCTGTTTCGTGGGCAAGCCGTTGGGCCAGGCCACCGAGCAGCGCACCGCCGCCGGTCAACATGATCCCGTCCTCCATGATGTCGGCCGCCAGCTCAGGTGGCGTTTTGTCGAGCGTTGTCTTCACAGCGTCAACGATCGAATTGACCGGCTCGGCAAGTGCTTCACGTACGTGCTCGGTGGTGAGTTGAATCGTGCGCGGTAGCCCCGACACGAGGTCTCTTCCACGAATATCGGCGGTCAATTCCTCGTTGAGTGGCCAGGCCGAACCCATTTGGATCTTGATTTCCTCGGCCGTGCGATCACCAATCGCAAGCGAGTACTCCTTCTTGACGTATTGCAAAATCGCCTCATCGAGTTCGTCGCCTGCGACTCGAACCGACTGGGCAGTCACGATTCCGCCGAGGGAAATCACGGCGACCTCTGTGGTGCCGCCGCCGATGTCGACGATCATGTTGCCGCTCGGTTCGTGAACCGGAAGATCGGCACCAATCGCGGCCGCCATTGGCTCCTCAATGATGTGTACAGGCTTACGCGCTCCGGCATACTCGGCCGCATCTTGCACTGCTCGCTGCTCGACACCCGTAATCCCTGACGGCACGCAGATGATCATCCGTGGCTTCGACCACTTGCTGGCGTGAACCTTCTGGATGAAGTAGCGCAACATCTTCTCGCAAACCTCGAAGTCGGCGATCACGCCGTCCTTGAGCGGACGGATCGCCTTGATGTGATTCGGCGTGCGTCCCATCATTCGTTTGGCTTCAGTGCCGACGGCGACTGGTCGCCCGTCGTTGACGTTGATCGCCACGACTGACGGTTCGTCAAGCACGATACCGAGCCCTCTGGCGTAGATCAGGGTGTTGGCCGTGCCGAGGTCGATAGCCAGATCGCGCCCGATACTCAAGGGATTATTCCGTGCCATCTCGACCTCCTTTCACACAGACTCGCGGCACACATACTCGCACAGGGAAACGATGTTACAGATTCGGGAAGAAGATGCCGATCTCACGGGTCGCGCTATCGAGTGAGTCACTGCCGTGAACGAGATTCTCGGTGAACAGAATTCCTAGGTCGCCACGGACCGTGCCTGGTGCCGCCTTACGGGGATTGGTTGTGCCCATCATCGTGCGCACGACCTCCCACGTGTCTTCCGGACCTTCGATCACCATTGCCACAACCGGGCCGCGACTCATGAACTCGACGAGATCGGCATAGAAAGCCTTACCGACGTGCTCTTCATAGTGCCGAGCGAGCGTTTCGGCGGCGAGCGAGCGAAGCTCCATCGCAACGATGTCGAGGTTCTTGGCCTCCAACCGGGAGACGATCTCGCCGACGAGCTTGCGCTCCACGGTGTCAGGCTTCAGTAGGACAAGAGTGCGATCAGACATGGCCCCCAACGCTACCGCCACACAGGGTCAACCACGGAGGCCCTGGCGGCGAGGGAAGCGCCAGCGACGAGCCGCACGGAGGCGTTCGATTTTGCTACGTCGACGGAGCCGTCGAGGGAAGCGCCAGCGACGAGGCGGACAGCGGCGCGAGGAGGAAGCGGAGCGGACGACGAACCCGCCATCAAGCACGGTGGCCAGTCCCGACCACCTAATTGGCGAAGCGACGAATCGCTTGTCGGGCGGCTCCAGCGACGTAGAGGGAGCCAGCAACGAGAACCGCATCATCGGGACCGGCCGAGCGCATCGCCGCTGAACAGGCGCCTTCAACGGTGTCGTGGACGTACACCTCGCCACAACCCATCTCGCGGGCGGCAACAGCAACCTCAGTACTCGGTACGCCTCGCGGAGACGGCGCTGTGCATGCATAAACCACGTCGAACTCGTCGGCGCGTAGGGCGGCGAGCATTTCTCTCGGGTTCCGCAACGTGCCAACGACGAGGATTCGTCGGCCTTCAGGTTGGAAGTCGCCAAAGAACACCTCGGCGCACGTATCGGCGCCCGGCGGATTGTGGGCGCCGTCGATGATCGCCAGCGGTTGCACACCCATCACTTCGAATCGGCCGGGCATCGACACGTTGGCCAAACCTTCGTGAATCACATCCTCCGCCAGCGGCGCGGCGAAGAACGCTTCGACCGCTGTCACCGCCAACGTCGCATTGTCACCCTGGTACGAGCCGTGAAGTGGGAGGAACACATCTGAGTAGATCGTCGTAGGTGTTCTGATATCAAGCGAGCGCCCGCCGATCGCCAGCGAGTTGTCGAGCGTCTCGAACTGTTCACCACGGACCATGTGTGACGCGCCGCCCTCGCTGACGAAGATTGCCACGAGGTCAGGGTCGGTCTCCCCGATCACGACGGCACTGGCGGGCTTGATGATCCCTGCCTTCTCGCTGGCGATATCGGTCAGTTCAGGACCGGCGAACTCGTTGTGATCCATAGCGATATTGGTGATCACGGCGACTTGGGCGTCAACGATGTTGGTCGCATCCCAACGACCAAGCATCCCAACTTCGACAACTACCACGTCGACAGCAACGTCAGCAAACCAGCGGAACGCTGCAGCCGTGATCGCCTCGAAGTACGTCGGCCGGACGCCTACAATTCCTTCCAGGGCGGCGATCCCGGCGATTTGTTCAGCGAACTCTTCATCCGAGATCGGTTCACCGTTGCGTGCGATCCGTTCGTTGACCCGCTCTAAGTGAGGACTGGTGTACGTGCCGACGGACAGGCCCTGGGCAATCAACAGACGAGTAATCACCTGGACTGTCGAACCTTTGCCATTCGTGCCGGTGACATGAATCACTGGCTGCGCGAGTTGTGGGTCGCCCATCGCTGCACACAATCGACTGATCGGTTCGATTGTGGGTGACGTCATCCGCCCGGTCGTCTCGTACGACGTATGGTCGTCGAGGTAAGCAAGGGCTTGGGCGTAGTCCATCAAGCCTGGACTGTCAGCTGGCGGCCCGGCGCGGGCGGGCAGCCGGTGCCTTGCGCGGCACAAGCGTCGGGTTGACCTTCGTGCGCACCATCTCTGCATCGATCTGGACCTTGCCGATGTCGGTCCGGCCGGGGAGGTCGTACATCAGATTGAGCAGTACCTCTTCGAGGATCGCCCGAAGGCCTCTGGCACCAGTGCCTCGCAGAATCGCTAGGTCGGCGACTGCTTCCAGGCCGTCGTCGCTGAATTCCAACTCGACATTCTCGAAGTCGAAGATCTTCTGGTATTGCTTGACGAGCGAATTCTTCGGTTCGGTCAAGATCCGCACGAGCGTGTCACGGTCGAGCGAACGGACGGCCCCGATCATCGGGAGCCGACCGATGAATTCGGGGATCATCCCGAACTTGATCAGGTCCTCTGGCAACACCTGGGCGAACAGTTCGCCCGGGTCGGTGTCGTTCTTGGCGCGCACGGTGCCATGGAAGCCGACGCCACCGTGCCCGATCCGACGTTCGATGATCTTCTCCAAACCGGAGAAGGCACCACCGAGAATGAACAACACGTTGGTCGTGTCGATCTGGATGAACTCCTGGTGCGGATGCTTGCGCCCACCCTGCGGTGGGACTGATGCTTGCGTGCCTTCGAGGATCTTGAGCAACGCCTGTTGCACGCCCTCGCCTGACACGTCACGCGTGATCGACGGGTTCTCGCTCTTGCGGGCGATCTTGTCGATCTCGTCGATGTAGACGATCCCCGTCTCGGCCCGTTTGGTGTCGAACTCGGCAGCTTGAATCAGCTTCAGCAGGATGTTCTCGACATCCTCACCGACGTAACCGGCTTCGGTGAGCGCGGTTGCGTCGGCAACGGCGAACGGGACGTTCAGCATTCGGGCCAGCGTCTGAGCGAGGTGGGTTTTGCCGCAACCGGTAGGGCCGAGCATCAAGATGTTCGACTTCTGCAGCTCGACGTCGTCGCGCCGGGTAATCGTCGCCGACTGCTGGTATTGGATTCGCTTGTAGTGGTTGTAGACGGCGACCGACAGAATCTTCTTGGCATCGTCCTGACCGACCACGTAGTCATCGAGGAAGGCTCGAATCTCGCGTGGGTTGGGAAGCTGATCGAAGGTGAGCTCACTCGAGTCGGTGAGTTCTTCCTCGATGATCTCGTTGCAGAGATCGATACATTCGTCGCAGATGTAGACGCCCGGGCCAGCAATCAGCTTCTTTACCTGCTTCTGCGACTTGCCGCAGAACGAGCATTTGAGCAGCTCACCGGTGTCTCCAAATTTTGCCACGTCTGCCGTCCCTCCGAGAGTCCTGTTCGATCTCAGCGAATCGCAGACGAACGATCGACCGCGTCCCGGGTTGAGATCACAGTGTCGATGATGCCATACGCGAGGGCCTCGTTTGCTTCCATAACGAAATCTCGGTCGGTGTCAGCGTGTACTCGCTCGATCGGCTGACCGGTGTGCTCAGAGAGAATTTCCTCGAGCAGGTCACGCATTCTGAGGATTTCGTTGGCCGCCAACTCGAGGTCGGTGACCTGGCCGTAGCCGACTTGGCCGTACGGCTGGTGGAGTAGAACGCGGCTGTGTGGGAGCGCCAGCCGTTTGCCTTTGGTACCGGCAGCCAGCAGCACGGCGGCGGCCGATGCGGCCTGGCCGAGGCAGATCGTGGCGATGTCGTTACGGATGAACTGCATCGTGTCGTAGATCGCGAATAGCGAGGTGATGTCGCCACCAGGGCTGTTGATGTAGATGTTGATGTCCTTCTCAGGGTTCTCTGACTCGAGATGGATCAACTGGGCGCAGATCAAAGACGCTATCTGATCATCGATCGGGGTCTGTAGAAAGATGATGTTGTCCTTGAGCATGCGGCTGTACAGGTCATACGCCCGCTCGCCACGGCTCGTCGTTTCAACGACATTGGGGACCAGATAGTTCTTAGCGTCCAGGTTCATTGGGTACCTTTCCGTTCAGTCGTGGTCGTGATCAGCATGGTCGTGGTCATGGTCGTGGTCATGGTCGTGGTGGTCGTGATCCGCATGGTCGTGGTCGTGATGATCGTCGTCTTCATCGCCGTGGTCATGATTATGGCCGAGCACGAGTTCACGATCGATGACGGTGCCCGAATCGTCGACCATCTCGACGTTGTGAAGCAACCAATCGATCGCCTTCGACTTGCGGATCTGGGCGACCAGATCGGGGAATGCGTCGTTGCGCTCGTAGGCCTTACGGATCTCTTTCGCCTTTTGGCCGTACTGCATTGCCATCCGAGCGAACTCCATCTCGATCTCGTCGTCAGAGACTTCAATGTTTTCGGCGGCGGCGACCGCACGAAGTGCAAGGTCGGCTTTGACAGCCTCGGTGGCTTGCGGGCGGGTGTTCTCGATGAACTGACGGGCGTCTTGCCCTGTGGCCGACAGCCACGCTTCAAGGTCGATTCCTTGAGCTTGGAACTGGCGCGCCATCGTCTCGATCCGCGTTTGCATCTCCGACATCACCATTGGTTCTGGCGGTTCGATTTCGACAAGGCCGGTGAGCGCTTCGGTCAGTTTCGGCATCACGGACTGGCGGATTCGGCCAAGTTTTCCGTTACGGATCTGCTCGCTGATCGCTTCGTTCCACTCGTCGACCGTGTCGAACTCGCCGGTGTTCTCCGAAACCCATTCGTCGGTCAGTTCTGGGAGTTCCAGCTCCTGGACTGCCTTCACGGTGACGGTGAAGGCGGCCGGTTCCTGTGTCCCCTTCGGCGTCGCCGTGAACGTCAGGGTGTCACCGGCCGACGCTCCCGTGAGATGGTCGTCGAATTCCTCTGCGACCCAGCCCTGACCGAGTTCGTAGGACCAATCCTCAGTATTCAGGCCGGGCGCTTCCACGCCGTCACGTGTCGCCGCAAGGTCGATCGTAAGAAAGTCACCATCGGATGCAGGACGGTCGACGTCAGCGAGCGTTCCACCCTGGCGAAGCTCTGAGGCGCGGGCTTCTTCAAGCTCCTCTGCAGTCGGCTCTGGCGAGTCGAGTTCGATCCTCAAACCGTTGTAGCCGGGCACGGTGATCTCTGGGCGGACCTGGCACTCAGCCTCGAACTCGACCAGACCTTGCTCCTGGCCACCAGTCACCTCGATCGCCGGTGTGGCGATCAGATCGACGTCATGCTCACGGACTGCCTTGCCGAGATACTGCGGGATTGCCTCACGAAGGGCCTGCTCACGGGCGGCACCGATACCGATTCGGGCTTCGAGGACCCGACGCGGCGCCTTGCCGTTACGGAAGCCGGGAAGCTTGACTTCGCGAGCGATCGTGCCGAATGCCCGATCGATGTCCTTCTCGAATTCGGCCTCGTCGACCTCGATGTACAGCTTGACTTTGTTCCCCTCGAGGGGTTCGACCGATGATTTCACAGGTCGCCAACTCTACCGGCGACACGAACGTGCGTTACGTGGCTCACATCAGGCAGAATGGCGACGATGCAATTCTGGAAGCCTCACGCGTTGGCGACCCCACATGAGGGTCAGCTCGATATGAAGATCGGCGACAAAGTTCGCACCACTGTCGAGATGCACGGCATCCCGACAGGTACCGAGGGCAAGGTCATCCTCGCCAACGGCTTCAACTGGATGCGTTATCGCGTCCTGTTTGACAATGGTGCCGAGCAAGGCGACCTCGACCATCGCAACCTCGAACCGATCGGCAAGACGGCGAAGCGATTGGCCAAGCGAGCCAAACTCGCCGCCCGCCGCTAACAACCCCCCGTTCAAGTCGCGCCCAACCCCTGTATGCCGTGCTCAGCGCGACATGAACGAGTTTGGGTATCGGTTACTGGTCGAGGAAGACACGCAGGGATCCTGCGTAGTTGGCAACCCACACCTGGCGTGTCGCAGGGTCATACGCGATTCCGACAGGGTGAACACCCGAGATGACGGTTTGGAGAATCTCCATGTCGCTCGTGCGAACCTTGCTGATCGTACCGTCCTGGTAGTTGACGACGTACAAACTGTCACCGTCGTCGGAGAGCGCCATCGTTCGGGTTTCGCTTCCCGTTTCAGCGATGCCGACGACCGAACCGGTCGATAGGTCGATCTTGCGGACCGAGTTTGCGGTGTGGTTCGAGATGTAGAGGAACCGGTCGTCGGCCGAAAGCAGTGCATGTCGGGGCGTGGCACCTACGTCAGTGAGGCTGCTGACGACGGTTCGCGAGTCGAGGTCGATCAGATCGACCCGCGCCTCCCCCATTACGGTTACATAGGCCAACTTCGAGTCGCTGCCGATAGCGATGCCGCGCGGATGGCGACCGACATTGACCCGGCCAAGCTCGGTGTCGGTTGCGATGTCGATGATTGACACGTCGAATCCGCACCAGTTCGACACCACCAATGTCGTGCCGTCAGGTGACACTGCGACGAACTTCGGCACGGCGCCAGTCGAGATGACGGCGACGATCTCGAACGTCGCCGTATCGATCTTGTAGACGAAACTGTCATCCCAGTCACCTGCGTTGCAGCCGTCGTCAGCGACCGGGTTGTAGCCAGGACCGAACATCTTGTAGTTCGAGACGTAGACGAACTTCCCGTCCGGAGTAACAGCCGCCTCGACGGGTGAACCCTGAACGACAGAGCCACCGGCCACGCCGAACGCCGCCAAGTCGACCTCGTCAGGAATCGTGGCCACCTTTGTGCCGGTGGTGTCGTAGACCGCCACGTTGTGGCGGTACATCATGTTCTGCGCGAAGAACAGGCCGTTACCAGACGCCACGATGCTCTTCGGTTGCAGGTCGGCGTCGGACACCGTGAACGCATCGACGAGTACTCGAGTGCTCGACGAGACGCCGTCATCGACAGCGATCGAAACGCCCGCTGTTGTCGTTGTCGTTGTCGTTGTCGTCGTCGTTGTCGTTGTCGATGTGCTGGCGGCTGTCAGAGTCGATGTCCATTCGAGCTTGGTCGTTGGAGGAATCGTCGACTCGACGCCGGCCCCCGCCGAGCTACTGACCGCCGACACTGATCCTGAGTCAGACGTCTCGTCGGCCCGACCGGACACGAGTTCGCCTCCCTCGTTTGAGTTTCGGGATGTGGCGAGCAAACCAAGTGCAGCGGTGAGCACAGCCAGTGGCCCGAGAACAACGAGTCGACGGTCGATGTTGCCGAGAGTAATGCGTGTGCTTGCACGGCGAGGTTGCCGGTACGCTGCCCAAGTCAATCACGGGATGTGGCGCAGCCTGGTAGCGCACCTGCTTTGGGAGCAGGGGGTCGGAGGTTCGAATCCTCTCATCCCGACTAGATCTAGCAGGTATGATATGATTACCGCTAGCTCAGCAAATCGCAATGTATCAGCGATGTATCAGAACCTGGGCGCTGAATCGGCTCCTGGGGGTGCGAGATGGCTTGGAAATCGACAGGTCAAGCGACGGTCCGCAAGCAACGCGACAAGTGGGTTGTGCGGATTGACGGCATCGACACGACCACCGGCAAGCACCGGCCGCGCCAAGTCGGGACGTACGCGTCGCAACGATCGGCGTTGGCAGCTGCTTGTGCGACGAAGGCCGAGGATCGCTCGACCGAGCGTGGCACGGTGAGTTGGTTGGTTCGTCGGTATGTCGCCGGTCGGACCGACATCACCGAGAAGGCGCAAGAGCAGTACGCCTGGGCGATCCCCCACATCGAGAACGGGCTGGGAGCGATCATGCTGTCAACGCTCGACCGCGACGATGTCGCCGGTTGGATCGATCGCTTGGCCAGTGGCGGCAAGGTGTCGCGGCGAAGCGTGCAGATCTGCCGGACGGTATTACGAGCAGCATTGAGCGAAGCCGTCGAAGAAGGGCTCATCTCGCGGAGCCCTGCAG
>JANMTV010000139.1:0-5804 GCA_031390905.1 Ilumatobacteraceae bacterium | reverse complement strand
AGGATCTGCATGTCCATCCCCGGGCAGAACGATCGTCCCGCGCCGGTGACCACGATCACGCGGACGTCCGGGTCGTTACTGGCGTCGATCAACTCGGTGAAGTACGCCTCCTCCAGTTCGAGGCACCAACCGTTGTTCCGATCGGGTCGGTTGAACGTCAGCAGGAGCACGCCCTGTTGGTCGAGTTGGCGGAGCAGTACGGGTTCGGACGGTTCAGTTGACGGCATCGTCAACTATGGTGCCACAGCAATGCGCGCTGTTGTTTGTCGTGAGTACGGCCCTCCGGAAACGCTGCTGGTCGAGGACGTGCCAAAGCCCGAGCCGCAAGCGGATGAAGTTGTGGTCAAAGTCGCTGCGGCGGCGGTCAACTTCCCTGACGTGTTGATCATCAACAATCTGTATCAGGTGTCGATCCCGCTTCCGTTCACGCCGGGTAGCGAGTTCTCTGGCATCGTCACCGCGGTCGGTTCGGAAGTCACCAGCGTGGCTGTTGGCGACCGCGTGTTCGGCAGTTCGATGACCGGAGCATTCGCCGACTATGCGGTGTCCGTCGAGTCACACGTGCGGCCGGTTCCGGCTGGCGTCGATCTTCAATCGACGGCTGGATTCTGGGTGGCTCACATGACCGCCTACCACGCCTTGCGATCGGTCGCTGAGGTGACAGCCGGCGACAAGGTCGTCGTGCTCGGTGCCGCAGGCGGCGTTGGCCTGGCTACAGTCGAACTGGCGTCTGTGCTGGGTGCCGAAGTGATCGCGGCGGGTTCGAGTGACGAGAAGCTGGCGATCTGTCGTGAGCGCGGGGCGGCCCACACGATCAACTACGAAACGTCCGATCTTCGGGATGCGATCCGCCAGTTCGCCCCTGATGGGGCCGATGTCGTGATCGACCCGGTCGGCGGACCGTACGCCGAACGAGCACTTCGGGCGACTCGGTGGGGCGGGCGTTTCGTCACCGTCGGGTTTGCCGCCGGGGGGATCCCAAAGATTCCGCTCAACCTTGTGTTGCTCAAGGGTGTGATCATCAAGGGATTCGAGATCCGGACGTTCGGTCACCATGCGCCTGAGCCGGCTGCGCGCGATGAACGCGAGCTGTTGGAACTGCTGGCTTCCGGTCGTGTGGTCCCGCACGTCTCATCGGTGCACTCGCTCGACAACGCCGCCGCCGCACTGCGAGAGGTCGCTGACCGTCGGGCGATCGGCAAAGTGCTCATCGCTCCGTGAGTTCGGTCCTGTTTCTGTGCACCGGCAACGCCGCCCGCTCGGTGATGGCTGGCGTGGCGCTGCGACAGTTGCGCCCCGACCTTCACGTCGAAACCGCTGGCACACTCACGGTCGACGGGATGCCGATCAGTTGGCGCACCAGAGCCGCGCTCGACTCGGTCGGGCTGCCATGGCCGAAGCACCAGAGTTCACAGGCCGGTCGCCGGGATCTCGAGACCGCCGACCTGATCGTCGGGCTTGCACCTGAACACATTGAATGGGTCCGCCGCGAGTACCCGGAGTTGGCTGCAAAGTCGGGCACGTTGATTCGACTGACGAAGCAACTCGTCGGCCCGCCTGAACCGTTGTCGGACCGTATCGATGCCCTCACGCTGGCGACTGTTGAGCTCGAATCTTGGGAGGAGGTCGTCGACCCTGGTGGAGGCGAGGTCGAGACGTTTGTGGCCTGCGCCCACGAGGTCGTCCGGCTGGTCGGTCATCTGGCGGAGTTGTTGTGAGTCAGCCGCGCAGCACCGAGGTCTGCGCCGGGTCGAGGTACTCGTCCGTCCGAGCGACCAGGCCATCGGGATCGAGCGTCACAACAACGCACGAATGCGCCCGCAACGGGCCGCCGGGCGCTGTGCCGGTGAGGATCGTTTGCGACACCCAGCCGTCACTCGTGGCCTTCAGGGCCACGTCGACCCAGGCGAGATCCGGGACGGCCCGATGCAGCCAGGCAACCGTTCGAACAGTTTGGTCGGTCGTCACCTCCAGCTCGTCGAAGTTGTGCCAGGTCAACGCACCACCGGCGCACAGGGCACGAAGCGCATCGGCATCGCTGGTGCGGCTCGCCGTTGCGTACTCTGCGGCCAGTGCGAGTTTGTCGGCGTCGTTCATGTCGGCGAGAGGCTTGCCCATATCGCCCCAACCTTTCACGTTCGGAGGCTTGCAATGAAGTTCGGGGTACAGCACGGGGTGGGGGACCCACGTGGGTGCCTGAGATCCTTTCACCCGCGATCCTCAAGCTGGCTGGTTGAGTGTGCGCCGCAAACTGCGAACACGCGCTGACCAATCGCTCATCATCGGACGCGGACGGGAACGATCTGGATGGCGTTGCTTCCGTAGCCGAGTCGGTTCCACTCGGGGCGCTCGGGTTGGACTCGGCCGGCGAAGTCGGTGGCGCGAGAGCGCAAGGTCGTTGTTCCTCGCTCAACCGTTGCCGTGAGCAGCTCCCATCGCTGCCAGCTGTGGCGGTGCTGCTCGCCGATCAGCTGCGCCGGCTGCCATAGGCCTCCACCGACGCTTACGTCGACGCTGGCGATCGGTGCTGCTCCGGACCATGCGACACCGCGGATCGTCACGTCGCCCGCGTCGATGTCGTCGTGGTCCGTGGGGGAGGTGATCACCGAACGGACCCGTTGCAAACGAACCGGCTCTCTCACGGTCGCTCCGTCCCGCTGCAATTCGAAGAAGTAACGCTCTGTCTGGAAGAACGCTTCGAACGGGGAGTCGACGAGGTCAATCTCGGTCAACCATTTCACGGAAGCCACCGCGTACCACCCTGGAACGACGAGCCGTAGCGGATATCCGTGCTGGACAGGAAGTGGATCACCGTTCATCGCATATGCAAGCAGCGCATCCGAACTGAGCGCGTCGTCGATCGACAAGCTACGTTCGAATGGCACGGCCGGACGTGATTGCTCGACGACGCCGCGGTCGGCGCCTCGGAAGACAACCTCCCTGGCGCCCGACGCCGGTCGGACGCGGTCGAGCACTTCGATGAGAGGCACTCCTGTCCACTCCGCCGTGCTCACCGCACCGAGTTGCCACGGCTCGCCGTCGATTGCTGGATCGAACATCGAGCGGCCATTTCCGGCGCATTCGAGCGTCGCCACCATGGTCTGTGATCGCATGTTCTGCACATCACGCAGGCTCAGCCGCATTGGACGCTCGGCCAGACCGCCGATTGTCAGTCGCCAGTCCCTCACGTCGAGCGACGGAGTCTCGAAGTGGTTGCGGACGTAGAAGCGGGCATTCGGCATCACGATGCCGCCGATCAGCGCCGGAATCGCCGTCTCACAGTTCAGGGGGTTGTCACGGTGGACGACGAGCCCATCGTCGGCGGCCGTGACGGTCGGCATGCCTGCCGCCGCCCACGCGCACATCCCGCCGGCCAAGTTCACGGCATCGAAACCCCACGTGCGCAGCGACTCGGTCACGGCCGCGGAGCGACCGCCCGAGCGGCACACCACCACGATCCGTCGGTCGCGGGGCAACTCGAACTGGCGGTTCCGGACCTGCCCCATCGGCAACGGCACGGCGCCCGTCGCATGGACCGCTCCCCACTCGTCGGGCTCGCGCACGTCGAGCAGCAGCGCTCCCGCGTCGACGAGGGCGCGCGCCGCCCTGGCGCCGACCGCCGGCGTCGTGCCGATCTCGGCGGGGTGATCGCCGGTGGAGGTTGGTAATCCGGCGGTGTCCCAAGCTTGGTAGCCGCCGAGCAGATCGGAGACGTCGATGAAGCCGCCCTCGAGCAGGACGCTGGCTGCGATCTGGGAGCGGTACCCGCTGGCGCAGTACACGACGACTGGGGTTGCCTTGTCAAGGGCAGCGAACGAGTTGGCCAGCACGGCGAACGGGATCTCGCGGGCACCCGGCAACGTGCCCCCAGCGGTCTCTCCCGGGCTACGCACGTCCACGAGCTGGAGATCGTGCTCGAGACCCCGCAGCTCGGCGAACTGCTCGATTGTCAGCCGTGAACTCGTCTCGATCAGCTCCGGGCGACTGGCGAACACCTGAGCCGGATCGGCGAGCTGCCCGACGACTCGGTCGTAGCCGACTCGGCCAAGGCGCACCTTGGCTTCGAGCCCGAGCGCGGGATCGCCGACGAGGACGACATCGCGGTCGGGCGCCAACACGTCACCGCCCCACTCCGCGAACCGGCCCTGGAGTCCGACGTTGACCGCTCCACACAGATGTCCCGCAGCGAACTCGGCCGGCTCGCGGGCATCGAGGAGGACGGCGCCCGCGTCCCGCAGCCGGAGGACGTCGTCGATGTCGAGCGGCGGCGCAGCGTGGCTGTCGAGCAACGGGTGAAGCTCGCGGTTGAGCTGCGCGTCGAACGCGAAGTACTGAGGTCGGGTCGGCTGGCCCTCTGTGACAGCCGCCACGAAGGCGTCTTCGCTCATCGCTTGGAGCGCATAGTTCGTACGCCGCTGCTCGCCGAGCGTGGAACTCGTCTCGGTCGAGAGTTGTTTGCCGCATGACGATCCGGCACCGTGAGCAGGGAAGATACGGGTCGCGTCGGGGAGCCGCAGCAGCTTGTCCCGCAGGGATCGGTACAGGTGCCGCGCCAACGTCTCGGCCGAGAGATCGGCCCCTGCGGAGGCCAGCAGGTCGGGTCGTCCGACGTCGCCGACGAAGAGCGTGTCGCCGGTCAGCACTCCAAACGGCACGACGTCGTCGGCGTGCTCGTATACGACGATGCAGATCGACTCCGGCGTGTGACCGGGGGTGGCGAGGATCTCGAGCGTGACATCGCCGAGCTGAAGCCGCTGATCGTCATGCAACGGCTCGATCGGGAACTCGACGTCAGCACCCTCGCCGTAGGAGATGACGGCGCCTGTCGCTGCGGCGAGTTCGAGGTGACCGCTCAGGAAGTCGGCGTGGATGTGGGTCTCGATCACCCGCTCGATCACGAGCCCCTTGGCGGCAGCCTCCTCCAGATACACGCCGACATCTCGGCGTGGATCGATGACGACGGCGCGACCCGTCGTCTCGTCACCCACCAAATACGAAGCGTGGGAGAGACAGGCCAAGTAGTGCTGAGTAAGGATCACTGCGGGCCCTCATCGCCGCCGATTGGCGCCTGCGCTTAGGTCGGCTGGGGCACGACACGGATATACGGCTTCGGCGACTTCCAGCCGTCGGGCCAGATCGTCTTCGCCTCGTCGTCGGAAACCGAGCCGGCGATGATCACGTCGTCGCCGTTTTGCCAGTTGACTGGCGTGGCGACACGATGCTTGGCCGTCAGTTGCAGCGAGTCGATGACACGCAGCACCTCGTCGAAGTTGCGACCTGTCGTCATCGGATACACGAGGATCAGCTTGATCTTCTTGTCCGGACCGATGACAAAGACGTTGCGGACCGTCTGATTGTCGGCAGGCTTGCGAGCCTTTGCGTCTCCCGAGGTGCTGGCCGGCAACATCCCGTACAGCTTGGCGACGTTGAAGTCGGCGTCACCGATGATTGGGTAGTTGGGCGCATGTCCCTGCGTCTCTTCGATATCGCGTGCCCATTGCTCGTGGTCACCGGTCGAGTCCACCGACAGTCCGATGATCTTGACGCCGCGCCGGTCGAACTCCGGTTTGATCTTGGCCATGTAGCCGAGTTCGGTCGTGCACACGGGGGTGAAGTCCTTCGGGTGTGAGAACAGCACCGCCCATGAATCGCCGAGCCACTCGTGAAGATGAATCTGCCCCTCCGTGGTCTGCGCCTCGAAATCGGGCGCTGTGTCCCCAATCGAGAGAGTCATTTCGTTCTCCTTCGCGCCTGTCGGATGAGTGGATCATGCGCGCTGAATCGGCGTTTGTCAAGTTGGACCT
>JANMTV010000109.1:0-10905 GCA_031390905.1 Ilumatobacteraceae bacterium | reverse complement strand
CTTTCGTGGATTGCGATCTACGGAGCCTCGATCGCCCGCCGTCGGATTCGGCTCACCACCGATCAACCGATGATGGCGTTGTGGAACGTGATCGGTGCCGCAGGTCACCCACGGCGCGATCACTCATATCAGTTCGCGCTGATCGCGATCATCCTGATGGCGCTTGCGGTGCTCGCAATCCCGATCGTGGTGTCCGCTTTCGTCTGATGCGATCCAGATCAACCGTCAGCGCAGGCTGGCGATCAGATTCAGCAGCCGGCTGGCCGTCCGGTCTGATTGCGCCACATCGACGGGCCACCCTGCTCGGTGAGCACGCCTGAGATTGCCAGCAGTCCCCCGAAACCGCCACAATCCATGAACCGCTCAAACGTCCTCGACTCAGAACACCATGTGAGCAGCCCGGGGTCTGAGACGTCAGATTACCACACGAGCTTCTTTTTCGAGATCTGCAGTGACTTCGTCGAACGTGTTGATCTTTCGGAGCGAAGGGAAGAGCAGGGCGAAGCTGGCGGCGATCGCCACCGTGATGATGCCGCCACCGGCGATCGACCACGGCAGACCGAACCAGCGGGCGGCGACACCGCTTTCGAATGCGCCTAGTTCGTTCGAAGCGCCGATGAACACACCTTCGACTGCTGAAACGCGTCCGAGTTGATCGTGCGGAGTCGCCAGCGGCACGATCGACCCCCGAATGAACATCGAGATCATGTCGGCTGCCGACAGCACGACGAGCGCGATGAAGGCGACCGTGTAACTTCGCGTCAGACCGAAGACCACCGTCCCGAGCCCGAACACGGCGACGACGACGAGCAACGTCGGCCCGATACGACGGCGTATCGGTCGCGCCGCCAACCACAGCGCCATGATCGCGGCACCGATCCCCGGTGCTGCCCGCAACCATCCATAGGCGATGTCGCCGACACCCAGCCGCTCGGTGGCGACCGAAGGGATCAGCGCCACCGCACCGCCGAACAGCACGGCGAACAGGTCGAGTGAGATTGCAGCGAGAACGATCGGCGTGCGACGGACGAATCGCAACCCTTCGAGCGCCTTGTGCATCGTTGGTCGATCGGTCATTCGCTCCGGCTTGCCGATATAGACGATCGCCAGGATCGGCACAATCGCGATCAGTTCGAGCAGACCCGCAACGGTGTAGGCGACGCTCGCACTCACGCTGTACAGAAACCCGCCAAGCACCGGCCCGACGATTGCCGAACCGGTGAATGTGGCCGTCCAAATCGCGATCAGGTGCGGGAAATCCTCCGACGACGAGATCAGCGGTGGAATCGATCGGCGAGCGGGCGAGATCATCGCGTCGGCTGCGCCGAACACGAACGCCACCGCAAAGACCGGCAACATTCGACTCGATCCGGACTGGCTGTACACGATCATCGCTCCGGCACAGGCCACGCGTCCGACGAGAAACAGTGCTGTCACCCGCCGCCGGTCGAACCGGTCGGCGACCATTCCGCTGACCAACACGAGCAGCACGGCGGGCACGAACTGCGCCAGACCAATCCAGCCGATGTTCAGGTTGTCGCGAGTCAGATCGAAGGCCTGCTTGAACAGCACGGTGACGAAGAGGTTGTGTCCGACGGTCGCCAAACCGGTCGACAGCAGATACCGCCGCACGGCCGGAAGCCGCAACACCTCCCGCGCAGACGACATCAGCGCACCCTACCGATTGACCCGCGATGAGCGATGAGGGGCCTGGCACCGCATATCGCTCATCGCCAACAAACTATGCCGCCGTCGGACCGTTCGCCAGCCTGTGAGCAATCCGTTCCAGCTCATCCATCGTCGCTCTGAAACGACCGCGTAAATCTGTTTCATCGAGCCGCGTCACTCTCCAGCCGGCCCGGCTGGACGCTCGATCGCGCCGCTTGTCCCTGGCCACCCCATCACGATCGAGATGCGAGGGGTGAACATCGATCTCGATCGCCCAGTTCAGCGATGGCACCGCAAGATCAAACCGGGCCGGACCATAACCGTCGAGGACCACCGGGAACTGACGGACGAGGCCGGTCACTCGCCGTCGTAGCGCCTGGAACACTCGTTCCTCCCAGCCCGACTCGGCTGCTGCTCCAGAACCACGCGATTCGATCAGCTTGATGAACTTCCCGACCGCGGGTCGACCCAATGAAACCAACGGCATCGCGACGTCCATGAGATCGTCAAGTGTGAACAGTTGGCGATTCAGGCCGTCTTCGATCATCGACAACACGTCTGCGTGCGGAAGATAGCGGTACATGTCGAGCATCGTTCGTCGCGCCGAAGTCAGTCGGATTCCGTCCGAACGGGACTCGATGTCGAGTGGATCGATCGCATCGGTCCGATACGTGTTCACCCATGGCGCTCGGCACGGCTGTGAGCCAGATGGTCCGATCACATGAATCACACCACCTCGCGGAGCGCGACGAAGCGCCCACAGCCGAGCGGCTGTCGGTCCGGCGATCACCAGCGATGGTCGCGATAGGCACACTGCGGCACAACGAGCCAGCTCGTTGAGCGGGTGTGACGTGAGGCGGTAAGCACCGTCGATCACTCGCTCAAGCACACGCTCGTCGACCAACTTTCTGATCTGATCGACGGTCAGGGCTGCATCTTCGTCAGGCCGAACACCGATCACTCCGTAGTGCTGTCGAAGCACGCCCATCACGGGTTGTAGAGCACTCATGGTTACCTCCGGATTGCTTCGTCGGAGGGAAGTCGGCATCGAGAACGTACCGTGAGAATCGTTCGGGTCCACCGTGATGAGCGATCTGCGGTGCCTGACCCCTCATCGCTCATCGCGGTTGTGTTGCGGGTGTTGCTGTTTGATGACGAGACGCGCGCAAGTCCGAAATACGGGCGACAGTGACCGATCGCGGGAGTAGATATGCGTTATGGATATTCGGCGGGCGACATTCGAGGTGGCGGTTCGGTTGGCGGTCATGTTCAGTGCGGCGTCGGCCGCACTGGCATTGGTGCTCGATGCCACGGGTGAGGTGTCGCCGGTGGCATTCGTGTCGGCGGTGGTGATCGTCGGGTTCGTCACCAGCTGGGTAGTCACCGGTCGTGTTGCCAGGTCGATCGTCGTAGTTTCGCGTCGCTAGTCATAGCCATATGAGCGGCGCTCAACTGCTCGACCCTGACAGGTGATTCGGTCGATCAGCGCGTCAACGCAACCGCCGTCACCTGACCGGCGGCGGCCTTGGCGTGATAGCTCGACCGGGTGAGTGGGCTCGCTTCGACGTGGCCGATGCCGAGTGATTCGCCAATCTGCTTCCAACGATCAAACTCTTGAGGCTCGACCCAACGGGCAACGGGCAGGTGATGTGACGTCGGCCGCAGGTACTGACCGATCGTCACGATGTCGCACCCGATTCCGGCGAGATCGGCGAGACAGCCGATCACCTCATTGTCGGTTTCACCTATCCCGACCATCAAGCTCGACTTGGTCACCAATCCGGCCGCCTTGGCATTCGCCAGCACCGACATGCTTCTGACGTAGCTGGCGGAGGGACGAACGGCGCGCTGCAGCCGGGCAACCGTCTCGACGTTGTGATTCAACACGTCGGGGCGGACATCGAACAGAATCCGCAGTGAGCCAAGATCCCCTTTGGCGTCAGAAATCAGCGTCTCGACGCGACCAGCCGGACGACGCGCCCGAATCGCCTTGACGCACGCCGCCATGTGACCCATTCCGCCGTCATCGAGATCGTCGCGAGCCACCATCGTCAACACAGCGTGATCGAGACCCATCCGATCGACCGCCTCGGCAACACGTGTCGGCTCGTCGACCGAAGGCGGATTCGGGCGACGGGTGTCGACCATGCAGAACCCGCATGCACGGGTGCACCGGTCGCCTAGCACCATGAAGGTCGCAGTGCCGTCGGCCCAGCACTCGGACAGATTCGGACAGCCAGCATCCTCGCAGACGGTGACCAAGTCGAGATCTCTGATCGTCTTCCTGAGTCGCAGCACGTCAGGGCCGTGGTTCACTCTCGGACGCAACCAATCCGGCTTACGCGACTCGATCGACAGGCCGTCAGTCACACCGGCCGCCTCGAGACGAGCATGCGATCGAGGTTGCACGGCGATCCGCTCGCCAGGGCCTTCGCCGCGCGAGAACGGGGCCAAGTCCTCGGGCCGCTGATGCCAGGCGACGTCTTGGCGTTCGACCGCCCCACCAGACCATCGTTCTGCGGCAAGTCGGGCAACCAGGTCAACCACGTCGTACATCGACGCTCCTACAGACTCTTCGGCCAGCGATGTGACGGGCCGGTCGGCAATCCCGCACGCAACGATGTGCTGGCGCATGTAGATCATGTCGGTGGTGACGTTGAGAGCGAAACCGTGCATCGTTCGCCCGCCTGCCAGACGCACACCGATGGCGGCAATCTTGCGCGGGTTGGAACCAGTGGCATCGACCCACACACCCGGATACGTCGGCAGCCGACCAACGTCAGCGACACCAATTTCGGTCAACGAATCGATCAAGAGCTGCTCGACCGAACGCACGTGTGCAAGCGATCCTTTCCCGTTAGGGATTGCAAGGATCGGATAACCGACCAGTTGGCCAGGCCCGTGATACGTGATGTCGCCGCCACGCTTGACCGACACCAAATCAGCACCAACCACGGCCGGGTCACATCGGAGATTCGCCGCCAGATCGGCATGCGCACCATAGGTGAAAACGTGGTCATGCTCGAGCAGCAACAAATGTTGTTCACGGCCGTGGTCGAACAGCGCCTGCTGAACTGCCAACGCCTCGCGGTAAGGAACCCTCCCAAGCCAGCGAACCCGGAGCGGACCCGTCATGTCAGAGCTCGGTGCTCCAATCGCGGGTTTCCAGAATTTCCTTGACCCGCTTGAGGAATCCAGCCGCATATGCGCCGTCGAACGCTCGGTGATCCCAGCTCATCGCCAGATTGCCGACTGGATGGATCACGATCGCTTCGGCACCGTCAGCCATGTGGGCGACGACCGGCTTACGCACAATCGCGTCGGTCGAAATGATTGCGACCTGTGGCTGATTGATGATCGGCATGGTCAGCACCGAACCGGCGGAACCGTTGTTCGAGATCGTGAACGTGCCTCCCTGAATCTCGTCAGGGCTGAGCTTGCGATTCCTAGCGCGGTTGGCGAGATCGCTGATCTCACGGGCCAGCGCCCGCATCCGCTTCGTTTCGGCACTCCGCACTACTGGCGCGAGTAGGCCTTCGAAGTCGAGGTCGACGGCGATCCCGAGGTCAACGAAATGATGCACGATCAGCTCGTCGTCGCCAACGCTTGCGTTGAGATGCGGGTACTCGGCCAAGCCATCGACGATTGCCCTGGCGATGAACGGGAGATAGGTGAGGCTGAAACCTTCAGCCGCCTTGAACGCAGCCTTGACCGCGCCGCGGGCCACATCGACGTTGGCGAAATCGACTTCGACCACGCTGAAGGCGTGCGGTGAAGTCGATTTGCTCATCACCATGTGGTTTCCGGTGAGCTGACGGATCTTCGACAACTTGACCGTCGTGTCACGCTCGCCAGCGGTCGGTGCCGGAGCAGCCGGCCGAGCGGGGGCAGGCGCAGGCGCGACAGCCGGAGCGATCGGAGCCACCACGGCAGGGGCCGGGACGGGTTCGGGTGGCGCGACCGTGGCCGGGGCCGATACAGGTGCCGGTGCGGCGACGGCTGGCTGCGAGCCGGTCGAATCAATGTGATCGAGCACATCCTCACGTGTGATCCGGCCGCCAGGACCGGTTCCCGTGAGCGAATCAGGATTGATTCCGTGCTCATTCACGAGGCGCCGGACGACCGGCGACAACAGGCGCGAGTCACCCGCATTGGGTGCCGGCTCGACGGCCGCAGGCTCGGCTACCACTGGAGCCGCAGCGACGACAGGTGCGGGTGCAGGAGCTGGTGCCGACTCAGCTGCGGGCTCTGGTGCGGGTGCAGGAGTTGGTGCCGGCTCAGCTGCGGGTTCTGGTGCGGGTGCAGCCATCGGTTCGGGCACCGGTTCTGGTGCGGGTGCAGCCATCGGTTCGGGCACAGCGTCTGACGCCGGTGCTGCAGCGTCCGCCGCACCGACGACCGCACCGACGACCGCACCGACCACGGCAACAATGGTGCCAACACCGACTGTTTCGCCTTCGGCGACGCGGATCTCGGTGACGACACCTGTAACCGGCGACGGGACCTCGGTGTCGACCTTGTCGGTTGAGACCTCGAATAGCGGTTCGTCGGCGGCAATCGTGTCGCCAACCTTCTTGAACCACTGAGTGATGGTGCCCTCAGTGACAGTTTCACCGAGTTGTGGAAGCGTGACGTCAGCCATGAATAGTCGAGTTCCTTGTGCTGTTTGGGTTGTCGATTGTGAGGTTCAGCCGTTGAAACTACGCCCGGTGAGCGACAACATCGTTTCACCGAACAGTTCCGACAGGCTCGGGTGGGGCTGGATGAACTCGGCGACCTCGGCGACGGTGGCCTCCCAGTTGACGGCGAGATACGCGCCGGACAACTGTTCCGTCACCCACGGGCCAACCATGTGCACGCCAAGCACCTGACCCGCCGAGCCGTCGAGGTTCTGCTTGGCGATGACTTTGACGAGACCATCGGTAGCTCCGACGATCATCGCTCGGCTGTTGAACTTGAACGGATGCTTGCCAACCACGATGTCGATTCCGGCTGCCTTGGCGGCGTCTTCGCCAAGCCCGGCCCAGGCCACTTCCGGGTCACAGTAGATCGCCCATGGGACCCGGTCGTACATCACCGGCATCGGGTTCTCACCGAGCAGGTGCTTGATCACGAGAATCGCCTCGGCGTACCCAACGTGTGCCAGTTGGGGTGTGTTTATGAGGTCACCAACGGCGTAGACACCAGGCTCGCCTGTCTGGCAGAATTCATCGACCGACACGAAACCACGCTCGTCGACAGTCACCGCCGTGCCAGCCAGGCCGAGTTGGTCGGCGTAGGGACGACGGCCGACGGAGATGATGCACGCGTCAACCTCCAACGATTCGTTGTCGCCGAAGTGGACCGTGGTGGCACCGGTGTCGTTTGGCGTGTGGCCGGCGACATTGACCCCGGTTCTGATGTCGATGTGCTTCTTCGTGAAACTACGAACGACGACATTGGCGAGATCGACGTCGAGACCTGGCAAGATTTTGGGAAGGCCCTCAAGGATCGTGACCGACGCACCCAGGTCAGCAAAGGTCGAGGCGAACTCACAACCAATTGCGCCCCCACCGATTACAGCGACACGAGCTGGCACGTGGTCGAGGTCAAGGACTTCGTCGCTGGTCATGATCGGGCCACCGCGTTCGAACCCAGGGATCAACCTGGGCACCGAACCGGCGGCGAGTATCACATGGTCGCCGGTGATCACCACCGAGCTCCCGTCGGCCATCGACACCGTCACCATCCGGTTCGGGCCAAGCGCGCCGACACCGTTGAATACTTCGACCTTGCGACCTTTACACATCGCCGCGATACCACCGACGAGACCCTTCACGATCTTCTGCTTACGTGCCTGGGTTACAGCGAAGTTCACCGATGGAACGCTCGAATCGATGCCGAACTCGGCGGCGTGGTCGACGTGGCGCTTGACCGACGCCGTTTCGAGGAACGCCTTGGCAGGAATGCAGCCTCGGTTGAGGCACGTGCCTCCCAGCGCGTCTTTCTCGACAAGGGCAACTCGAAGACCGGCAGAAGCGCCATAGAGGGCAGCCGAATAGCCCCCGGGTCCGCCACCGATCACGACAAGGTCGAACGTGTCACTCACGCCGGCAACGGTATCGTCCTTACCCGCCGGTAGCGCACGGATCAGGGTTGGTCGAGCACCCAGCGGGCCTGTTCGTCACCGCGTTCGAAGAACAACACGCGCGACGAACCGTCAGCGGACGAGACGTCGAAATGGAGTGAACAGACCTGCTCGGCAACGGTCGTCATATCGCAGGAGTCGGTTGAACGAGAAGGTGAAACCGGCCGACCCGATGCGATCAACCGGAACCCGGACCCTCCATCTTGGTCCGCCACTCCTCCGATCCGCAGCCGGACTTCGAGCTCACCAGCGGATTCCTCAGCATCCTCGACGATCAGTGTCATGTCGCCGACTTGCGCACGCTCGCCGATCGGAGTGGGGTCACCGAGATCGTTCTCCCCGGTCAGTTGAAACAACATCAGTCCGCCTGCTAGCAAGATCACAACGCCGCAGACGAGCGCCAGCAGCAGCAACGTTCGGGTCTTCATGCGAGTCGCAGGCTAACGGTGCGTCATCCGCCAGTGGTTGCGCCTGTTGCCGTGAGGGCCTGGTCGATGCAGGCGGAGTAGCGCTCGTCATAGGCCGGGTCATCGAACACGTTGTACCAGTTGCGACCTTCGAAGCATTCGAGGTGTGTGATCTCGTATCCGAGCTCCCACTCCTCGACCAGGCCCTTCGCAACGAGGTCGAGGAAACATGGACGGACGGCCTCGACTGCTGCGATGAATTCGGCGTCGGGAAGTGACTGCAGTTTGCCACCCCATGCAACTTGGTAGCCACATTCCGGGAAACGCAGTTCGACCGGAAGATACGACGCATCAATTTCGCCGGTTGCGATGTACCGATCGAAACACGCGGTCGCCAATGCGGCATCAAACTCGCTGAAACACTCGGAATAGCCGACGGCGGCCTCCTCGTTGATTTCAGGACCTGTCTGCGAATCTTCACTCACCGGCATCTCTTCGACCGCTGTGTCGTCGAACGAATCTTCGAAGAGCGGGTCATCCGCGCTGAGGTCCTCGAACGTCTCGTCCATGTACACATCAGAACCGAAGATGCCGTCGAAGAACGCGTCCGACGCCGCCCGACCGGTCTCGATGATGTCGTCAAGTTCTTGGCGGGTCAGTGCCCGCAACAGATTCAGCACACCTTCGGTGAATGTCGACACTGGACTCACGAACCATTGTCCTTCGTGTTGCCGCAGTTCGATACCGGCAGGCTCAATGTCCGCCAGAGCATCGCCAAGCGTCTTGAGGAACGTCTCGATCTCGGGCGTCTCCGCGAAGAACTCCTCCGCCTCGTCGATCCCTGACATCGTGCTCACACAATCATCGATCTGCACTTCGCCGAACGAAGCTTCGAAGCATTCACCGGAAAAACTGGCGGAGAACGGCTCACCGTCGATCGTGCCCTCGACACCGAGTCCATCGATGAAGACAGTTCGACTATCGCCGTCTCCCTCGACTCGAATATCGCGTTCCGTGATCTTTATCTCGAACGGAACATCGGCCCGCGACTGCTCGAGCTCATCGATGAACAACGGGGCGTAGCGTTGCAGGGCGGCTGCCTCCCCGGGGTTCAGCGATTGGAGCACGCCCCGTACGTCAAGTTGCTCGACCCGGTTCAACAGTTCATCAAACGCTGCTTCTGGCGAATCGGCGCCACTCGCGCCAATCCCAACCAATGGGATTCCGGAATCTGGTAGCGCGTCGGCCCGCACGACTTCGGCGATCGAGTGGAACACGCTGAAGTACCAGCGGCCATCCTGTTCTACCGCCGTCACCGAGAAGTCGAGGTCTTCTGGCTCTGGTTGCGGTTCGAGACCCAGTTCGTCGAGTTGACGCCGATCATCGACGGACAAATTGTCCTTGATCAGATTGCCAACCGGCAACAGTTTGCCATCGATCGTCGCCATCGCCGTGGCCCGCAGATCGATATTGACGATGTCAGGGACATTGGTTGATTCGACGACCACAACCTCGTCCTCCAACACGATGTCGAGGCCGGCGATCTGCGACAAGCTGGCATCGGGGGACAACACCTCCAGCCGCGTCAGTTCGGTGACGAAGTCGACGAGCGGGTCGCGGAACACATCTCGCTCACCGGGCACCAACACGTCAACCGCTCCAAGAATGTCCTCATTCTCCATCGCTGTCAGCAACGCCAATCCAAGCTCATCCGGAGTCGCCGCTCCACCGTTGGATGACCCAGAGAACCTTGATACTGCGAACACTCCGGCCACACCGACCGCCAAGATCGCCATAACAGCGCCACCGACGACCAGCTTGGACCGGCGCGGACGATCATTTGATCCAGCACGGATCGTCTCGATCTCGGTGTCGACGCTGAACGCTGCCGCCGTTGGGACGTGGTTCGGGGCCCAAGGCGCGGCAGGTAACACTGGAGCAGGCTGTGGCGAAGGCACCGGCGGCAGAACGACGACTGTCGGGGCTGTCGGTGTGGGAGGGATCGCCTGTACCGGCGGGGGCGGCGGAACGACGCGGGGCGGCGGGGGCGGAGGAACGACGCGGGCCAGTGGGGGCGGCGGAACAGCGCTCGCCGGCGAGGGCGGTGGAACAGCGCTCGCCGGTGGGGGCGGCGGAACGACGCGGGCAGGCGCTGGTGGCGGTGGTGGAACAGCTCCGGCTGGTGGCTGCCACGGAGAATCGTCGTTCATCGTCAGTCACCGTACCTATTCGGCTTGGGGCGCGCTCGACTTTTCGCGTACCTCGTACCGATTTCATCGGATCGAACTCGGTCGCGCTTGAATCACCGAATCCCGTCGCATAGAAAACTAGGCACACTTGGCTTTCCAACTGCAGCTCGGGATGGCGGGACTCCGGAGGACTCCCTCCACCCGGCTTAGCCCCGCGCCTGAGGCCCTCCCGTTCCCTGGTCTCCGGCAGCAACAAATGCGATTGGGAACCGCCGGTGGTCACCAGCAGCAACAAATGCGATTGGGAACCGCTCCCCGGTCTCCAGCAGCAACAAATGCGGCTGGGAACCGCCGGTGGTCTCGAGTCGCATTTGTTGCTGCTCAGTTCCGGGCTGGATCTCTCCCGGGTCGGGGCATCCTCTCGCCACGCGCCCACCAAGTGCCGTCGGCAGTTATCACCCTTCGTGATGACTCTCGGCGCTCAAGCGGCCATCAGTGGGCAGATCCACTAACC
>JANMTV010000087.1:0-1357 GCA_031390905.1 Ilumatobacteraceae bacterium | reverse complement strand
ATCGGCGAGTATCGAACGTCTTCCAATTCTCGCAGCCGCTCAGCGACTTGTGGGTGGCGAAGCCTGGTGAGAACCGATGTGTCAACCAAGTACACGTGTACCGATTCCCCACATTTCGGGTCGGTCGTCATCGAATTCCGGGAGTTGAGCAGCAAGTTCGAGCGCTCGCTCCAAGCGACGCCGACGCTCGGCTCGCTCCGTCACATCGGCCAGCGTCTCACGAATGAAGGCCGACACGGTGATACCACGCTCGGCAGCAAGCCGCTCCAAACGCTGATCGGCATCAGCCTCCAATCGAACCGACCGTGTGACAATCTTCGATGACATGTCATACAGATTATCACAAACGTAGGACATTGTGCTAGTCACACAAACACGGCCCAATGCCTCACGTGCATCGGTGCAACACCCGATTAGCGCCGACCCAAACCAAACCGACTCCGCACCGGTGGTGCCGCCACCCCGCGTCGACCGTATCCACGTGCGAAGCGCCCTTGTCACATGTCCTTGGAGAACTGAAAGGCGATCGAACCGAGTGAGCCGTAGTCGGCGTGGAACGTGTCGCCGGGTTGGACCCACACGGGGCGAGTGAACGAACCGGCAAGGATCACCTGGCCAGCAGTCAGAATGACGCCGTGGCCGGCCAGCCGGTTGGCGAGCCAGGCAACGCCGTTGGCGGGATGATTCAGCACTGCCGCGGCAACACCGGATTCCTCGATCACGCCGTTCTTGTACAGCAATGCCGACACCCACCGAAGGTCGACATCGTGGGGGCGAACGACACGCCCGCCGGTGATGATCCCTGCGTCAGCGGCGTTGTCGGAGATCGTGTCGACGATCGTTCGGGTCGAGCCCGTATCGGGGTCGACCATCTGGATCCGAGCGTCGAGGATCTCGATCGCCGGTGTGACGTATTCCGTGGCGCGTAGCACGTCGTAGATCGTGCAATCAGGGCCGGTCAGATCCTCGCCGAGCACGAACGCCAACTCGACCTCGAGGCGGGGAGCGATGAATCGTTCGCGCGGCACAACCGACCCGTCGGCGTAGAACATGTCGTCATAGATCACGCCATAGTCGGGTTCGGTGATCCCGACCGACTGTTGCATAGCCCGTGAGGTGAGTCCGATCTTGCGGCCCTTCACGACCCGCCCGTCAGCCTCGGCCAGCTTCACGCCGGCTCGCTGAATCGCGTAAGCGTCCTCGATCGTCAGTTCGGGGTGGAGTTGCGAGATCTGCTTGGTCGGCGTCTTGGTTTGTGCCGCTGTTCGAATCCGTTCGGCAATCTCGATTGCCATCTCGTCGCTGATCATGGTGTTGATCCTTTCGCGTTCGGCTGCACTCCACCGAATGATGCTCC
>JANMTV010000079.1:0-3717 GCA_031390905.1 Ilumatobacteraceae bacterium | reverse complement strand
CCGGCTCGGCGTGCGGGCCGATCTCTCGGGTGAGCAGATACACCACTTCGGCCACGACCATCGCCGTGGTGACCAGCGGCCCGGTAGCAGTTTCGAGGAGTTCGAGGCAGACGCGATGGTGACGGTCTGTTCGATCCGCTGCGGCGACGAGTGGGCCGGTGTCGACGATGAGCACGGTTCAGTCGCGACCGAAACCGTCAGCAAGCAGCTCGTCGACTCGGTGGCTGATGCCATGCTGGCTGGCCCCGATTCCCGCAAAGCTCAGTTTCCTGCGGCGTGGCACAGCATCGACATCAGGGGCGTTCTCCGTGAGCACCTCGGCAGCGAGTTCCTCTGCCGTCACTCCGCGTGCCGCGGCTGCTGCTTCCAAACGGCGAGCAATCTCGCCGGGGACGTTCACGGTCATCGACATAGCACCAGCCTACGCGTTGCGTCGCCGACGTTGTTGCTCACGTTCGCGTCGTCGCCGTCGGGCTCGCGGCAGGCGGTTGGCCCTGGTTGGTGATCCGCACCCCTCCAAGCGGTCGACCTGCGTTCCCGGCTGGTGGTTCCTCCGGACCCGGCGGGCTGCCAGGAGGCGTTGTCGTTCGTGGCTGTGCACTCGTCTGTCGATCGTCGGGTGTGGTCGATCGAGGGTGCCGGCTCCTACGGGTCGCCCTGGCGATCGCAGCCGCTGTGGCTGGTGAGTGGGTGGTCGGCTTCGACCGCCCCGAGGGTCGAGCCGCCAAGGACGGTGCGAAGTCCGACGCATCGGACGCCGTGCGTGCGGCCTGGGAGTTGTTAGGTCGTGACCGGTCTGGCCACCGCGTTTGGCGACCACCATCCGCATCGACAAACCGGAGGGATGCGGCGACTGACCAGCTGGACCCCTGGGAAGTTCCGGCCGCAATTCTTGATGGCCACCACATGACTGTGGTCACTGAACCTCGTCAGCCCGCCGGCGTGACGCGCGACCATCCAATCGCCGTGGCCCCCGAGCATGACGAGCTAAGTTGGCTTGGTCGACCTGAACGGCTACGAACACGAGCAACATCAGCACTCCAACCGGAGAAGAACGCGGACTCAGGAAGAACGCCGCGACGCCGCACAAAAACGCCACGACTGAGGCAAGCGACGCGCGACGCGCGTGAACTCTGACCAGTTGTGAGTTCGACGAGCCTCGAACCATGAGGGGGATAAGCGGGTGGACCAGCGCCGTTAAGGCGGCCAACGCTGCGCGTGTCTCGTTAGCCATGGGAGCACCTCACTCGTGACTGGACGCGACGGTGCCGGTCCGTATACCGGTCTGCGAAGCGAGTGAGCCAACCCGGAATTTGGCGAGTGTTCCCTGGCCTTGGATGCTCAGACTTCCCATTAACCGAAGAGCATCGCACCTCGACTTCAGTTTTCAAGACTCGTGATGTCGATTGCGCCGCCGTGCGGCAAGTACCTCAACAATCCAAGGTTCATTGAGGAGAACTACGCCAGCAACAATAACTGACCAACGCGGGGTCCCTGAAACCGTCCAACAGAGTGTGCTCAAGATCACTGCGACCGCCAGATAAAATCCGGTGAATACCAATGAGATTGGGAACGGGCGCGGTAACTCGACCTGACCTTTGTTGTATATCAGCAACAGCACCAAGACGGACACGGTTAGCAACCAGAAAAACGCCAACCAACTCACCGGCAATCGCCCCAGCAGCGTGGTATCCGTAAAGCATCACACCGCCGCTTACGACCATCAGTCCACCAGATGCAGCATAGGCCCACCCGCTTACTGGTCCAGCAGCCTTGCTCCACTTGAGACCCTCCATACCTGCGTACCATATCCGTACCCCCGCCCCGGCGAGCGACGCATCGCTTGGCTCTCTGAGTTCGAGCGAAGTTGCGACGCATTTGACATACGTTCCCGCAGGGGCGACACCTCGTCCAACAGCCGTTGCCTTGTCGGCGATCCCTTTGACCGGCTCCGCGTAGCGCCGCACCTTTCGACAGGCAACCCTGCTTGCTTGTCGGTGCGAATGAGTAGCCGGTGCTCTTCTTGCCCGAGTCTTTGGACTTCGAGATGACGTACAACGCGAACGACTTGGTTACCTTGCTGTCTCCGCTTGACCAGAACGTTCCGAGAGACTGACCATCTCTCCACAGTTTGTATCCGCCGATTCGGCCTGCACCGAAGCCAGAGCGGTTGACCGTACGGGTCATGTTATGCGTCTGATTTCGCCGCGGAGGTTGGTGCGCGAAATGAACCAAGTCTGGCCAGACTTGGCATTCGCCGGTGAGGTCGAAAACATGTTGACAGGGTCGGCGGGGTGGTTGTATTTGTTGTCTACTCCGTACGTCTCGGACCGCTTCCGTAGGTGGACCCACGAGACCGGTTCGAGAACGAGCCCCTAGTCATCGCGGTCTGTTGATACCAAGAGCCAGAAAAGTGCAGCGCCGACACCCAGTACTACTGCGATTATGGAACCCACTAGTTGGCCCTGACTCGGCGGGACTGATCGATCCTCAGGAGATACCCCTCGGCGCCGGCTCGGTCGCCCGAGGTCGCACCAGCAAACACCGTCTTCACGGTCTGCCCGGGATTAACCGTCACGTCATCCAGCTCCAGAACCACACCATCTCCCGAGCTCGACGAGTCGCTACAAGTCGGCAACGTCAGCGCGATCCCCGTCATGAACACGACGATGCGGCGTTCACTGGTGCGCCGTTGCTCTCTGAGCGCGATCCTCATGTCGGGGACTGTCCAGATTTTTGTGTGAGTGGTCGTGACGGTCATGTTAGTTGGTGGCGTTGATTCGGTCGCCGTAGTGGATGGTCAAGGTGTTGAGGATCTGTTTCCAGGCGCTGATTTGGCCGGTCATGTTCTCACGGTTTGGTCGTCGGCTGGTGGCGACGAGGTAGAGCACTTTCATTGCTGATTGCTCGTTCGGGAAATGCCCTCGGTGACGCACGGCTTTGCGGAATCGGGCGTTCAGGCTTTCTATCGCGTTGGTCGTATACACGAGTTTGCGGAGTTCGGCTGGGCACTCGAGGAACGGCAGAACTCTGCCCAGGCTCGTTCCCAGGATTGGATCATCGCCGGACACTTGGCCCGCCACTCGGCTGCGCGGGCTGATGCGGTCACGGCGGTGGCAGATCGAATCGGGTCGAAGATGTGGCGACGTGGACTCGCGGCTCAACTGTTCGGAGTAACCTCGCCTTTGATGGATCTGACATCGATGATCGAGACCCGCCCAGGGGTACGTAGCGGCAAGCCGTGTTTCGTCGGAACACGGATCGCTGTCTATGACGTATTGGACTACCTGGCATCGGGAATGACCAGCGACGAGATCGTGCACGACTTCCCCGAACTCACCGAACAGCATGTGCGGGCTGCGATCGAGTTCGCCGCGATGCGTGAGCGTCGCCTTGCGACGCCAGCGTGAGACTGCTGTTCGACCAGAACCTGTCGAGGCGCCTCGTCGGCCAACTCGCGGTCGAGTTCCCGGACAGTCGACACGTCACAGAGGTCGAACTCGACTCGGCATCTGATCGCCAGATCTGGGACTACGCCGGCGAACACGACTACGTGATCGTCTCGAAAGACTCGGACTTCCGTCAGCTCGCGTTTCTGATCGGGCCACCACCGAAGGCAATCTGGTTGAGGTTGGGGAACGCGTCGACGGTCGACATCCTTGATGTGCTCCGACGACATCAACAAACGATTGCCGACTTCGGCGAATCGGACGATGA
>JANMTV010000067.1:0-3507 GCA_031390905.1 Ilumatobacteraceae bacterium | reverse complement strand
GCGGCTCGGTCGACGAGGCGATTGTCATCACAGAGGACTTCGGCCCGGTAGCCCTCTACTCGCAGAAGGTCGGCAAGGTCCTCGAGGCCGCGCCGGAGGGGCTCGTACCCGTCGCCGGCCGCCACCCGCGACATTCTTCCGCTCGGATTGTTCGGATCCGGGCCGAGGTCGGGCGACCCCGCCTCGGGGAGATAGGCCCGGGCCCCCACCACCAGAGTCCGACCCCACGAAAAGCTCAGCCGGGGAGCGGTGGCGACTCCGGGGTCGCTGTAAGTGAATCCGAGGTTGCCCGACAGGCCGTTGTCGATCCGCCGACGCATCGAGGACTCGACTTCGGGAAATGCCTCGGTACCGGCGAAGCCGACGCGATCGAGGCCGGAACTCTTCCCGATCGCTTCTAACCGGCGGCGGAGTCCTTCCACGGCTCGACCGTAGCTGTTCGGGCCGATCTTGGAACGAGGCGAAGTTGGGGAACGAGGCCGGCCTCGGCCAGAGTGGACAACGCGTCGGCCTCATCGTTGTCGAGGTTCATGGGCCCCTCATCAACAAATCCCTCCTTGAAGATGACGGAGATGACGCAATCGTCACAGGCAATGTCCTTGGCCAGGCAGGTGTCACAATCGATGAGCATGGGGGGGACCGTATCGCGTGCCTGTGACAAGAAGCGTGGTGCGTGGTGCGTGGTGGGTTCAGATCCCAGGAGGTTTGAGGTTTGAGGTTTGAGGTTTGAGGTTTGAGGTTTGAGGTTTGAGGTTCGAGGTCTGACTGGTCAGGTTCTTGAACTCACCACCCACAGCCCACCACTCACCACTCCTGGATTTACCTCGGACCCAAATCACTGCTGGGGATCCAGGCCACGTCGGGGGGGAACACCATGTCCAGGGTCCAGTCGAGTGCGACCCGGGCCTTGCGCAGAAACGTGGGTAGCTGAAGGAGGTAGTACGTCCTCCACAGGAACCATCCGAGCAGCCCGGACACCGGGACCCCGAGTACCTTGCCGACGGCATTTCGATGGCCCAGGGAGACCAACTCACCCTTGGTCCCGTAGGAGAATTCGGGCACAACGGTATCTCCCCGCTCGAGAGCCAGCAGGTGACGGCCGAGATAGCGGCCTTGGCGCAGGGCGAACTGGGCGGTCGGAGGCGACATCAACCCACCACCCGACGGGACCAGCGCCGCGTCACCTACTGCATAGACCCCGGGGGCGGCTCGCATGTGGCCGTCGACGACCAGCTTGCCCTTGACCGTTGGCAGGCCAATCTCAGCCACCAGTGGATGAGGGCGGATTCCGGCGGCCCAGATAACCGTGGCGGCCTCGATCAACTCACCGTTGGCGAGCCTGACCCCACGTCCGGTCACCTCAGCAACGGCCGATCCGAGTGCGAGGGCGACGCCGCGCGATTTCAACGCCCGGGCGGCCGAAGCCGAGAGGGCCTCTGACAATGCCGGAGTGACCCGCTCGACTGCATCGACCAGGGTCACCTGCGGGGTCGGGGCATCTCGATAGAAGCGCCTCGAGGCCTCTCGAACGAAGTCGCCGAGAGCGGCAGCCAACTCTGCGCCCGAGTATCCGGCCCCGACGACCGCCAGCTTGGTCAGCCAGGGGTCGCGGTCAAGAGAAGCGCCTTCGAGAAGGGCCAGCACCCGGTTTCGAACCCGCAGGGCGTCGGATATCGCCTTGAACCCGAGGGCATGCTCATCTACCCCGGCCACTCCATAGGTGTGCGGGACCGAGCCAAGTGCGATGACGAGGACGTCCCCCTCAACCGTGACCGGACCCGCCCCGAATACCGGTTGGACGGTGACCCCTTTCCTTTCAGCATCGATGGAGATCACCTCACCCTGCACCAGCGCCGCGTGGGGAGCGAGCTGTCGAATCGGAGTGACGATGTGCCGGGGATCGACATCGCCCACGGCGGCCTCCGCCAGCATGGGCGTGAACAGAAGGAAGTTGTCCACGGAGACGACGGTCACCGAGGCTCGCGGACCAAGCTGGCGGGCTAAGGCGGATCCGGCGAATCCCCCACCGACGATCACGACCCGTGGCAGTGCCGACATCACAGTCGGAAGCTACGACCGCTGGCGACCCGAAGCCAATCGGCCCGGATCGATCAGGCTCGGCCAAGTCACGATCGAAACGTGCGACCACCCGTCTTCAGCCATTCGATCAATGCCTCTGACCAGAGGCCGACCGCACCTGCGTTCTCGACGGCTTCACGCACGCGGCGATCCGAGGTGATCACCACCAGGCCGGTGGCGTCCCGCTTCGACATCTTGATCAACTCCTCATCGGCGGAAGCAACGAACGTCACCACGACATCGTCGGCCGAGAAGGACTCCCCGACCTGACTCGAGTCGAAAACGGCGGTCACTCGCCTCTTCCCGGCCGAGGCGAGCATGAGACGGCGAGCAGCCTCGATGATCCGGTTGCGAGTGGCAGGCACCGGAGGCGACTTGATCAAATGGGCAGCATTCCAGCCGTCAATGGCAACGTGCACCAGGCCGGGCAGACCCAGGAGCCAGACGATCGCCTCAGCCCGATCGGGAGACACCCCGGCAGGTAAGCCCGACAGGCGGGTCGGTTTCGCGGCCGGGGTGGGCTTGACGGACTTGGCCGGCGCCACCGCCAGGGCCTGGATGATGTCGTCGAGGTGACGGGCGAGAGCGCTGGGTTTGTCGAGCGACCAGGCCGCTTCGATCTTGGGTGGCTTGGGGGACGCAGCCGACTTGCCCCGGCCCGCCCTGGACGCCTCCAGCTTCTGGCGAAGGTCGGCGTTCTCGGCCGCCAGACGACTCACTTCCTCGGCGGCTACGGAGACCTGACCGGTCAGAGCTTCGCGGGTTGACTTCAACTTGGCCTGGGAACGGCGCTGGGCCACGGCCGCCGCGGCCAGGCGTTCCTCGATACCGCCCGCCGCCTCCTGTTCTTTCCGCTCCGCCTGGTCCAGTTTCTGTTCGAGCCTTCCGGCTTTGGCAACCGACCTGCGCAACTCGGTTTCCAACCGTTTGATCTCCGACCGCTCGACTGCTTCTCGGTAGCCGCCGACAAGGGCTTCGATCCGTTCGACCCAGCCCTCCGGCCGGGCCAGGAACAGGAAGGAGGCGGACTCCTGGGAGGCGTCTTCGGGTTCAGGAATCTCGGCCTTGGCCTCGGCCCGCAGCCAATCCGAGGCGTCCAGTTCCGCCAGCAGTCGTTTGGTGAAGGGGGTCGGCAATCGGCCGGATCGGCTGGCGATATCCCGAAGCCTGGCCGGAATGTCCTTATCGTCCATGCGACGCAACGCCCGCCGGGCGGCCGCCAGGGCCTCCGAGAGCAGTTCCGGATCGATGTGGGCCGGGATCATGGTTGGGCCGGCTGAGATGACGTTTGCATGTGCGGTGTGCTTGGGAGATATAATGGCGAGACGATGCCAAAGACCGTCAAGACAGCAATCCTTCTGGTACTTCCGTAGCGCACACGCCTCATACCCGGCGTGTGCGCCTTTACGACCCTCCCCACCGGGAGGG
>JANMTV010000022.1:0-4046 GCA_031390905.1 Ilumatobacteraceae bacterium | reverse complement strand
AACCTGATCGATGTCGAGCGCGGGGACACCACCGCCGGGGCCGCGAACGCCGTCATAAGACCGACGTGGAGCTCGCGTAGATCGGTGGTGGTGAAACGGAACAGGTCGGCGTCGAGGTCTCGCCAGACGAAAGCCTTCGTCCGCGATCGCCGCCGGCGGCCCTTAGGGCCGTTGATCTGCGTTTTCGGTGGTTCGTGCCCATGGGATGCCCATTGCGTGCCCATGGTCGACGTGCCCAGAGCCGGTGTTCAAGGTCGAGGGGCGCTTGCCCGACGTGTTGGTATGGGAAAACGTGGGCGAGCGATTCAACCGGCTGGGTCGATGCGACAAAGGACGCCTGGTTCGTGGGAGTTGCGTGACCATGCTGCCGATCACCAACCTTGCGTCCCTTCCGTCACGCCACACATTGTCGGATCAAGCCCATTCGCTCTCCGATCATGTTCATTCGATGATCGAGACCGCTCACCGAGCTTCCTGACTTGGCGGACCTGACGCCTCATCGTCGTCGCCGGTCGTTGATCACGCGACCGTGGGTGATGATCGGCCCTGGCCCTGGCCCTGGCCCTGGCCCTGGCCCTGACCGTGGGCGTCGTGGCGATTGCGGCTGGGCGTCGCAACCGGAAGCCGCACACAGGTCCACGGAGTTCACGACAACGTCGAGCGTCGACAAGTCAGCGCCGACGTTCACTTCAGAGCCGTCGCTCGTGGAGCACGTTTGACTGCCGCCATGCCCGATGCGAATCGTGGCATGGCGGCAGGTGTTCTCAGTCTGCGAAGACGTCTCGGCTGAGTTGTATGAAGTAGCGATGGTCGTGGCCGGCATGTGGGTCGGATTTGTTGTACTTCGCACCTTCGGTTCCATCTGGCACGTGCTCTTCGGAGTAGATCGCTCCCACCGGGCAAACGTCCGGCTCGTAGCACGCAGTGCACGACGTGCACTCGTCGAGATTCACATAGAGCGTTTCGGCCCCAAAGATCGCGATCGCATCAGGGTTCGCCGTGTGACTGTTCTCGACCGTTCCGCTACCGGCGACCTCCTCGGACACGAGTAACCCACTGTCAGACTGGTACTCGTAAATGCATTGCACCGGACAGACATCCACACAGGCTCGATCCTTGGTTCCTATGCATGCCTCCGTGATCACCGCTACACCTGCCATGCGCACTCGCTTTCATCGATGTTGCTAGGTTTCGTTCCCGAAACAACCGGGAACGAAACCTGTGCCGAACGCCGGGTTGGGCGCAGTCGTGCTCGCTGGCGGGCGCGGCGCAGATCGAGCTTCTACTTGACCGGTGTTGCCGTCACAGCGTGGACGATCACCGAGACGACGATGATGGACGCGGCCGTCGACCACAACTCGTTGATTCCGATGAAATCATCCCGCCGGCTGGCGAACGCAAGGTAATACAGCGACCCCGAAACCCCAGATTCCGAAGAAGCCGATTGCTCGCCAACGGTTCGCAACGGCGGCGCTCGGTGAGTTCGTCGAGGACGCCGTGGTGTGCGGCGACGGTGATCAGGCATTCGCGTCCGCTGTCGGCAAGCATGGAGTCAGCCGCGGCAGCTCAGGCCAACCTTCGCAGACAGTTTAGTGCGTTGAACTATTTCGGCCGTAGAGGGGCGGACGAGTCAGAGTCAGCCGGTGCCGGCGCCGGGGCGACGAACATGGGTGATCGGGCGCCCACTCAGTGGCGGGGGTACCGGCTCGGGCGACGTGAACGGGCCCGCTGCACCGCACGATCGTGAAGGTGCTCGTGCAGGTCGGCCAACAAGTCGAGATCGGCGAGGGTGTCGTGGTGCTCGAGGCGATCAAATGGAGTACCAGATCAACGCCGACGTGGCTGGCACGGTCGCCGAGATCAGGGTTGCTCCCGGCGACACGGCCGGCGGCGGCATCCTCGCCAAGATCACCCCGGCGTAGCCGCACGGTAGACGAGGCCGTCTCGGTCGGCTCCCCAGGCGAACAGCAGGTCGCCTGCCGCGACGACTTCGGTCCCGTCCCAGATTGGTTGGCGCCCGTCGAGCGGGAACGACCGCCACGTCTGCGCTTCCAGGTCGAACGACCAACCGGATCCGCTGTACCAGAACAGCACCTCGCCGCCGACCGAAACCGCATCCATGCTGGTCAAGATACAGCCGGTGTTGCCAGGGGGTTTCAGGCACGTCGACACAAACTCTGGCGGCCGACCCGCCAACTCGTCGATCGTGGTGCCGCGGTCGTCGAGCAGCTCGACCGGGGTGCCCGGCTCGCCGGGCAGGAATGCCACGGTGGCCGCCGCGCCGCCGCGGCCGGGGATGACCACCGGCTGCTCCCCGAAGTCCAACTCTTCGAGAAGCCGCCACGTGTCTGTCGCCGGGTCGTAGCCGCTAAGGCGGGGGCCGGTGAACTCGGTGTCGGTCACGGTGATGATCGTCGTGCCGGTCCACACCGCGGGAAGCCCCCACGGGCCGTCGGCGAGGGGGCGCCACTCGTCCGTCGCCTGGTCGTACGCAAAGCTGGACGAACTGAGACTCGGATCTCCCAGGAACACCGCCGCCTCACCGATCCAAAAGGCCGCCGAGCCGGGGTTGGGTGGGTCGGCGATCAACCGCCATGTGTCGTTCGCCGGGTCGTAGGCCGCGCTCGCGGTGTCGGGAGTCCCGTCGCCCCACACGAGCATCTCGGTGCCGGTCCACAGCACCACGGCGGAGCTGACCCCTTC
Source organism: Ilumatobacteraceae bacterium (assembly GCA_031390905.1). Taxonomy (GTDB): domain Bacteria; phylum Actinomycetota; class Acidimicrobiia; order Acidimicrobiales; family Ilumatobacteraceae; genus Ilumatobacter. The sequence goes on along the minus strand of JANMTV010000022.1, from coordinate 1,343 downwards.
GCCGGTCCTGACCCCGGCGGGCGACAGCAACGTGCCGGACCGGACTCCGTCTGGCGGCGGGGCGATCTGTCGCCACGTCCCGGCCGCTGGGTCGAACGCCGCACCGTCTTGCGAGTCGGAGCAGCACGGTTGGTCGTCCGCGATGCCGCCCCAAACGATCAACTCGGTGCCGGTCCACACCAAGGTCGAGCCGTTGTGCGCGGGGATCGGCGCGGGAGGAAGCGGTGCGGTCGCGCCCGGCTCGAGTTCCACCCACAGCGATGGGACGGCAGCCAGTGGCGTCGGAACCGTCGGCGGCAACGTGTTCGGCGTCGACGTTGGGATGGTTGCCGGTACCGAATCGACCGGGACCGACGAAGTCGTCATCGGCGCTGGGGCCGTCGGCGTTGGGATGGTTGCCAGTACCGAATCGACAGGCGGCAATCGGTCAGGGTCGTCGCGAGTGGAGACGATCACCAGCCCAGTGATCAGCAGCGCCACAGCGACCCCGCCGACAACGCTCGCCTTGAGTGCTTGCTGGCGGCGCTGCCCGGCGGCGATCGCGCGCACCCCGTCGGCGGGTGCCGGGCGACGCAGCGCCGCCCCGGCCCGACGAGCAAGCTCGTCGAACACTGCATCGTCATCGCCATCCAGCTCACTCCCGGGCAGCCCAGGCAGGTCTCCGGCGGTGCTCATGGTCGGCTCCTCAGCGCTGCGCTGATCATGACCCGTGCACGGGCGATGTCCGAACGAACAGTGCCTTCCGGCACCTCCAAGATCGACGCGATCTCAGCCATCGTACGCTCACCCGCGAAATGCAACGTCACCGCCACACGCGGCCGCGACGGCAACTCGCGCACCAACCCCCAGAACACGATCACCTCCGCCGACGGCTCAGCGATCGACCGCTCCTCGCGACGTGCGCGCCCCCAGAAACGTGCCTGCGTCCGCCGCCGCCGCCCTCGCGACCGACACGCATTCAACAGCACCCGATGACACCACGCCCCCGGCCGCTCCAACTGATCGACCGCATCCCAACGCACAAATGCCTTCACCATCGTGTCCTGCACAACATCCTCGCCATCGCGGACATCACCGGTGAGCGCCGTCGCCACCGCCACCAAGCCGGGATACTCGCGGCGATACACGTCCTCGAATCCCGACGTCAACGACATCGGCCCGGTCGCCATCACCGCCCGCTGTTGCTCCATGGCGAACCGATATTTCGCGATGGCGCCTGCGTCGGCCACTTGACGTCGGCGATGTACGGGCACACGATCGGCGCCTCGATCGGGATGGGGTATGTGCGCGGTCCATCAGCCGACGTTCCGAGGAGTTGGTTCGAAACCGGCGACTACACGATC
>JANMTV010000396.1:0-4868 GCA_031390905.1 Ilumatobacteraceae bacterium | reverse complement strand
CTGCGGCATGCCGCCTCTGGGTCGGATCGCGATCTGGACCTGGCATTGCTTCGGATTGGGGTTCTCGCCCCGGCTGACCTCGGTGAGATTCGATCGGTAGTAGACCGCGACGGGGTGGTGCTCAAGGCCTCAGCCAACGAGTACGGACACGCCATCGTCGTGGTGCTCGAACACGGGCAGATCGCGGCCTTCGTGCACCACGACGGCCGGGTCCAACACGCCATCCTGTCCGCCGCCTCCTGAGATCTGGCAGCCGACGTCAATCGAAACTGAGCGGCGGATACACGTCGGTCAGCAGGAAGGCGTAGGCGTTCAATCGAAGCGATGCCCGCATGCTCTTCATCACCCAGCTGTGGAGCCCGGCAGGCCACTTGCCAGTGAACAGCACGGCGAAGAAGGCGACAATCCAGCAGATCGCCCCAACAATTCCGATCAGCGCCGTGACCACAGCGGCCGGGATCAACCAGAGAATCCGGAGCGCACACGAGAGCCGGTTGCGACCCTCCAACGTCGGTTGGAAGTCGACTCGGACCGGGGTGCCACCCGGGTCGGCCGGAGTCGAGGAGAACTCGAACGGCGGATACTGGTCATGGAGGAAGCCGACAAACGCCTGGGTGCGAGTCTGATACCGCAACGACATGCAGATCAAGTTCGAGAGGCCCTCGGGAAGTTTGCCGGTGAACAGGATCGCGAACCATGCGATCACCGCACATACCTCGGCCACCAGTGTGATCACGTAACTGACGATCAGATGCGGGATCGCCATGATCACTTGCCCGATCGCTCGCCAGTTCGCCAGCTTGTCAGGTGTTTGAACATCGAGTTGTGCGGGATAATCCATGACAGTCCCCTTTGAAACAGACTGGTCGGGGTTCGACCAGGCGATTAACGCGAAGCGTAACGATCGCGCGCCAGCGCGTAGTGGACCCGCACACCCGACGCGTCGGAGGTAGGGGCTGCGGTCACGCCAACACCGAGTTGCCAACGCTGAGTCACCGTGTCGATCGAACCGCCCGATGACACCACGGCTGCTTGCACCGCTGCACCGGTTGCGACAGTTTCGTCGGTGTGGGGGATGATCACGTCGTGACCCGTCAGATCGGCGCAGCGTTGGCGATAAGCGGCCGAACGCGAGCCACCACCGACCAGGAACAGGCGACCATCGACGGAAGCGCCGACTGCGCGAAGCGCATCGAGGCCGTCGAGCAGGCCGCACAACACGCCATCGTGAGCGGCCAGCGCCAACTGTTCGCGTGTCGTCAGATTCGTCAGCCCGGCGAACAGGCCGGTCGCGTCCGGACGGTTCGGGGTGCGTTCGCCGTCGAAGTACGGGATGAGTACCGGCGTGCCCGGTTGTTCCGAACCGGCGAGCGCCAGTTGAGCCAGGCCGGAAGCGTCAGTTCCCAACCAGGCCGCCACTCGATCGGTGACTTTGGTGGCGTTGAGTGTGCAGACCAACGGAAGGTAGTTACCGCTGGCGCTGGCGAATCCGGCAACCGCACCGCTGACGTCGGCGGTCGGTGTGTCAGAGACGGCAAACACGGTGCCTGACGTGCCGAGCGAAATCGCGACGTCACCTGAACGCAAGCCGAGCCCCAGCGCGGCTCCCATGTTGTCGCCCGTGCCTGGCCCGACGAGCACCTCACCAGACAGGCCGAGTTCAGCGGCGGCCGAGAGCGTCACCGTGCCGGCGACCACATCCGGCCCGAGCACCAGCGGGAGCCTGGCTTGCCAATCAGACCCGCCGGGCACCGACCGAGCGAGCATGTCAGGCAAATACTCGCCGCTCTGGGGATTGAACCATCCTGTCCCGGAAGCGTCGCCCCGATCGGTGACATGCGCGCCGCACAACCTCCACGTCAGATAGTCATGCGGGAGCATCACCTTGGCGACGCGGTCAAGCACCCCGGGTTCGTGCTCGGCCACCCACGCCAGTTTCGTAACCGTGAATGCCGCAACGGGAACGCTGCCGGCTGCTGTCGCCCACCGTTCGGCACCCAACGCGGCGACCAGTGCATCGGCCTGAGGTGACGAGGTCGTGTCGTTCCAGAGCTTGGCGGGACGGGCTGGGTCGCCAAGCGCGTCGAGCAACACCAACCCATGCTGTTGCCCGGCGACCGAGATCGCCACGACGTCGCGGCGGTGCTCACCGAGTTGAGCAAACGCCTTGACGAGAGCCGACCACCACGCCCGCGGGTCTTGTTCGGACACCGGCGGCTGAGTATCAGGATGACGTGCCGCACCGGTGGCAACGACCGCTCCTGTCTCCAGGTCGCGTGCCTCGACCTTGGTCGACTGCGTCGACGAATCGATCCCGACGACGAGCGCCACGAGTCAGCGCGCTCGTTCGATGTGACGGGCGACGAGGTTCTCCAACATCTCTTGTCGTCCGGATGTTGGTTGCGGTTCAGGCGCCGTGGCCGCCCTCGCGTGAAGTTCGGCGAGTGACGCGCCGCCGGTCAAGATTGACCGCCCCAGTTCACCGCTCCAGCCGGCGTAACGATCGGTCACGAACCCGTCGAGTTCGCCACCCTCGATGATCGACGCCGCCGCCACAAGCGCTCGCGCCATCGTGTCCATGCCGCCGATGTGGCCGATGAACAGGTCGTCGCGTGCAATCGATTGACGACGCAACTTGGAATCGAAGTTCAACCCGCCTGATGTGAAACCGCCTCCACGCAGGATCTCGAGCATGCCGAGCGTCATGTGCTCCACGCTCACGGGGAATCGGTCGAGGTCCCAACCCAATCGATCGTCACCGGAGTTGGCGTCGATCGACCCGAAGATCCCGGCGTTGAATGCTGTGGCGATCTCGTGCGCGAAGTCATGGCCCGACAACGTTGCGTGGTTGACCTCGATGTTGACCTTGATCTCGTCGGTCAAACCGTACTTCTGGAGAAACGCGTGCACCGTGGCGACGTCGTAGTCGTACTGGTGTTTCGTCGGCTCGAATGGCTTGGGCTCCAACAGGATCGTGCCGTCGAACCCGATTGCGTACTTGTGATCGACAACCATGTTCAAGAAGCGACCCAGTTGATCTATTTCGCGTTTCATGTCGGTGTGCAGCAGGGTGTCATAGCCCTCGCGCCCTCCCCACAACACGTAGTTGTGGCCACCGAGCTTGTTGGTGGCGCTCATACAGTGCGCCACCTGTGCCGCTGCATAGGCGAACACTTCCGGGTCGGGGTTTGTTGCTGCGCCGCCCATGAAGCGCTTGTTGGCGAAAAGTTTCGCTGTTCCCCAGAGCAACTCGACGCCGGTTCGCTCTTGGTAGCCAGCCGCCAGGTCGATCATGTGATCGAGGTTTGCTGCCCCCTCGGCGAACGAGGATCCTTCTGGGGCGATATCGAAATCGTGAAAGCACCAGAATGGAGCACCCAATTTCTCGAAGAACTCAAACGCCGCGGCCATCTTGCGTTCAGCCGCCTCGATCGGATCCACGTCGGCCGACAGCCATGGACGATCCATCGTGGCTTCACCGAAAATGTCGAAGCCGTTCCAGTTGAAGCTATGCCAGTAGCACACTGCAAAACGCAAATGATCCCGCATCGATTTGCCGGCGACGACCCGATCAGCGTCGTACCACCGAAACGCCATCGGGTTGTCTGACTCTGGACCTTTGAACTGGATCTGCTCGACGGTGTCGAAGAATTCTGTCATGACGTGCTCCTGTGTTGATCGGACTCGGACTCGGACTCGGACTCGGACTCGGACTCGACGAGCGGCCTGGCGATCAATGTCGAGACCAGTCGACCGCCGACCACATTGACGTCGTACGTCGCCAGCGGTACGCGAACGGGCTTGCGGACCGGTGCCCCTGTCTGCAGGTCGAATCGTCCATTGTGTTTCGGACACTCGATCGTGCCATCGACGATCGCGCCGTCACACAGATGAACCTGGGCGTGGGTGCAGATTCCGTCGAGCAAAGCGACACTGCCATCATCCAACCCGCATAACACGAAAGAGCGCTGATCTACATCGATACGTCGGATCTCATGGAGTGCGACAGAATTGACAGCACCAAGATCAACCGTTCCATCGCGGCCATGGACCCAGTTGCGTTCACCGACATCAATTTGGTGCCGGGCTGCCTGCGACGCCGGCAGCGCCTTCGAAAGTTCGTAGGTGACATCGTGTTGCTGTTGCCACATCGTCGACCAAATCTCGCGATACGCCGCCCATGTATTTCGAAGCGGAGGCGCAAGTTGCCCCTTGATTTCGGAATGCAGCGCTGGCAACGCGTAATACGGCACGCTCGGGAAGATGTGATGTTCGATGTGGTAGTTCATGTTGAGGTACAGGAACCGCAGGATCGGATTCATGTACACCGTGCGCGTGTTGAGCCGATGGTCGAGCACGTCCTCCCGCATACCTGCGTGTTGCGTGATGCCGAAGAAGACCATCAGCCAGGCGCCATAGATCGATGGCAATCCGATGAATAGAAGCGGAGCGATCGAGCCGATCACCACCGACCACACGGCAACAGCAGCAACGATTCCGACGGAGACCCGCGACTCCCATTTCACCTTGCCGAGTTCGTTTTCGGGCACGAAGCTGCGGGCGTCGTCGTCGATGTGGCCGAACGCATGCTTGACCAGTCGCCAGAACATCAACGAGCCACCCTGGATGTGCGTGTACATGAACGCGGTACGCCAAACGCTGGGTGGACGCTGGACGACAATCTCGGCGTCGCGGCCGACGATGATCGTGTCGGTGTGGTGGCGATAGTGCGACCAACGCCAGACCGTCGCGCCACGAAACAACATGAACGACGCGATCACATAGACGACGTCGTTGGCGCGCGACGAACGGAATGCCGTGCCGTGACCGCATTCGTGCCAGCGCGGATCGGCGGAGCCGCCGTACAA
>JANMTV010000337.1:0-6792 GCA_031390905.1 Ilumatobacteraceae bacterium | reverse complement strand
ACCGCTCTGGTCGTTCCCCTCCCGATCGCCGAAAATAGACCGGAGAGCACGGCACCGCCGAGTAGGAACGCAGGGACGCCGACCGGGTTCGACTTCAAACCTTGTTCAACCTGAACGGCGTTGATCCGCGCCCTCCGCAGGATCACATGTTCCTCACTGCCCCAGACGCTGTTGGCTTCGCGCCGCTCGTACAGTTTGCGGATGTCGGTGCCGAGGTTGTTTTGATAGCCACGCACGATCCAACGCGTCACGAGTTGAACCAGCAATCCGACAACTGGTCTGAGCGGTCCAAATAGTCTTGGCATCGGAGCTGAGCGGACGCCGTTGCGATCGAGCACCTCCAACGAACGGATTGCCATCCGGTGTGCCTCCCCGAACTTGGCAGGCTGCCACAACGGCTTGATCTTCGAGAGTTCGTTGACGATCTCCTGCTCGACCTTGCCCGGTCCGCCGATCTCCTCGAGCAGTCGACCCTTCTCCTCCGGCGAACTCGCCCGAAGCACGCGCAACGCATCGATTCGGTCGAACAATTCGTGGTCGTCGGGATTCGAAGGATATTCGGTCATCGGCGAGTCACCGTAGTTGTTTCGATGCCGCGTGGCGAGTGTGCTTGACTGTCACCCCAGGGGGTACTCGATCCGTAAGGGGAACGAAACTGTTATGAAGAAAATGCTCGATGAGTTCAAGGGCTTCCTGCAACAGGGTGACATTGTCACGATCGCTGTCGGGCTGATCATGGCGCTGTATTTCGCCAAGATCGTCGACGCGCTGCTGAAGGGTGTGGTCCTTCCGATTGTCTCGGCGATCTTCGACAAGTCCGACTACTCAAGTATTGGGTTCAACATCGGTGCCGCACGAATCAGCATCGGACTCGTCATCGATGCATTGATCAGTTTTGTCGTTGTGGCGTTCATCCTGTTCCTGATCTTGCAGGCATACGACAAGATGAAGCCGGCAGTGGAAGAAGATGCCGGGCCGTCGGAAGTGGATTTGCTGACCGAGATCCGCGACTCGTTGCGCAACCGCTGATCTGCAACTGAGTTCCTCGACATCGGATTCAACAGCGAGGTGAATATCCGAGCCACCTCGCCACGCGGTTGCCTCCGGGCGCTCATGGTCATCGTCATCGTTGCTGTGGTTGGGGCGTGCGGGGCGAGCAGCGAGACCGCTGACCCCGTCGTCTCGGCTGTTTCCCCGACGATTGCGCTGACGGGTATGCCTGGGCCGCTGAGCGGTGCAACCGATCCGCCCAGCCCGCCGACCACTCCCGCTCCGCCGACCACCGCCGCCCGCCCGACCACCCGCCCGACCACCACGACCGAACCGCCAGACCCGATCGGCGACCGTGTGCTCGGGAATCGACTCTTGATGATCGGTGACTCGTTACTGGCCTCGACCGCCGAGCGATTCGGCGGGCAGATGTGTGACGTGCTCGGCGAACAGGGCTGGTCAGTCGCGGTCGAGGCGGAGGAGAGTCAGCAGATCGGATTTGGCGACGAAGTGCTCGATGAACGACTTGAGAAGAGTGACGCTCCGGAATGGGACGCGGCGGCGATCTTTCTCGGCAACAACTTCGATGGTGATCTCGGCGCGTTTACCAACGACCTCACTGAGTACATAGAACGTCTGTCACCTCGTCCCACGCTGGTCTATACGTTGACCGAGGTCGACAACGGTCTGACCGCATTGAATCGAATGATTCGGGCGCTCCCGCGGACCCACCCTGACGTAGTCGTGGTCGATTGGGCGCAGCTCACGGCTGAGAGTCCGGAACTGCTTGCGAGTGACGGTCTGCATCTCTCAGATGAGGGTCGGACCCACCTCGCGGTGGCGACCGCGCAGGCACTCGGCGAGGCACCCGACGCCGATGATGCCGTCTGCTTGAAGGCGCTGTTCACCGACGATGCGCGTGCCTCAGATTCCGGATCGTCCGTCGGATAACTGCGGTTTACCCGCGCAATCCGGTCACGCCTGGGAGGTTGCGGACCACGGTGAACGTGAGGATTGTCGCCCCGGCAACCCAATATGCCCAACTGGGCAGCCGTTTGATCGCATTCACTGATCGCCCGGCGGTGATCAGTAACCACGACAACCACGACCCAACGATCGCCGCCAGGATCACGACCACGAACATGTTGAAATGCAGCGCCTGCATCACGTTGCCGTTGACCAGGTGATGTGTGGCGCGAGTCAGGCCGCAACCTGGGCACCACCATCCCGTCAGCGTGCGGAACGGACAGGGTAGGAACACGCCACCATCTGACGGATTGTTGAGACCGATATACGTGACGCCGGCCAGCAGGCAGCAGCCGCAGGCGATCGGTGCCGCCAGCGCCGGAAGCGGTGCCCGGATAGATGTCACCATCGCCCTCATCGTTTCCCACCGTAGCCTTGTGCGGTGCTCCAGGCCCAGGCTCTCTCCGTTGAAGTAGGCGGTCGACTCGTCGTCGACGGCGCCACCTTCACGGTCATGCCACGCGACAAAGTCGGGATCGTCGGCCGCAACGGAGCTGGCAAGACGTCGATGTTCCGGGTGCTCGGTGGTGCCGTCGACCCAAAGTCCGGCACCGTGGTTCGCAGGGGAGGCTTCGGCTACCTCCCCCAGGACCCGCGTATCGAGGGCGTACTCGACGGTCGGACAGCGGTCACACACGTGCTGTCTGGGCGTGGAATCGATGAAGAGACGATTCGCATCGAGAAGCTTCGAATCGCACTCGAGCAGGACCCAACCGAGCGCAATATCGCCCGCTACAGCCGCGCCGAGGAGAACTTCAGGGTCAACGGTGGGTATGGGGCCGAGAGCGAGGCGCGTGCGCTGGCGGCCGGGCTCGGGCTCGGTGAGGATCGGATCGAGTTGCCGATCGGCGTGCTGTCGGGTGGCGAGCGGCGGCGAGTCGAGCTGGCCCGGATCCTGTTCGCCGGGAGCGATGTGCTGTGCCTCGACGAGCCGACCAACCACCTCGACATCGACGCCAAAATGTGGCTGCTCAACTACATGCGCCAGTACAAAGGTGCCCTGTTGGTGATCAGCCACGACCTCGAACTGCTCGACGAGGCGATCACGCGTGTGCTCCACCTCGACCGTCCGACCGAGACTGCTGTCGGCACTGTCGTTGAATACAAGGGCACGTACAGCCAGTACGTCGCAGCCCGCGCCGAGGATGAACGCAGGCTGCTGAAACAGGCGGCCGCACAATCCAAAGAGATCGCCCGGATGCAAACAGTGGTCGACCGCTTCGGTGCCAAAGCCACAAAGGCTGCGATGGCGCACAACATGGAAAAGCGGATCGCCCGCCTCGAAGTGGACCGTGTCCATGCCCCCAAGGGCGGTAAGGCGATTACAGTTCGATTCCCCGACCCGCCTCCGTGCGGACAGACAGTTGTGCGAGCGACCCAGATGTGCAAGGGATACGGCGGCCCGCCCGTATTCGAGGACGTCGCCTTCGACCTCGGACGCGGTGAGCGCCTGCTCGTGCTCGGTCTGAATGGTGCCGGCAAGACCAGCTTGTTACGGATACTGGCCGGAGAGACCGCTGCCGATCTCGGACACTTCGAGTTCGGCTATCAGGTGGCCGTCGGCTATTACGCTCAGGAGCACGACAACCTCGACACGAACAGGTCGTTGCTCGACAACATTCGGGTGGCTGTGCCACCCGGGGTGAATCTCACAGAAACCGAGTTGCGTGGACTACTCGGGATGTTCGGACTGTCGGGTGAGAAGGTGTTCCAGGATTCCGGAACGTTGTCAGGCGGCGAGAAGACGAAGTTGGCATTGGCGATGCTGATGGTCGGCCGCAACAACCTGCTGCTGCTCGATGAACCAACCAACAACCTCGACCCGGCTTCTCGTCAGGCGGTGGCCGACGCCTTGAAGGCGTGGAAGGGCTCGATCATCTTCGTTAGTCACGACACCGATTTCGTGATGGAGTTGGAACCGACCAAGGTGTTGTTGATGCCGGACGGTGACGTCGACTACTTCAACGCCGGATGGCTCGACCTGGTCAGCCTCGCCTGATCGATTGCCGAGAATCTGCCGTCACGAATCCGTTCGTGAACCGATCGACCCCCGTGTTACGACAATTGGGTGGTGAGTGCGAATGGGTGACCAACGAAGCGATGAGATCCTGCTCGTAGCGATCGGCGAGCACGACCAGGGTGCCCTGAATGTGCTGTACCACCGTCACGCGGCGTGGCTGACCGCCCGACTCACCCATCGCTGCGGCGACGCAGACCTCGTCGACCAAGCGTTGCAGGACACGTTCGTGGCGGTGTGGCGCAAGCCAGCGGGATACCGCGGCTCGGGAGTGGTGGCCGCTTGGTTATGGGGCATTGCCGTGCGACGACTGATCGATCAGCTCCGGCGTCGACCGACCATCGCCTATCTGGCGGCGGCAGAAACGATTGTGGTGTCCGCCGAGGACGAGGTGCTCGCCGGCCTCCACGCTGGCGAGCTCGGCGGTGCCCTCGACCGGCTCTCACCTGAACTCTTGTCGGTCGTGCAGGCCACTGTGCTCGACGGGCTCAGTACCCGCGAGGCGGCCCGGCTGCTACGAATCCCGACCGGCACCGTGAAAAGCCGTTCCGCCCGCGCCCGGGCCCAGATGAGAGAGGCACTGGCATGAGCCCAAACCCGACCCCAAACTCGACATGGCATATCGATCCCGAGGTGCTCACCGGCTACGTCACCGGCACGCTGGGACGGGCACCGGCGGCATCGGTCGAGGCACACCTGATGACCTGCCCGTCGTGCCGCGCCGCCATCGCACACCTTGCTGTGCCCGATCGGCTCGCCCGCAACCTCGCCGCCATCACCGCTCGCGTGGACCAACCGCGACTCAATCCCATGGAGCGGCTGCTGGAGCGCATCGGGGTATCCGAGCACCTCATCCGAGTGCTGGCGGTCACGCCGTCCGAGCGCGGCACCTGGCTCACGGGGGTCGCCGTTGCCCTTCTGATCGTCGGCGCCGCCGACCTATTCAGTAGCTCGGAGCGCACCGTGTTCATGTTCCTTGTCGCCGCACCGTTGCTGCCACTTGCGGGGGTTACGGCGGCGATCACGTTCCGCCACGACCCGCTGCGCGAACTTGTTGTTGCTGTCCCGACGCCGGGTTTCAAACTGTTCTTGATGCGATCGTTGGCGGTTCTCACCCCAACGATCGCCGTCGCCGCCGGGGCGTCGTTGCTCGTGCCCCGGCAGGGCTGGGAGCCCGTGTTGTGGCTCCTACCATCGTTCGGGCTCGTCGCCAGCACGCTCGCGCTCTCCAGCTGGTTTCCCATACGAGCCGTGGCGTGGATGCTCGGCGGAATGTGGGTGCTGGCCGCAACGATCACCGTGAGGGGAGCGCCGAGTGCCAACCTCATCGAGGGGTACGCAGCATTCCGTCCCGCTGGCCAACTCACACTGCTGGTCGTGTCGCTCTTGGCAGGCACAGTCGCGGTGCTGCGTCGCGATTCGTTCGATTTAGTCGATGTCGGGAGGACGTCATGAGTATCGGTTCCACAACACCAACGACAACAACAACCAGCACCGTCGAGCTGACCGAGGTGACCAAGTCCTACGGCGCGACTCGGGCCCTTGACAGCATCACCGTCGCCTTCGGGCGCGGTGTCACCGGCCTGCTCGGCCCCAACGGGGCGGGCAAGACCACGCTCTTGCGCATCGTCGCCACTGTGCTCGCCCCCGACGGCGGTGCGGTGCGGGTACTCGGCGAGGATCCGGCCGAGGTTCGGGGGCGGCTCTCGATCCGGCGTCGGCTCGGGTACTTCCCCCAGGAGCCCGGCTACTACGCCAACCTCACCCCCTTCGACTTCGTCGACTACATAGCGATCCTCAAGGAGATGACCGAGCGGCGGGCCCGCCATGACGAGGTACGCCGAGTGTTGGCCCAAGTCGGCCTGGGCGACGTGTCGCACAAGCGAATCAAGGCTCTGTCGGGCGGGATGCGACGGCGGGTGATCGTCGCCCAAGCATTGCTCGGAAATCCTGAGTTGCTCGTGCTTGACGAACCCGCTTCTGGGCTCGATCCCGAGCAGCGGCTGCGGTTCCGCGAGACCGTCTCGGCGGTCGCCGAGCACCACACCGTGCTGCTGTCGACGCATCAGACCGACGACGTCACAGCGCTCTGCCAGCGCGTCGTGGTGATCGACGGTGGCCGAATCCTCCGCGACGCCACCCCCGAGTCGCTCGTCGATGAAGCCCGCGGGCGGGTGTGGCTCGCCGACCAAGCCGACCCTGGTGCGCGCCTGTCGTGGCGCACCGGTTCTGGTCAGCATCGTCTGATCGGCGACCCGCCAGCAGGTGCCACCCTCTCCGAACCGGCCCTCGAGGACGCCTACCTATTGGTGATCGGCCGAACCGTCGGGGACGAATCAGACATCGCCACCGCTCGACGGGGGCGGTGAGAACATGGAACTGCTTGTCATCGCGGCGGTGGTGTTTCTGGTGTTCCGCGGCCTGAGTCGCCGCAACGCCGCCGCCGATGGCGCCGGGATCATCGGACCAATCGGCTGGAGCGCGGACACCAACTGGCGCGTCGTCCGCCCGCTCGCCCGCGCCGACGTCTGGCGCGTGCTGCGCCATCCCGCATTCATCGCCGGGGTGCTGCTGACGCCGCTGATGCTGATCGCCGCCACCGAGAGCGAGACGCGCTGGCGAGAGGTCTCGGCAGGCACCGCGCTGGCGCTCGTGCCGCTGGGCTGGATGACGATCATCGCCACCAACCTCGTCGCCCTGCGACCACAACGCACCGGGACCGACGAGTTGTTGGCGGCGTTGCCCGCCGCACAGCCGGC
>JANMTV010000320.1:0-2344 GCA_031390905.1 Ilumatobacteraceae bacterium | reverse complement strand
TATCCATGTCGTGCTCGACGAACAGCACCGACATCCCTTCGTCGCGTAACCCTCTGACGTGCTCGTTGAGGCTCTGTTTGAGCGCCGGGTTGACTCCGGCCATCGGTTCGTCGAGCATCACCAACGTCGGATTGGTCATCAATGCTCGCGCCATTTCCAGCAGCTTGCGTTGACCACCCGAGAGTGCGCCCGCGTATTCGTCACGCATATGAAGCAAGTTGAAACGCTCGAGCAAGATGTCGGCGCGGTGTTCGATCTCGGCTTCCTGCGCCTTCCAGGTGGCCGGAAATAGTCCGTTCCACCATTTCTCGCCGCGCTGTCCCGTGGCGCCAAGTTTCATGTTCTCGATCACCGGAAGTTTCGTCAAGCTCTTGGTCAACTGGAACGTCCGCACCATGCCGAGCGTGGCCATCCGGTGGGGAGCAACCCCGTTCATCGAACGTCCGTCGAACGACCAGTCGCCGGTATCAGGGTTGTCGAACCCCGTCATCAAATTGAAGAACGTCGTCTTACCCGCACCGTTCGGCCCGATCAACGCCGTGATCGAACCTCGCTGAACTTCGAGGTGAGCGACATCAACAGCGATGATCCCGCCGAAATGGCGACGCACATTGCTGGCGACAAGGATTGGATCGGGCTTCGGTGCACCAGGGCTCGGCGCAACGCCTTCGAAGGCGGCGCGCGCCACCAGCGCAGCCTCGGTCAGATCGCGAGCCGGAGATTGATCAGCGTCCTTCAAAGGCCATCTCCTTCCGGTTGCCGAACAGACCTTGCGGACGGAACACCATCAGAGCGACCAGCAGCGTGCCCATCAACATGAACGAGACGGCGCCGATGTCGGTGGTCTGCAGCAACGTGAAGTCACCAATCCGCACCGGTTTGTCGACGAGTTCGCGTAGGAGGCCATCGATGAACGAGTAAATCGCCCAGAACAGCATCGGCCCCACGATCGAGCCGGTGACCTTGGCGACACCTCCGAGGACAAGCCCAGTCAGAATATAGAACGTGAGGTCGCGGCTGAAGTTGTCCGGCTGCACATTGGCATTGCCGAGCGCCAACATCATCCCGCCGAACGTTCCGATCACGCCACCGAGAATCAGCGACTGCATCTTGTAGCTATACACGTTCTTGCCCAGGCTCCGCACGGCGTCTTCGTCTTCGCGGATCGCCTTCAGCACACGTCCCCAAGGGCTCTTCATCAGTAACCACACGATCACGCCAAATATCGCCACGAGCGACCATCCGACGATCAGGTTCCACAGATTGCGCCCGGAGAACGTGAAGATCCAGAAGCCATAGGAGTCAGCCGGTTGTAGTCCGAGACTCCTGCCGACGCCCTGGAACGAACTGGCGAAGTCTTGGAGGCCATCGGTGCCATTGAACGCCCTCCGAGCCCAGACCGATCTCACGACAAGTCGCACGATTTCGGCCGCAGCGATCGTCACGATCGCCAAGTAGTCGGCCCGCAACCGAAGCGCTGGAACCCCCATCAGCAAGCCGAGGAACACCGAATAGGCGATGCCAATCGCGATCCCCCACCACAGCGAGATGCCGAACACGGCCACCGTTTGACCAAGCCCGTAGGCACCGGCAGCCATGAACCCTGCTTGACCGAAGTTCAACAAACCCGTGTAGCCAAACTGAACGTTGAGTCCGATCGCGGCGATCGCGTAATAGCAGGCGTTGAGTCCGATGAACTGCAACAACGCGTTCTCGAGAACAGCACCTATGTCCATCTCGCCTCCTATCCCACTCGCTGCGATCGCCCGAGGATGCCCTGCGGACGTATCAGCAGGATCAGAATCAGGATCACCAGAGCGGGGACCCTCTTCAGTTCGGTCGGAACTCCGAACAGCGTCGACATCTCGACCAGTACCCCAATTACGAACCCGCCGACGAGTGCCCCGTACGCACTGCCTAGTCCGCCGAGCGTGATGCCGGCGAACATCAGGAACAGCAGCGCTGTACCCATGTCCCATCCAACCTGTTCATCGAGACCGCGGAACACGCCGCCGAGCGCAGCCAACGCGCCGCCGGCGACCCATATGATCCGGATCACCTTGGCAGAGTTGATCCCCGTCGCTGATGCTAGATCAACGTTGTCGCTGACCGCTCGAGTGGCCTTACCGAGTCGGGTGTATTGCAGGGTCATCGCTACGAGGACCAGCACGATGATCGCAAGGATCGTGATCACGAAGTCGCGTTGAGTCATCACCACAGGTCCGAACCGCTTGCCGACCTGATTGGTGTAATTGAGGTACGGCTTGTCGCGACCACCGAACCGCCACAAGAACAGATTCTTGAAGGCGATCGACAGACCGAGCGTAATTACCATCTGCGAGAT
>JANMTV010000289.1:0-4904 GCA_031390905.1 Ilumatobacteraceae bacterium | reverse complement strand
CTGATACATAGGCCGAAAAGTGGCCGAAGGCCTCTCGTAACGAGAGGCCTTCGAATCATATCAATGCTGGTCAAGCACCAGATTTTCGAGTGCGCCCGGAGAGACTTGAACTCCCAACCGTCTGCTCCGAAGGCAGATGCTCTATCCATTGAGCTACGAACGCAGTGGCATCAGGCTAGCTGAACCAGCGGCAAGGTAGCTGGTCGGGAGGGTGGGCAACGACTGATTCGACTGGATCAACTGGACCACAGCGCGGAGATCGGCATGCTGGTGAGTCGATCCCCAGCAGGCAGCGTGCGGTCGCCGAGGTGTAGCACGATCCCGTTGACGAATCGTTCCTTCAGTTCGTCGCGCAACCAGCGAAGGTGTCGGAAATCGCTCTCGTCCACGTCTCGAGCAGCCTTGATCTCGATCGCCGACACACGTCCATCGCGCGACTCCAGCACCAGGTCGACCTCGCGCTGCGCCTTGTCGCGGTAATGGTGCATCGTCGGCCGGAGTTCGCTCCACGGAATTTGACGCTGAATCTCGCCAGCGACGAAAGACTCCATGATCGCTCCGATTGCGGTTGATCCGGGTTGGGCGAGTTGATCGACACCGACGCCGTGGAGGTGACACGCAATACCTGAGTCGACAACATGCAACTTCGGTCGGTGGACGACCCTTCCGACCGCCCCGCGCGTCCAGGCCGGGATCGTGTGGTGGAAGTAGATCGATTCGAACAGTCCGAGGTAGTCCTTTACCGTGTCCGCTGTCAGGCCGAGGTCCGAGGCGATCGGCGCTATGACAAGTTCGCCAGACGTTCGATGTGCGATCAAGCGCAGTAGGCGTGGCAGGTCGACGACTCGTCGCGGTGCTCGCAACTGTGCCAGGTCCCGTAGCAGCAATGTGGAGAGGTAATCGCTGAACCAGTCATCACGATCCCGCCGATCGCCAATTCTCCGAACAGCGGGGAACCCGCCGATCGCAACTCGCTCGAGCACCTCTCGACGTGAGCATGAGTCGGGGTTGTACGTGCGCAAATCGGTTGTTGACCGAAACAGATCATCGATGAAAGTTGGCACCGTGCCTTGGAGTTCAGCCTGGCTGAGTGGCCAGAGTTCGATGATGCGAGCGCGCCCAGCCAATGATTCGGTCAACGCTGGCACCGTCAGGAAGCGTGATGAACCCGCAAGCACATATCGTCCGGCCTGCTCTCCGTGCCGATCGACGTCGGCCTTGATCGCGAGTATGAGTGGGTCGCCTCCGCGTTGGACCTCGTCGATGAGGAGCGGAAATGAGGCGTCGTGAACGAGTCCTCCTGGATCTGTTCGAGCGGCTCGGAGCACATCGCGGTCGTCGAGTGTAATACGGGTGCCGCCACGCCGTTCCTGGAGGAGTTCGAGCAGCGTCGACTTACCACCCTGGCGCGGCCCGTTGACGATGACGACCCTGAACACTCCCATCGCCCGAACGACCAGGTCGAGGCTTGGTCGCGGGATCATCGGTGCACTCATGATCGCCATCGTACGCTCTAAGTCGAGGTCTGTCGGACCACAAGTCGATAATTGTCAGACCGTAAGTCGATAATTGTCCAAACTGTAGGGACTTCAGATCGTGACACTCGTGAGGCTGGCGGTGCTGTCGTCGGGGCCGTGTGTGCGGAGCCGCTTCATCACCAATCCGGCGAGCACCACGGCGGTCAGGGTGAACAACAACATGACGGTCGCCAACGCGTTCAAGGCCGGAGTCGAACCAGCCTTGGCCCCCGAGTAGATCTTGATCGGGACAGTTTCGGTACCGGCACCGGTCGAGAGGAACGACGAGATCACGAAGTCGTCGACCGATGTTGCGAACGTGACCATCAGGCTGGCGAATATTGCGGGACCGAGTAACGGAAGCAGGACCAGTCGTAGCGCCTGGAACCGGTTTGCTCCGAGGTCGCGCGCGGCCTCCTCGTACTGGCCGCCGATTGCCGCAAGCCGGCTTCGAATGATGATCACCACGAACGAAACGGTGAAGGTGACGTGACCGATCAACTGCGTCGGTAGACCCGCTGGAATCCCGGAGTACAACTGCGTGAACACAAGCAGCAGCGCGACACCGAACACCAACTCCGGCGTGACGATCGGAACCAGCATCAAGCCGTTTGCGCCGGCGGACAGTTTTCCGCGCCAGCGGTGGAGCCCGATCGCCATCGCCAAACCGAGGGGTGTCGTGATCAGCATGCACAGCCCCGCCAACTTGAGCGTGTTGACCAGCGCTGACTGCATCGCATCGTCGTGCCATATCGAGCCGGTCGTGTCGCCCCAGTACCAACGAAACGACATCGACTGCAGCGCCGATCGGCTCTTTCCAGAGTTGAGTGAGATCCGTACTGCGAGCAGGACGGGCAGCAAAGACCACATCACGTATAGCCACGTCACGATGGCAAGCCCGTACGCCTTGCCGTACGGGTTGCGGCGCAGCCTCATCGCTCGGCCTCGCGCTGCTGGCGAAGCGTGGCGACGAGGTAGTACACCATCAGCACCAGCAGCACCGCCATGAGAATCAGCACGAGCGAGGCACCCGCTTGTGGGCGGGTGCTTTGCCGTAGGAAGAATTCGATCTGGCTCCCAACCATTTCGGTGCGCGGCGAGCCACTGGTGAGGTAGGCGCTCGTGTAATAGTCACCGCACATCGGCAGCACCGTGATCACCGATGCAGCCATCAGACCGGGGACCGACAGGGGAAGCGTCACGGCGAAGAACGTGCGTGTGGCCGACGCCCCAAGGTCTCGGCCGGCTTCGATCAAACGCCCGTCGATCCGTTCCAGTGTCGCATACAGGGGGAGTATGAAGAACGGTACATAGCCGTACGTGAGGCCGATCACGACCGTTGGCCAGTCACCGTCGAGCCAGGTTCGTGGGGCATCGATGATGTGGAACCATTGGAGGAGCCGATTCACATACCCATCGAGTTGGAGCAGGTTTGTCCATGCCAGCATCCGCATCAGGTAGCTGATCCAGAACGGCAGCACGAGCAAGGCCAGCAGCGCGCCCCGCGAGCGGCCCGCCTTACGAGCGACGAAATACGCCACCGGGTATCCGATCGCGATGCATCCGGCGAGCGCCAGCCCCACGAACATGAAGGTTCGAAGGAAGACGCGACCGAGATCGCCGCCGATCACACGGTCGAGCACGTCACCCATCGCCTGGAAATCCCACTGGAGCGGATTCCACACAGGCCTGGCCGTTCGCAAAATCGGATCAACCTGGCCGAATGCGACCGCCGTAACCGCGTAGACCGGTACGACGAAGAAGGCGATCAGCCATGCCACTCCCGGCATAGCGAAGCCGGCCCAGAGTCGCGTATTGCGCCGAGATGGAGGTTCGGAACCGACGGCCGCAGTCACCGGATCAGGCACCCGCTTTGAACTTCGACCAGGTCTCCTCGTACAGCAGGTCACCATCGATGCCGATGTCGCGGAACTGTAGACCATTGGTAATGTCGTCGTTTGTCGGCACGCAATTGCGTAGATGCTCGGGCACGTAGCCCGCACCGATGACGTAGTCCGCGTCAAGCTTGGTGAGCGCCGGCAGGTAGCCAACCCAGCTGAAGTTCTTCTCTGACACGTCGTTGTCGAGCATGTAGTCCAGGTAGTGGTGGGCGAGCACGGGGCTCTGTGCACTTGCCATCACACCGAGCATGTCATTGGCAACCGCGTACTGCCCGGTCGGCGGATGCCAGAACCCGAGCACGCTGCTGTCCGTGCCTTCTGGTAGATAGCCATTGGCGCCGAGGATGAGATCAGCGCTCCACGTTTGGGCGATTGTGGTGGCTCCCTCGGGGATGTCTTTGTAGCCCTCAATATTGACCTTGACATTGACAAGGTCGATGAGTTCGAGAATGTCGGCCAACGCTTGGTCGAGAAGCTCGGGGTCGGTCGTGTTGATATCGGTGATACCGCGACGCAACATCGCCATTGCGAATGCTTCGCGTTCGTCGTCCAGGATCGACACTTGCCCTTTGAAGTTGGTGGCGTTCCAAATCGTGTCCCAACCCTGGGCTTCGACTTCGGCCGCATCAATTCGATCCGATCGAAACCCGATGCCGGTTCCGAAAAATGTGTACGGCATCGAGTACACGGCATCTTTGTCGTACCAGGGGTCGTTGAACGCCAGCAGGATGTTCTTGGCGTTGGGGATGTACGACTTGTTGAGTGGCATCACAAGGCCACCAGCGATGTAGCGGCCGAGTGACGTGGCCGACATCGAGTGACTCATGTCGATCTTGATGTTCGGATCGACGATTTTGGCGGTCATCTCGGCACCGCTGTTGATCGTGGTGACCTCGACCTTGACGCCGTACAACCTTTCGAAGTCGGCGATCACGTCGGGATTGACGTAGTCGGCGTAGTTGATAATCCGCAGCGGGCCCTTCTCGGGTTCGAGACCATCCTTGATCGGATCGGTCGACCCTTCTGACTTGTCGCCGCCGCAGGCCTGCAACAGGGGCACCCCGGCACTGAGGGCGAACGCCAGTCGAGCCGAGTTGCCGATGAACTGACGCCTGGTTGCACTCATATAACAGTCCCCTGTTGTTCGCTAAGCTAGGACTCGACCGCAATCGCGGTGAGGTAGTGGTTGACAAAATCCAGGACGTACTGATCCTTTCGGGTCAGTACGCCGTGGTCGAAGGATCGCGAGGCAACACCTTTTTGGACGCGTTCGCAGACGACATAGTCCTGCCTGCCGACGAGTTCGCTGAACGACACGATGTCCGACATGTCGAAGTCGGGTTGGGAGATCGTGTCGGCGGCGACGAGGTATTCCATGACAACGACGGTCTCTCCTGCGCCGTTGGGATAGAGCCCTGACACGATCACGCTGGTGCCGGTGACGTCGACGAACATGTTCGGGAAGGCGACCGCGCCTTGGTAGATG
>JANMTV010000244.1:0-1201 GCA_031390905.1 Ilumatobacteraceae bacterium | reverse complement strand
TCCGCTGTTCGCTCATGTTTGCTGTTCACCGTCCAGATGGACGGCTCGAATATCACCACCGTCGAGGGCATCGCCAACGGCGATGGCACGCTCAACGCCTTCCAACAGGCGATGCAGGACAATCATGGTTTGCAGTGCGGATTCTGCACGCCCGGCATCGTGGTGTCGATGACGGCCTATCTCGCCGGCAACGACGACCCGACCGATGACGACTTGAAGGCTGCCCTTTCCGGGAACCTCTGCCGCTGCACCGGTTATCAAGGAATCATAAACGCCGCCCGCCAAGCCGCTGGTTTGCCGGTCTCGAACTCGGGAGCACACTGATGAACACCGCACTCGCTGCTGGTCGCTATGTCGGCCAATCGGTCAAGCGGCTCGAGGACCCACGGCTGTTGACGGGACATGGTCGCTATGTCGACGACGTGCAACTCCCTGGGATGTTGCACGTCGCCTTCGTGCGGTCGAACGTGGCTCGTGGAATCATCACCAGCATCGACACCACTGCGGCTGCCGCGCTGCGTGGTGTCCACGCCGTGTACACGGCCGCCGATCTCAACCCGCGAGTGCAGATGTTCTGGCACACGATGCTTGGTCCGCCGCCTGAGATGGGTGGTGTCACCAAGTATCCGCCAACCCGCCCCTTGGCCGACGGTGACGTGAGGTTCGTCGGGGATCCGATCGCTATCGTGATTGCTGACAACCGCTACATCGCTGAGGACGCCTGCGACCTGGTTGAGGTCGAGATTGAAAGCTTGCCCCCCGTGCTGGGAATCTGGGAGGCGGCCAAGGACAATGCTCTGGTTCACAAGGAACTCGCTTCGAACGTGATCGAGCACCTGCCGATGGCGGAGGTGCCCGAAATCGAGGCGATGTTCGCCGCCGCAGCCCATGTGGTCAGCCGACGGTTCCGACAGTGTCGGGCGACGAACGTGCCAATGGAGCCTCGCGGCATCGTGGTGCAGTTCGACCGCTGGGCGGGCGATCTGCAAATCTGGGCGGCGACCCAAAGCGTGAGCGAGTGGAAATCCGCGGCTGCCAGACTGACCGGCGTTGCCGAACCTCGGGTGCGCGTCATCGCCGGCGACGTTGGTGGTGGTTTCGGCCAGAAGATGATGATGACTCGTGACGAGGCGGCGGTCGTGATGGCCGGTCACCTGTTCGCGGGCGCGCCGATCAAGTGGACCGAGGACCGTCGCGAGAA
>JANMTV010000156.1:0-16180 GCA_031390905.1 Ilumatobacteraceae bacterium | reverse complement strand
GTTTCTTTCTTGACACCCGTCGACCGGAGGGCCCTGAACGACTCAGAAAGAAATCTTGGAATCGTGTTGCATCACGTACGTATATCTGATAGAGTAATCTCATGTCACGGCCGGTCGATCCACTCCGCATCTTCGAAGCGTTGACACACTCCGACCCGACAACATTCACGATGACCCAAGTCGTCGCCGAAATGCAGTCGATGAAAATCGTGCAAGGCTGGATCGACCGTCATCAAGCAGCAGTCATGTCACGCTCCAATCAACTTGACGTCTCCGCCGCAGAAGTCTTGATCCGCAACGCCGGGATCTCCGCTGCCGAAGCGAAAACCAAGGATCGACGCTCCAAGGCGTTGGAAGAGGCACCGTCGTTCAGTGACGCACTCGCCACCGGTGCTGTCTCTGCCGGTCACACCGACGCCCTAGCCAACGCCACAGCGCGACTTGATCAACCAACCAAAGACCTGTTCCTCGAACACGAAGCCGCACTACTCGATCAGGCAACACATACGACACCGGAAGAGTTCGCACGTCACTGCCGACACTTGAAAGACCGGATCGCACGCGATCAAGGCATCGAACGATCCGAACGCCAAAAGCGTGACACCACGTTGCGACGTTCGATCTGCCCGCGTACCGGGATGTACCGCTTGAGTGGTGAGTTCGACCCAGAGTTGGGTCACCAACTGTTCAGCTCACTCGACGCCGAAGTCGCGGCGATGATCGCCGGCAACACCGAACTGGTTGGCGTCGACCGGAATCATCTCGCAGCACACGCCCTCAGCCACCTCGTATCTGGTGGTCATCAAGCCGTTCGACCAACTGCTGTTGAAATGACCGTGATTGTCGATCTCGACACGCTCGTCGACGGCTTACATGAACATTCGGTGTGTGAGTTCGGTGACGGAACCCCAATCCCTGTCGGAATGGCACGCCGCCTGGCATGCAACGCCTCGATCCTCCCCGTCGTACTCAACGGTGACGGAATCCCGCTCGACATCGGACGCACACAACGACTCGCCAACCGAGCCCAACGACGAGCCTTACGGGCGATGTATCGGACATGTGCGTTTCATGGCTGCGATATCAGTTTCGACCGCTGCGAAATCCATCACCTCCACGAATGGGCCACAGGCGGACGAACCGACCTAAAACACCTTGTCCCGACCTGTAAACACCACCACCACCTGATCCACGAAGGCGGCTGGACACTGACCCTCGCCGACGACCGCACGTTGACAATCCGAACACCCGACGGCGAGCTACACGCGAGCGTCCCAATCCAGATCAGACCAGGCAACCGAGTCGAACGACACCGCCAACGCAAACAAGCCAAACAGCAAGAACAAGAACAGCAACAGCGTCGAGACAAACAGGACGACCAGACGATCCAGACCCTCCAACTGTGAGGGTCACATCGTCGCGTCCGGTAGGCAATCTGCGCTTGCCGATCACACCCACCAGGCAGGCGAGCCGCACGCCCCATCAGGATTGGAGGTACAGCTCCCAGCCGGGTTGTACATGGCGGATATCGGCTAGCAGCAACGACTGTCGGGTCGGAACGCCGGGCTCACGCCGAAGCGTCCATCCATGCAGACGGTGCATTTCGTCGAGTGACCGATCGCGCTTGTACCCGTTGTGCTCGCGACACGCAGCAACGAGATTGTGCCATGTCGATCGCCCGCCTCGGCATGACGGAACCAGGTGGTCGGCCGAGTCACCGCGGTGCGTGCAGGGTCGACCATCGACGATGAACTGGCACACGTGAGCGTCACGCAGGCGCACACGGCGAGCCGTACATGTCGGGGGTCGATGGAAGGCGTAGCGCACGACGCCGATCCTTGCCACGACGGTCGGGATCACCACTTCGATCGATGGCGACCGCATCACGGTGGCGATATCGCCGGACGCGGCGACAGCGTGGCCAGCGACCAATAGCTCGCAGGCGCGCTCGACACCGATCACGCGATCGATCCGCCAAGACGGATCGAGCAGTAGAACATTCATGATTTCGGCCTCCCTTCGGCCACTTGCGTAAGACGTGTATATCCCGATTACGACCATTTTAAGAGTTTTTGGCACGGCCGGAGGGATTCGAACCCTCAACTTTCGGTGTTGGAAACCGACGTTCAACCAGCTGAACTTCTACCGCGCCAAGATCCTGCCCGAGCGCCAAACCCAAATCCAAGCATGTTTCCGCTTCTCATCTAGGCTCACACACGATGATTGGGTCGGTGCGGTCGGCGCGGATCGACGATCTCCGTCGCGGAGTCGGATACATGTTCACCGACCTCGATTGCGAGTACGCAGCACACTCGCTTGACCAGGTTCGCCAAGTCCTCGCTGACGCAAACACGGCGGCTCGCAACGGCAACTGGGTGATCGGGTTCTTGACCTACGAGGCGGGCGCCGCGTTTGACTCGGCGATCCCAGCCCGATCCACCGCTGTTGGTTTCCCACTTGCGTGGTTCGGGGTCTACCGCCAACGAGCTGAGGTCGAACCGATCAATCCGCCGGACTCGCCGCCAGCCGTTGGCGATGTTCGACGGCTCGGCGGCGGCGATTGGTATCAGGATTGTGTCGAACAGATCCGATCTCGGATCGCCGCCGGAGACGTCTACCAGGTCAACCTGACCGACCGCCTCGTCGCCGACTTCGAGGGCGATTCGGCCGATCTCTACCGCGCCATGGCGACCGCCCAGGGCGGTGCCTTCAACGCCCACATCGAGTTCGAGCACGCCTCGATCGTCAGCGCTTCGCCGGAGCTCTTCATCACGTTCTCGGATGGGGTCGTAGCGACTCGTCCGATGAAGGGCACCGCCGCTCGTCGAGCCCGTCAAGCCGATGATTATCGAGCGGCGACCCAATTGCGGGCCTCTCTCAAAGAACAGGCTGAGAACGTGATGATCGTCGACCTGCTTCGCAACGATCTCTCACGCGTCGCGCTCCCTGGCGGGGTGTCAGTTCCTGCGTTGCTCGACACGGAACGATTCGAGACCGTGTGGCAGCTCACGTCCACCGTGCGAGCGGAGTTGCCAGACACCGTCGAGCTCGGCGAAGTGCTGGCGGCGACATTTCCGTGCGGGTCGATCACGGGCGCGCCGAAGATCGCCGCCGCCAAGATGATCGCCGAACTCGAACCGTGGCCACGAGGTGTGTACTGCGGCTCGATCGGCGTGATCAGCCCGAGCACTTCGGGCGGCCAACCATCGGCTGTCTTCAACGTGGCGATTCGGACCGCCGTTGTCGACCGCCGGTTGAACACGCTCACATTCGGGGCTGGCGGGGGGATCACCTGGGACTCGTATCCGCCAGACGAGAACCGTGAGGTCGAAGCCAAGTCGGCCGTGCTGACTGCGATCCGTCCCGAGTTTCGCCTGATCGAGACCATCCGACTCGATCAACACGGCCCGAAACACCTCGATCGACACCTCGCCCGGATCGAATCGTCTGCCGAGTACTTCGGATTTCGGTGCGATCGGACCACGATTCACGAAGCGATCGATGATCTCGCAATCGTTGAACACCCGTCGCGGCTCCGGATCGAGCTCGCTAAGGGCGGAAACTTCGAGGTCACGACCGCTCTACTCGGCCCTGAACGTCGAACCGTTACGCTCGCTGTCGACACCCGAAGGGTTCGTTCGAACGACCCGTTCTGCTGCCACAAGACGACGCAGCGAATCCACTACGTCGAGGCCGCCAGGCGCCAACCAGGTGTCGACGATGTGATCATGGTCAACGAGCGATACGAACTCGTGGAGACCACGATCGCCTCACTGTTGTTCGAGATCGATGGTGAGTGGTTCGTCCCGCCCCTGTCGTGTGGTGGGCTCGACGGGATCGGCCGTCAGATCCTGGTCGAGAGCGGATCGGTGCGTGAACGTGCGATCACGATTGACGAAATCGACCGAGTGTCACGCTTCGACGTCGTCAGCTCGCTCCGCGGCCGTCGCCGAGCCGTACTCGTCGACCGATGATCATGCTGTGAGTGCCGCATCTAGTCAACCAGTTATCTGCCGAGCCTCGACCACGTCGGGCTGGTCGAGATCCTCGTCGATGGCAGCAATCGCAGCCGCCAAATAGTCGCCCGAATCAACCAGGCCTCGATCTCGTCGGAACCGAGCGAGGCTGATCGCGGCCCGAAGTTGTAGCGATTGGACGCCACGCCGAGTCGTCGCGTTCAATGCCGCTCGCAAATCGCCTTCGACATCGTCTGGCGGCGCACCGAGAGCGGCCAGCGCCTCGCCACGCAACCTGAGCAGCTCCGATTCAAGATAGGCAAATTGCTGCGGATGACACCTCGTCAACATGTCATCCAGCAAGCTGTGTGCGTCGGACGGACGACCAGCACGGAGGTAACCGTCGGCCAACATCGCAGTATTGATCGGTTGCTCGGCAAGAGCGCCAATTCGTTCAAGTCCAGCGACTCCGTTGCGCATCAACTCCAGCCCTTCATCGTGGGTACCATCGAGCGTGCGCACCCAACCCAGCTGCACTTGCGCTGACGGAACGACATAGCCAAAGCCGCGTTCGCCGGTCAGCCTCATCAGCATCGGTTCCGATGCTCGGGCCGCTTGATCGTCGCCGCGAAGAAATGCAAGATGCGTCGACTTGAATGTGACCAACGCTTGTGTCACGAGATATGGGAGCGAGTCCGCTAACTCAGCCGCTCTCCGCATCCACATCCGACCTTTCGAACGCCTGCCGAGTGACCAGAGTGCGATCGCCCCATAGGCGAGCGAAGTGGCACAAGGGTCCTCCTCCGCAAACCGGGCCGCGACACCCCGATGTCTTGGCTCGTCGTAGAGCTCGATCGCTCGATCGAACTGGGTCAGCGCTTCGTCGAAGTGACCCAAGTAGTAGAACGTTTGACCGACGGTGTCGTGCGCCATCAGCGAGAGGTCAGTTCGGCCAATCGTGTCGGCGATATCGAGCAAGCGACGATTGATCTCGATGCACGCCTCGTGGTCCGCTCCCACCATATGAAAGCCGGCGAGGTTCCACAACACCTCGAACAGTTGCTCGCCGTCACCGATCTCGTCGCACAACGCCCGGGCGACCAAGCACGCCTGCTCAACCTCAGGTGACGAATAACCCTTGAGCACCACGAGCGCATTCCGCAACGCGGCGTGCACGTTGAGCTCTCGTTGGGCCCGTTCCCTCGAAGCGGGGAGCGTCGCCAACAGTTCGAGCGTACGACGGTAGTGGCCCAGCGCTTCGGCGTGGTTCGACCCGGCGGTCGCTCGCTCGCCAGCCCGCCGATAGGCATCAATCGCGTCAGCAACCAGCCCTGCGAGGTCGAGATGACGCGCAAGAAGTTCGGGTTGCTGGTCGCGTGTGTCCTCCTGTTCTGCGAGGGCGGCGGCGATTCTTCCATGCAATTCGCGACGCGTACTACGCAACAAGCTCTCATAGGCAGCGTTCTGAACGAGCGCGTGTTTGAACATAAACCACTCAGTCGAATCCGGGTCACGGCGGCCAACCAGGCCGGAATTCTCGAGTACCTCGAGCGAAGCGAGGATCGACACCTCGTTTCGGCCACACGCCTCGGCGAGTAGCACCAGGCTGAACTCGCGGCCGATCACCGCTGCGATCTGGGCAATCTCCCGCTCGACGCCCAGCCGGTCGAGGCGAGTCGCCAACGAATCATGCAACGTCGCTGGGATTGCGACGTCAAGCAGAGCGTCGTCGAGGGCGTACCCGGTCCCTTCATCGACCAGCATGTGCGAGTCGAGAACCGTTCGCGTGAGTTCCTCGGCGAACAGGGGAACACCGTCTGTGCGCTTCAGAATCCGCTCGATCACGGTGTCGGGCAACGACTTGCCGAGTGCCATACGTTCAACGATCGTTCTGACATGACGATCGGCAAGTCTGCCCAGTTCAAGTGTGGCCATGTGCGGAGCCGGCGACCATGGCAGCGCGGTTCCCGAACGTACGGTGATGACAATCATCACCCGCCACGACACGGACCGTTCGATCATGATGCCAATTAGTTCGAGCGACGTCGGATCGGACCATTGCACGTCCTCGACGATCACCAACGCTGGCTCAGTACTGCACACGTGCTCCAGATGTGTGGCGATCACATCGAGCGTTCGTTGCCGGAGCTGCTCCGACGTCCAAGTCAACTCCGGATAGGCATCTCCGACCTCGATCGACAGCAACGCTGCGAATATCGCCATCATGTCGATCGGCGGCGACGCCTTGTCTTCACCATTCCTGTACTCGGCATTGAGGAGGCGCTCGAGTCGGTTCAACTTGACATCGTCTGGATCGCCGGGACCGATGCAGGCGGCTCGTCGAACCTGCTCGATCACCGGCCACAGCGCTGTTCCTTCGCGGTAGGGCGAACATTGGAGTCGCAGGGTGCGCGGTGACCCCAAGCTGGTGGAGGCAAGCGCGCCGGCGATTTTCGACTTACCAATACCGGCCTCGCCACTCAACACCACGACCTGTCCAGAACCTCCGCATGCCAGCGCCCAGCGGGCCGTAAGCGAAGCCATCTCCGGCTCACGGCCGATCACAATGTCGGTCTCGATTGCCTCAGTACTTCGACGATCGGCTTGGTCGATCACGTCTCCGACCGCTCGGAACAGCCGTACAGCTGACGATAACCCCTTCAGTTCATAGCGCCCGAGATCCTCGACATGCAACGATCGGGACACGAGTTGGGCAGTTGCCTCGCTCAGCAGGACCGATCCTGGACTGGCAACCGTCTGGATGCGGGCTGCGATCACCGGTAGTTCACCCACGATCTCATGTTCTGCTCCACCAACCGCGCCGACGACTGCGACACCGCTGTGCACACCAATCCGAACGCGAAGTTCAGGCGAATCTGGCTCCCTCGCCAAATTCAGCTGATCCAACAACCGAATCACCTCGAGCGCCGCTTCGACCGCCGACCTAGCCGACTCTTCCAGAACCTGCGGGTACCCGAAATACAGGTCGACCCCATCACCTACGACCTTGCCCACGTGCCCGCCGTATAGACGTGCAGCAGCGTCACAGCACCGGTAGTACGAGTCGAGGAGTGAGCGCAGGTCCTCAGGGTCGAGGCGTTCCGACAGGCCAGACGAGCCCACAAGATCGCAGAACACGACAGTCAACTGACGTCGCTCGGCCTCCGAGGTCGCCACGGTGGCGACAGATGCGGCGACAGATGCGGCGACGGCGCGAACAATCCGCTTGGCATCACCGATCGAGACACCAAGATCACGCAGCTCTGCCAAGCTGAAATCTGGGAGCACGTCCAGATCGACGTCATTCTCGACGAACAGGCCAACGTACCGATCGAGTCCGAGCGCCTTCAACCAACCGGCAATCTCGGTCGTCATTGCATCGCCCATTCGGGAGGGTTCGGCATCTGGGCATACATCGACCGGAGGTGTTCGATGTCGGTGTTGAAGCGATCAGTCGACCAGTCGATGTAGGCCGCCTGCGTGACATGGATCGGCGCGCGTCCGACGAGGTGTTTGGCGATCATGTCGGCGGCCATCATTCCCGACATGATCGCGTGCATCACCCCGTGTGACGACAGTGGGTCGAGTACAAAGGCGGCGTCGCCAACCAGCACGTACCCCGGACCCGCAACCGGAGTAACCGATCGCCAGGTCACGTCGGCACCTCGCGCGATCGCCGCCACGCCGCCGATCGAGGCAAGTTCAGCGGGCGCACCGATCGCTGCCGCCGACGCGCAATCGAACGGCAACCGAACCCACGCAATCGTTCCGTCGGCAACCGGCGCGGTCCACGTCCAGCCATCACTTTCGGCCGTGAGAAGCGGTCCGTCGTGGCTTCGTTCGCCGCTGACGAGACCATACCGTGCCACCAGCCGCGGTGAGCGACGACAGATCGGCAAACCGAGCGCACGCGACAACCAATGACCGGCCCCAGCCGCATCGACCACGACCCTGGCCGGCACCGTTCCGCCAGCATGACGAACACCGATCACTGTGCCGTGATCGTCAACCATCGGTTCGACTCGGCCGACCTCGTGAGTGACGACGCCGGCATCGGTCGCCGCCGTTCGGAGGCCGCCGTCGAACATCTGACGGCAGACGTGGAACCCCCGCCACGGTCCGTCGGCGTCACCGCCAAATGGTTGGAATCTGCGTTCACAGTTCCACTCGACGAAGTGTCCCTCGTGACGCTCGACGCCGGGATCGAGCAGCACCCGGTGAGCTCCCAGTTGCCGAAGCAACGGTTCGATCGCCGGATGCAACGTCTCGCCGGGCGAGTAGTGCCGACGTTCGGGTCGATGCAGCATGCAGACTGACAGCCCCTCGCTTGCTGCCCAGAGCGCGGCGGCACATCCGGCCGGCCCGGCTCCGACGATGACGACATCAACGAAGAGATGGGCTACGTCATGGAGATCGTCTTGACCTGCCACGCCTCGCCCCCACGTGTAATCAACACTGAGAACAGATCGGTGTAGAAGTCGACCTCCTCAAGTATCTCGATGTGACGCAGCTTGAACGTCGGCCCCTGGTTGTCCTTCCCGTGCCGGAACAGGGTGCCGCCGTACACCTTGGACCCACGCCATATGTGACCGGTGGCTGCGAGCGCCGCAGCGACGCCAGGATCATCGGAGGGCTCGACTCGGTAGTGCAGCACGTTCCAGACCGCCTTGGCAAGCAGAAACACTTGCATTCGCACAAACAAGGTTTCCTGCTTGCCGTTGGGGCCAACGTCCGGTGGCAGTGTGATACCGAGCGCGTTGTAGACCATCGCCATTGAGAGCACCCGGTCGCAGTATTCGGCGAGGTCGATCTGGGACGTGAGGGCGGCCGTGAATCGGCTGGCTAGCGCTTGATCCACGTAGTCGGCATAGTCGATGTCAGTGAACTCGATCACGCTGGTTGGTCCGGTGCCGACGCGCACTGGTCCCTTGATGCCATCCCACGGCATATCGCCGATCATGCCGATCTCCTCATCCGTCAGAGGGCTGACCGTCGGCCAAAACTTGTCCGGCTGGAAGGTGCGCGTTGCGTCGGGCGCGACCGCCGGCCAATAGGTTCCCAGCGCGGCACAAATCTTGGCATCTTCGACGAACGGTGTGCCGAGCCCGTACGCGGCGAGGAAGAGCTGCGAGGCGTCGGTATCGGTGACAACATCGGTGGTGACATCCCAGCCAGGGTCAAACACGCCTGAAGCGCCGTCAGGGAGTGACGATTTCAACTGCACCGTCGCGGCCGGCCAGACCTGCGGTTGCCCGTCGTCAGTCGCCAGCTCACAGACGATCGCAGTAGCTGTGGTGTCGGTCAGTCCGGGGCCGGCGGGCGGCGCGAATCCGGCGCCGACAAGCTGCTGATTGGCGGCGATCCTGCTGTCTGACAATGGGCGTGGCAACACCGTCCAAAGGCCGCTGCGAATTTCAGCGGGCAGCGTTTCCGCCCATTCGAGCAGAGGTAGCTGATCGCAGTAGGGAAAGAAGTCAGGCCCAGCGACGACCGAGTACGCAGCCCGCGTGGTCGTAATCGTCGGGGCCAACGCCGAACAGGTCACGCCGACCCATCCGTCGCCGGAGAAGTCGAGAAAGTGACGCGCCCAGAACCCTCCTGCGGCCACAATTTTGTCCACATTCGGTAGATCGTTGAGGTTTTGCTCCGATCCGTCCGACAGCACCTTGTGGCGACCATTGATGATTTCAGATGCCGGATGCGATCGACCGATTGGCGTCAGTGTCTGGCCGAGACTTGCGATTGGGAACGGACCACCGGGTTTGACCTCGAGACCGGAGAAGTACTTCTCCAGCACAACCTGGCTATGCGGTCGTGTCGGCTTCAAGTCTGGGGCAACCTTGAGTGCCAACGGCTTGTCGTTGAATACGGCCGGTTCCACCAGTCGGGCATGCACCGCTGGAACAATCACCCCGACACCGTCGGCAGGGTCAGTCGAGAGTTCGGCGATGTCGTCAGTAAATCGAAACGGTGGCTGAGTGATCTGACCTGGGTCCCACCCTGTGTCGTACCCGTTGGCCTGGAGATACGAGTGCAGTCGGAACAGCTTCTCGTTGATGTGGCCGACCGACCAGTCGAGTTCGAGCGTCAGTCCAGCGATGCATTCATCCCCGTTGAACAGCTTGTGGATCGGAACCCAGAACGAGCGTTTGTCGTCACCGTCGACGAACCGATCGGGAAGCACACCAGCCTGACCCGGCAACAGCCGGGCGATGAATGGGGCGTATCGAACTGGGGACACGCGAAAGGCATACGGATCGTCGGGATCGAGGGATGACCACTGCCGCGTCGGCGCGTCGTAACTCGCTGACGTCGTGCCGATGCGGGCGATTCCTGTTCTGGAAAAACAAAGATCAGCATGGCGATGATGTGGGGTACGAATGGCTGGGCGGTACTCCAACGCGAACACGACAATCCCAAGCTGGTTGCCGTTTTCACTGTGGTTGTCGCAGAGCGAATCCAGCGTCGGTGGATCGACACCGTAGACGTAGTTTTCCACCGTCTCGATCTGGGCCAAGGTCGGAAAGGCACCGAGCGCGACGCCCTTGTGCGACGTTACGAACGGCGAGGCCAGTGCATGGTAGAGGAGACTGCGGGCCGGCGAACCCGCTCCTATTGCTTGAGAACCCGACAGTGCGTAATCCTCAAAACCCGCCGCAGTTCGGTCAATCGAGTCGAGCGGTGCAACGAGTTGTTCGGCGAGATTGTCGGCCAGCATGTCGAACCCACCGCTCGTGACGTCGAGCAGCAGATCGCGCCATCCCTGCCCAGCAAGATCCACGCAGGTCTGTCGAATCTCATCGAGCAGTGCCATCGTTGTCCCCTCCTCGTTCTGTGGTGACGCGCAATCTACACTGCGGCGCGGCGGCGCCAGTTTCTGCGCGTATGCCCAGACGAACTGATCACTGTCCGACTTCTGAATCGAGGTCGAGCGGGCATTGGCGGGAAGCACTCGAAGTCGGTGTCGCTGACGTTCGGTACGTAGATCGTGACCGAGCGGACGGCACTGCGAACTGCGTGTTCAGCCCGACACGCGTCCCGACGTGCCACAGAAAGCTGTCCCGACCAGACTGACCATCGCTGCGCCCACGTGGCACACTCGTGATTCGATGGAACCACTCCGACTGCGCGATCGGGAACTCGCCCTGGATCACCCGCTGATCGTCGGGATCCTCAACGTCACACCCGACTCGTTTTCAGACGGGGGTCGCTTTCTCAACCCGGCCCATGCTGTGGAACACGCGCTCCTGCTGTCGAGCCAAGGTGCCGACATCATCGACGTCGGCGGTGAGTCAACCCGCCCCGGAGCGCAGCCGGTCGACCCGACCGACGAACTGAGACGCGTGATCCCCGTGATCAGCGCCGCTGTCGAACACGGACTCGTCGTCAGCATCGACACGCGTCACGCCCTCGTGGCACGCGAATCGGTGGCGTGTGGGGCGCACATCATCAACGATGTCTCCGGTCTGCGCGACCCGAAGATGCGCGAGGTCGCTGCCGAGTTCGGCGTGCCGGCCGTCGTGATGCACATGCCTGTCGACGATCCAACCACCATGCAGGCACATACCTCATACAGCGACGTCGTCACCGACGTGATCAGGTTCCTTCAATTGTCGGCTACGACCGCACTCACCGAAGGAGTCGGTCAGATCATCCTGGACCCGGGCTTAGGGTTCGGCAAGACGACGGCGCACAACGTCGAACTGATCAGACGGCTCGACGAACTGGCGGCGCTCGGCTATCCGGTACTGATCGGTGCGTCACGGAAACGGATGATCGGTGAACTGGCCGGAATCGCCCAGCCAAGCGACCGCGATCCGGGAAGCATCGCCATCCACTTGATGGCGGTCGATAATGGGGCACTGCTCGTGCGGGTACACGACGTAGCTGGTCACAAACAAGCGCTCGATACTTGGTCAGCGTTTCACCGCTGAAACCACGCATGAACCCCCTGCTGAACTGTCAGAAACGACGGTCGTTGGTCTTTTTCTTCGGCGGAACCTTGAACGGAGCCTCGATCAACGCCTCAAACTGGGCGTCGTCGGGCTGCTTCGATTCGTTCAACCGCTGCAGGTAAACCTTGATCGCCGCACGTGCAGGCGCAACCTGTTCGCCCTTGATCCCGACCGACCGGCTCATTGCATCTTTGGCCTTGGCAACGCGGTCCTTGCGGGTCGCCTTCTCCTCGTCAGAGAACACCCGGGCGACCTTGTCAGTCTTGGCGGCCTGCTGTGCGAGGCGGCGCGCTTCCTGCTGTTGCAATGGCGTAAGGTTGGCTGGCGTTGCCATGATCGAGAGTCCTTCGTGGTTCAGGGGCACCTCGACGATACCTGACCGACGGGAGTTCGCCTCCGGCCGGTGTGTCAAGAGCCCGTCGCGTTGACGACATTGGCGGCCCGTAAACGGGCGATTTCGGCCAACTCGAAACCCGCAGCTGAGAGCGCTTCGAGGGTGTCGGCACCCAGTTCGGGAGGGTCACTGAGACCGTGCGTCGATTCGATCCCAGACTGACTGTGCCAGCGGATCGGGTTGGCCAGCACCCGAGCGCCGGATATCGGCAGCGTCACCACAGTGCGGCGTTCGACAACCTGCGGGTCGTCAAGCAGATCATCCGGACCGTTGACCGGCCCTACTCCCCCGGCGAGGCCCGGCGAGGCCAACCAATCGGTGCTCGGTCTCGTCTGGAACACCTCGGTCAGCCGAGCCCGCGCCGGAGCATCGTCATCGACTCCGATTCGATGTGCCAGCAGATCTTGGATTCCGAGCGACTCACACAACGTTGTCCACGTGCGCGGCTCGTTCGACGCAACCGTCACCTCACGTCCGGGTACCACCCTGCACAACGGTTACCGGATCCTGCGAGAGTGTCAGAATGACGCCATGCCGGAGCAGCTCGGTGTGCGAGTCCTGGGTGAGTTTCGGCTTGACGGTGTCGACCTCGCACTACTCCGCAGCCGAAAAGCCCGGCTACTGCTGAAGGTGCTGGCGCTCGCCGGAGGAGCGATCGTCAGTCGCGACTCGCTGGTGGACAGATTGTGGGACAACGATCTGCCCGACGATCCAAACCGTGACCTCGCTGTGCTGGTCAGCCGCATCAGATCCGTCGTCGGCACTGAACGTGTTGTGCGGCGCGGCGAAGGATACGCACTCGTCGCCGACTGGTATGACCGCGATGAACTCAGCGCCTTGAGCACAGAAGCCGTTCGCCGCCAGGCGCTCGGCGACATCGCTGGAAGCCGGGCGGCGGCAGAGGGGGCGCTTGCCCTCGTGCGCGGCGATCTGCTGTCGGACGAAGCGGAGTCCGAGTGGTTGACGCCGGCACGGATCAGTGCACGTGCACTCGTAGCAGACGCGCGGGCGATTGCCGCATCGGCGGCGCTTACCGGTGGACAGTTCGGTGCCGCTGCGGCGCAAGCGCGAGCGAGCCTCGAACATGATCCGTACGACGAAGTCGCGCTGCGATTGTTGATGCGGGCACATGTCGCGTCCGGGCGCCCTGCATCGGCATTGGCCGCCTACGCCGACACCCGTTCCGTGTTGGCGGAAGCATTGGGAGTCAGCCCATCGGCCGCCACCGAACTGCTGCACGGAGCGATACTCGCCGGTGACCTGCCTTCGGAACCAGGATTTGAATCGGCTGCGCCGACGCGCAGGCTGGTCGGGCGCGAGCATGAACTTGACCTGCTCGACGCTGCCCTGTCGCGATCCCGCAACGGCGCAGAGGTGGTCGTCGTCACCGGTGAAGCCGGTGCCGGCAAGACGACCTTGGTCGAGGCGTGGACGTCGAGTGCGCGACGACGCGGTGTGCTTGTGTTGACCGGGCGCGCCGAGGAGGGAGCGGGGCTTGCGTTGCAACCGGTTGTCGACGCGATGTCGGCGCATCTCACCGCTGTCGATGACGACGCATTCGATACCCACCTCGACGCGTTGCTGGGTGCGGTGCCCGGCAGGATCGCTTCCGACGGCCGTCTGATGTGGGCGGTTCTGCCCGGACCGACAGCCTCGACCGACGCGCTTTCTCTCGGCCTGTTCGAGAGTCTCGACAGGTTGCTCAAGCAGCTTTCCCGGACAGGTGGACTGGCGATCGTGATCGACGACGTGCATCTCGCCGATGCCCTGACGAGGGCGTGGATGTCGTACGTGCTCCGACGCCGCTCGGAGCACAAGTTGTTGATTATCGCTGCCCGTCGCGACGAGGACGACACACAGATCGCGTCCTCGATCACGATTCGACTGGGCCCGCTCAGACTCAGCGACGTCGCCGAGCTGGTTGGCGTCGGGCGCGCCGCCGGGCTGATGGAACGTACGGGAGGCAATCCATTGCTGCTCGTCGAACTGGCAGCCGCTAGCGACGGCGACGATGACCGTGATGCCGATGCCGGTGGCGGCGTTGAACTCGCGGTGCCCGCCACGGTGTTGGAAGCCGTCGCAGGACGTCTCCGCCGCGCCGGCGACGCGGCGGCCACATTGCGTGTCGCCGCAGTGCTCGGCCCAGTTGTGGACCTCGACCTCGTTGCCGGTGTGACAGACCGCACTGCGCTTGACGTTTTGGAACACCTCGACGAAGGCACTCGGCGAAACTTCCTGACCGAGCGCGATGGCGCCCTCGTGTTTCGCCACGCGTTGGTTCGAGCCGCGGTTGCCGCCGATACGAGCGCAATGCGACGAGCGTGGGTCCACCGCCGGGCATCCCAGATACTGGCCGACCGTGAAGATGTCAATCCGATCGAATTGGCCCGCCATGCAGTCCAAGGTGGAGACCGTGCACTTGCCGCGTCTGGCCTCGCGTCTGCAGCTGAGATCGCCCGCAGACGGTTCGATCTGGCTGGTGCCGAGGGACTCCTCGACCAGGCAATCGAGCTGCACGACGGCACTGAAGTTCGGCTCAGCCGGAGCCGGATCCGCATGGCGCGCGCCGATCTTGCTGGCGCTGACACAGACGCCGAGCGGGCATTGACACTCGGGGCTGGAGCGGAGGCGCTGGAGCTGCGCGCGTGGGCTGCCCGAAATCGACACGACACTGACGCCGCTATCCACCTTGGCGAAGCCGGTGCGGCGATGGCAACCGACGTCGGCACGAAGGCAAGTTGCCTGCTGGCAGTCGCTTTTGCACACCGCGGAGTCGGTGACCTCAGGGCGACCGAGGCGCTGCTCGATCAGGCCCGCTCCCTCGACCCCCCACCCTCGATTGGGCTGTCTGCGTGGGTGGCCGTGTTGCGCGTCCACCAAGGACGCCCGGCCGAAGGACTGGCGGCACTGGAACCGTTACTCGGCGTCGAAAGCGGCAGTATGCAGTCCTTCTGGGTCGAACACGTGCTTCAAATGAGTGCTCACGGATATGGGATGGTCGGTCGCGCCGACGATGCGTTGGCTGTGATTGATCGGATGGCAGTCGAGCAGGAACGCCGCGGCAGCAAGGTGCGCTACAACGGTATTACAGAGACGTACCGCAGTTGGGTGTTGCGCAACCTTGGCGCCGCACCGCAGGCCGAAGAACACGCCCGCGCCGGGATGGAAGCTGGTGCATCGAACGAGATCCGCGCGCAAGGCGGCCTTGATCTCGCCGATTCACTCCTGATGAACGGACGCGTTGATGCGGCGGCCGCAGCGTTGACGTCGACCATGCCTGACTATTCCCCTTCGTGGGATAACAACCGGTGGCGATGCGAACAGCGTGCGGGAATCATCACCGCCCGCCTACATCTCGCCAACGGCTCACCGCGGGAGGCACTAGACGCAGCGCAACCAGTAGCCGTCGCAGCACAAGAGCGAGGTGACCGGCGTTACGCCACGTTCGCCGATTTGATGATCGCGCGGGCCAATGCTCGGCTTGGCCGTGCAATCGAGGCCGAGGCGATCGGATCGCAGCTCGAACGGTTGGCAACCATCGCTGGGATGGAAGCGTGGTGGTTCGCAGCCGATGTCGCCGACGACACGGGACTCGACGCAGCGCTCGTTGTGGCGCGTCGCGCCGCGTCACGTCTCATCGACAACGCGGGTGACCACAAGGACGTGCTCGTCCGTGCAGTAGCGAGGCGACTTAGGTAACTCGTGCCACGAGTTCCACGACGTTCGGCCGAAAGGAGCGACCGGTCGACTTGACGGCAGCCGTCGCCTCGGCAACAAGCTCAGCGAACTCCGACGGCCCGAGCGTGTCGAGAAAGTGCGATACCTGCGGCATACCAAATCGATAGCGGACGACCAACGCCGGGTTGTCGAGTCCG
>JANMTV010000137.1:0-2451 GCA_031390905.1 Ilumatobacteraceae bacterium | reverse complement strand
CTCGGCCTGGTCGCCTTCAACACTCGCGGGCCCGGCCCGGCAGCCGAGCTCTACCAGACCGGTGTCGCATTCGCCGAGGCGTCGTTACCGGCCAGCTTCGGTGGTGTGCTCCCGTGGGGATGGGTCGACAACCGGCCATTCCTTCGATGCCTCCACGGTCTCGCCCTGTGCGCGTGGCGTCAGCGACGTTGGAACGAGGCCGAAGCGATGTTCATGGCGCGAGTGTGGCTCGATCCGTCCGGGGGCCCTCAACGACCTCGCTTGCCTGGAGCCGGTTCGAGCACGCCAGCGGTGGACCAAGGTGTAGCGAAGCTCAGGGGCCGTCAGCCGGTCAAACGGACGCTCTGATTGCGTTCGCACGAACTCAGATCCCATGCAGGACAAGCAATGGACAACTACGCGAATGCCGGAAGGCGAGCGAGCCACCGCTCAAGCGTCGCGGTGCCAGCGATGCGACGCAGTTCTTGAGGCGTGATTTCGAGTGTCGACGTCGGTGTCCAGGAATCTGTCTCGCTGTCGGTGTGAAGGAGTCCGGATCGGCCGTCAGGGATCGTCGATCCCCTCAGCCATCGCGGCTGGGATGTCGCGGCGCATATGCAAGACGCGCCATACCTCGACGCGATCGACTCCCGCCACGTAGAACATCAGGTACGGGAAGCGGCCGACAGGCGATGCCCGAAGATCCGGGATCCCCAACTCGTAGGAGAAGCGCAACGTGCCGGTGAGCGGTGCCCGACTGATCCGGCCGACTGCGTGTTCGACGGCGTCGATAAACCTCAGCGCGACCGACTCGCCAGCCTCATCGAGATAGTGATCGACAGCCCGCTCGATGTCGTCCGCTGCATGCGCGCGAAGCTCGACTGGTCTGCGGGCCACAACGATCAGGTGCCGGATCGGATGCGATCGCGCAATGTTGCGAAGTACGCGTCGTCGGCGATCGGCCCGACATCCGACATTGCACCAGCGAGGAGCAGACGTCGAAGCTGTTGACGGTCCTTGTCCCGACGAATCAGGTCACGGACGTACTCGCTGGTCGACCCGTAGGCGCCGCCGCTGACCTGGTCATCGACATACGACTTGAGTTCATCCGGCAGCGACACGTTCATCGTCGACATGCAACCAGGGTACCTCGTGGATGGCAAAGATTGCCATCACAGCCGATTGGCGAGCGTGATTCTGCAGCGCCGCACCTGCCGACCACCTGCAGCAAAGGAATCGGATAGCGAACGACGTGTCCTCAACGACATCGAGAGCCATCTCGTACTCATCCGGCAGGCGTACCCTGATGTCGTCAGCCGAACGGCACCCAGCTGCATCGCCATGTAGGCGGAGCACCACCTCGGCGCCGGTCACCCGGCGTGCCCGATGATCGAGTGCATCCCGTGGCTGCAAGACCTGTTCGTCGAGCCCGCCGACATCACGGAAGGCGTGTTCCACGTCAGCGACACACCGGGCGCCTCGACCACATTCGACAAGGCCCGGTTCGAGGCCCATCGTGTCGCGTGAAGCGGCCACCGGAACCGGCGGCGGAGCGCTGTCCGAGGCGACGGTCGAAGCGCTCGCAGCAGCGTTGTACGAGGCCGAGCGTGACGCCCGCCAGATCGAGGCCCTGAACACGAGCCATCCGACGATCACGGTCGCCGGGGCCGCAGGCGGCGACTCGTTCGCCGCTCGCTTCCGCTGCTCGGTGACGTCAGCTGCAGGTTCCGCGGCGCCACGCCATGACCGCCCGACCAACTACCATCGAACCGGCACACCCGCACGTACCGAAGGGACACCACATGCTCGATGACACCGCGATCGAGGCAACGATGCGCGGGTACTTCGACGCCTGTAACACCGGCAACGTCGACCAGATCGCCAATTACTTCACGCCGGACGCGGTGCACTACTTCCCGCCGGGCATGTACAACGGCCCGTTCGTCGGTGCGCGCACGATCGCCGAGCGCTGGTCGGATGCGGTCGCAAACCTCGGGTCGGTGTGGACGGTCGAAAACATCATCATCGACGCACGAACGCGACGAGCCGTGATGGAGTGGAGTCACTTCAAGACCTACCAGAACAAGCTGCTACGCGGCGACGAGTGGTACGAGTTCGACGAGAACGGTCTGATCACCGAGATTCGGGCGTATTACGCATCCCCACAGGCCCCTGAACTCGAACGGCTCGAGCTCGGCGGGTTCGACTACACGGAGCGCGGCTACGCCCTCGAATCGCCGATCGTTCGCAACACAGACTGACCGCCTGGACAGGCCGACGATGACACGAACGAGCGCCCGCACGAAGGTCACCTCGATCGAACCGGCGACCGGGGCCGAGCTCGCCACCTTCCCGGTGTCGGCTGCGGCCGACCTCGAACTCGCGCTCCGCGGCATGGACGCCACGCCACCTCGCGGCAGCCGGTCCAGTTGCGAGGGCTTCCTGAGTGGCGGGGGCAGGATTTGAACCTGC
>JANMTV010000108.1:0-13546 GCA_031390905.1 Ilumatobacteraceae bacterium | reverse complement strand
GATGCTCGAGTCGACCTTGCTGACGGGCCGCGGCTGGTCACCGGCCGGGCCGCCCGCGGCGCCGAGCGGGCACGGCTGTGGTCACGGTGGCGAGAGATCGACAAGAACCTGGACGCCTACGCCACACGCCGCTCAACGGAGACCGCCGTCGTCATCCTCGAACCGCGGCCGTGACGCGTTGATATCAGTGGCGCGGCCCGATGTCGCACCCGGTGTCGGTCGAGACCAACACCGGCGACGGGCTCAAGATGGCAATGCGTGCCGGGGCAATGTGGTCGAACATGCGCGAGGACTTTTGGATTCCGGTCGCCTCCGTGCCGATCGCCGAGAACCCGATGAGGGCGCGTGCTGATCAACAGTCAACGCGCGTTGCCGCACAGCATCATGATCAATCGTCCACCCCTGCGATGCCGATCATCTTGGCGGTCGCACTCGCAAATCGTGCCGATCCGCCGTTGATGCTGCGACCGGCATCGACGACCAGCGTATGACCGTTGACGAGTCGGCCCTCGTCGCTGGCTAGATAGAGCGCCGCGTTGGCAATATCGATCGGGTCGGCGGCGATGCCGAACATCGACTTCGAACGTTCCGTGACGGCGGCAATGTTCGTGGGGTCACCCGTGACGGCGACCGCCGTGAGCGGCGTCGGGATCGTGCCGGGAGCGATCGCGTTGACCCGGATGCCTTGCGGCCCGAGTTCGCTGGCAATCGATTTCGTGAGCCCGACGATGGCCGTTTTCGATGCCGTGTAGGCGTGGGGACCGAGGCCGCCGATTACTCCGGCGATGCTCGACGTGCTGATGATCGACCCGCTGTTGCGGGGCAGCATCACCCTGGCGGCGTGCTTGCAGCCGTAGAACACCGAATGCAGCAGCACGTCGATCGTCTTGAGCCACGCGCCGGTGTCGGTCTCGGCGATCGGGCCGACTGCACCGATGATGCCGGCGTTGTTGAACATCACGTCGAGCTGACCCCATGTGTCGACTGCGAGCTGAATGGCGGCGGCAACCTCGTCTTCGATGGTCACGTCGCATCGTAGGAACCGAGCCACTTCACCCAGCGACGACGTCAGATCCTGTCCGCGTTCGACTTGCAGGTCGGCAACGACGACTCGTGCTCCTTCTTCGGTGAACCGTCGGACGGTCGCTTCGCCGATACCGCTTGAACCCCCGGTGACGACAGCCACCAACCCATCGAGACGATTACCCATCAGTTTGCTCCCTTGATTCGGTCGGTTGATCGCACGATCACTCGCGGATCATGCGTGACATCGTCTCGTGATAGTGGGCGATCTTGCACTCACGTTCGGACAGGATGTTCTCGGTGTAGGCGCTCGACCGTTTCGTGCGGGCGAGCTGCTGATAGATCTCGATGTCTTCACCGACTACGACCTTGAGATGATCCCAGTGGGCCTGCATCCGCGCCAGGTAGTCCTGATAGGCAGGGTCGTTCTCGTCGCCGGGGTACACGATTTCCCAGCACAGGAACTTCGTGCGGTCGACATCGATCGGAATCGGATTGAAGACCTGGATGTGGTCAGGATTGCAGTTGAACACCGTGTTCGGAAACACCACGTAATGACAGATCGCCCACTTCTGGTGATCCCAGACCTCGGCGAGCTGATCACGATGCTGATACCGAGGGACGAAGCACATGAAGTTGTGGTCGTTGACGATATAGAACGACGTATCGCGAGCCGACTTGGTCCACTCGGGCGCGACGTGGTGCAACGCTGCCGTGTGATAGATCTCGTTGAAGCCGTCGACGATCGCCTTGTAACTGACGGGAACCTCCCACTCGAGTACATCGAGCAGCACCATGTCGTCCATCCGGTACTGGCCGAGATCAGTCAGAATGTCGTCACCGATCCACTGTCGCAGGGGAACCGCCTTGTCCGGACCAGCAAGGTTGACCCACACCCAGCCGCCCCATTCGTCGGCTGCGACCGCCGGTGCCCGCACGCCTTCGAGATGCTCGGCACTGAAGTCCTGCTTCTCGGGAACCCCGACGAGTTTGCCTGTGGTGTCGTACACCCAGCCGTGGTACGGACAACTGAACCGTCGGGCACCGCAACCCTTCCACTCGGTGACGAACGATGTACCGCGGTGTCGGCACACGTTGTGGAAGGCCGCCACCGAGCCGTCGGGTTGACGCGTGATCACGACGGTTTCGCCGTGACTCTCGAAACTGATCCAGTCGCCGGCACCCGCCACCTCGCTCGATCGCGCCGCCAGCAACCAGGTCGTGTTCAGCACCCTGTCGCGTTCGAGCTCGAACTGCATCGGGTCGGTATACGGCGATCGGCTGATCACAGTCGGCCCATAGTCGGGCACGTTCTTGACGGTCGGCCCAAGTCGGACCGGCACGTCACCTCGAGTCGGCACATGCACCATGTTCGTAATCTCCTCCCGCCCTCTACCCGGACCTACCCGGACCCCTCTAGCTGCACCGGGACCCTATACATAACACTTGTGATATCTTCTCGTCAATGTCAGGCAACGATCGAGCCGAACTGACCGAGTTGATGCACCGCTTCGCGGCAGGAATCGACGAACGTGACTGGGTCAAGTACAGGTCGGTGTTCACCGACGAGATCGACCTCGACTACTCCTCGTGGCGTCCCGAAAGCGTCGGCCGATGGCGCGCCGACGATTGGGTAGCGAGAGGACTGCAGATCTTTCCAGGACTCACGTTCTCGCGTCACACGCTCTCGAACCACGTCATTTCCATCGACGGCGACGACGCCGTGCTACGCGTAAATGTCTGCGCCGAACACGTGATCGTCGACGGAAACCGCACCGACATCTTCACGCTCAATGGGTGCTACAACGACCGTTGCGTCCGAACCGACGACGGCTGGCGGATCTCCGTCAAGCAGCTGATCGTGCAGTGGTGTACCGGTGACGATGACGTAATGAGTCGAGCACGTGCACGCGCCGCATTGCTGCTCGAAGGGAGTGCGTGATGGATCTTTGGCTGGCGGGTAAGACTGCGCTCGTCACGGGCGGCAGTCGGGGGGTCGGACGCGCCGTCGTCGAACGGTTGTTGGCCGAGGGAATGCGGGTGGCGTTCTGCGCCCGCAACGCCGAAGGCGTCGAGTTGGCGGTCGCCGAACTTGCCGTTCTCGGTGAGGTCAGCGGTGCAGCGATCGACGTTGCCGACCACTCCGCGTTGACGACCTGGGTGACACGTGTTGCAGGCCAGTGGGGCATCGATGTGGTGATACCGAACGCCAGCGCGCTGGGCGGGATCTCGAACGACGTCGACGGCTGGAAGCGCAACTTCGACGTCGACCTGCTGCCAGCCGTGCTGATGGTCGAGGCGGCCTTGCCGTCTTTGCGGGAGCGCAGTGGGAGCATCGTGCAGATCGGCACGATCACCGCCGTCGAATACCACCATTACCCCGGCGGCGGGATGAGCTACGGCGCCGTCAAAGCCGCCCTCGTGAACTGGATCGCGCAACTCGCCAAGGCCGAGGCATCCAACGGTGTCCGCGCCAACGCGGTCTCGCCGGGGCCAATCTTCATCGCGGGCGGCTCGTGGGACCGGATCCAACGCGGCAAGCCCGAGTACTACGCCGACAATCTCGCCCGCCAACCGTCGGGGCGGTTCGGCACCGCCGCCGAAGTCGCCAACGTGGTCGCCTTTCTGGCCAGCCCTGCGGCGTCATGGATCACCGGTCAGAACGTCGTCGTCGACGGCGGTTTCACGCAACGAATCGGATACTGACGTGCCTCGCGTAGTCGATGTCGAACAACGGCGCACCGATCTGATCGACGCCGCAGCCCGCCTGATCGCCCGCTCGGGGATCGAATCGGCGACGATGCGTAACGTCGCCGCCGAAGCCGGCTGGACCACCGGGGCATTGACGCACTACTTCTCCGACAAACGCCTGTTGCTGCTGGCAGTTTTCCAGGACTCACTTGCTCGCCGCCGGGTGTTGCGTGTCGATCTCGAAACACTGGAACCGACTGCCAAACTTCGAGCG
Organism: Ilumatobacteraceae bacterium; assembly: GCA_031390905.1. Taxonomy (GTDB): domain Bacteria; phylum Actinomycetota; class Acidimicrobiia; order Acidimicrobiales; family Ilumatobacteraceae; genus Ilumatobacter. Next base: position 9,558 of record JANMTV010000108.1, on the reverse strand, counting down.
GCGCTGCACGGTGTGCTCCCGATCGACGACGATCGCCGACGGCATTGGCTGGTGACGATCGCCTTCACATCCACCGCCATCGGTGATGCCGAACTGGCCGCCGCTCAACAGGACGCCTACCGCGAGTTCCGCGCTCGCATGACCTGTCTCGTTGACGCCGCCAAGTTGACGAGCGGTCAGGCGGCCGAGGCGTTGGCCGAACAACTGATCGCGGCCGCCGACGGGATCGCCATCCAGGCACTGTTCGACACGGAAACGTGGCCAGCCAAACGGCAACTCGATGTGCTCGATGCAATGATCAGTCGGCTCGTCCTGCGCTGACGAACGATCGATGCCACGGTGCGACGGCAGGCGTGACACGATTACCGCACACACTTCGATCTGGGGGACAACGACATGGGCAAGCCGACGTTCGGAATTTTTGATCACATCGAGGGGATTCCTGGCACACCGACAGCCAAGCTGCTCAAGGATCGACTCGATCTGATTCGCATGGCGGACCAGGCGGGGTTTGCGGGGTTCCACCTCGCCGAGCACCACGGCACCGACTTGTGCATGGCACCAAACCAGGAAGTCTTCATCGCCGCCGCGTCGCAGATCACCGAAACAATTCGGATGGGCCCGATGGTCAAGATCCTCCCGTTACATCATCCGGTGCGAATCATCGAAGACATGTGCGTCGTCGACAACCTCACCAACGGCCGACTCGAATTCGGCGTCGGACGCGGCGTGGCACCGGTCGAGCACTACTGGCTCGGCAGTAACTGGCCCGAATCGACGGAACGTTTCGAAGACATCCTGGGGATCATCTGCGACGCACTAGCAACGGGCGAGATCAGCAGCGCCAACTCGAAGTTCTTCGATTTCCCGACAATGCCGATGTCGACCAAACCGGTCCAGGAGCACATTCCGTTTTGGTATCCCGGTAGTCCTGTGATGGCGGGTCGCCACGGGATGAGCTTGATGTGGCCCGGCCCGATCAATCGAGAGGCGTACGACCTCTACGTCGAAACATGGAACGCCCACAAGGGCGACACCGCTCGGATGGATCACCCCAACTCGGTCCCGAGGGTCGGCTGCACGATGATGCTCTCGATCGCGCCGACCGAAGCAGAGGCGATCGAAGTCGCGACGCGCGGCGTCAATGGTTTGATGAGGCGCGCCAACGCTGTGCATCAATGGGACATCGAGGTGCTTGGCGAGGAAGCCGCCGACGCGGCTCTGAAACCGCTGCGACGGATCGCTGCTCACATCTACGACTCGATTCCCGCTGGCGCAGGAACCGCATCACAGATCACCGACCGCTTCGGTGCGATTCTCGACGAGGGTCTGACCGACTACATCGTGTTCCAGATCCCCACAGGCGACATGACCCTGGAAGAAGCCCGACGCACGATGGACATCTTCTGCAGCGACGTGAAGCCGATCCTCGATGCCGTCTGAGGCCGAATTCAGCCAACGTCGGAACGGTGACTAACGTCATCGACGTGAACGGGGATCTTGCACGACACATCACCGACGTGGTTCGGGAGGCGGCCGCATCCGGCCAGACGAGTGCGATTCAGGCCGCACTGGCCTCGGTCAAGCCCGACGACCTGGCCGACTTCTTCCATGCCAGCCTCGTCGCCGACCCAGATTTCGAACCACTCGCAGTCGGACTTCCGGCGTCGCCAGGGGCCGCAAGCGGTCGCATCGCGCTGACATCGAACGATGCGCTGGCGGCTGGCGATGCAGGCCACGATGTGATCCTCGTTCGGTCGGAGACGACGCCGGACGACGTGCTCGGTATGCAAGCTTCCCGCGGGATCCTCACGGCGCGCGGCGGCATGGTGAGTCACGCTGCCGTGGTCGCCCGTGGTTGGGGGATCCCAGCCGTGGTCGGTACCGCAGAGATGATCATTCACGGTGACACGGTCACGATCGGTGAAACCGTGTTGCGCGCCGGTGACGAGATCACGATCGACGGCAGCACCGGCAACATCTACCTCGGTGCCCTGCTGACGACCGGGACCGACGCGCCGCCTGAGCTCGACACCCTGCTGGCCTGGGCTGACGCCGTGAATTCCGGGACCGTTCAGGTGCGTGCCAATGCCGACACCGAGGGCGACGCCAGCGTTGGTCGTCAACTCGGTGCATGTGGAATCGGTCTGTGCCGGACCGAGCACATGTTCCTCGCCGCCGACCGACTGCCGATCATGCGGCGTTTCATCCTCAGTGATGATCCAGAAACCGACGCGGCAGCCCTGGCAGAGCTCGAGGTGACCCAAACAATCGACTTCGAGACGCTACTCGAAGCGATGGATAGCTTGCCGGTCACGGTACGGCTGCTCGACCCACCATTACACGAGTTCCTGCCGAACCAGATCGACCTGGCGATTCGCGATGCGCGTGGCGAACTCGATGCCGAGGGATTGGCGGAACTCGCCGCCGTTCGGCGGCTACACGAGGCGAATCCGATGATCGGCACCCGCGGCGTGCGGCTCGGAGTCGTTCGGCCGGGGCTCTACGAGATGCAAGTCAGGGCACTGTGTCAAGCCGCCGCCAATCTGTTCGATCGAGGCAAGCGCCCGCACGTCGAGATCATGATCCCGCTGGTCGTCGACGCCGAGGAACTTCGGATCGCGCGTGGCTGGGTGACCGGCGTGCTCGATGAGATCGGCCATCCGGAGTTGGCGGCGGATGTGGTGACGATTGGTGCCATGATCGAGACGCCGCGGGCTGCGCTGATTGCAGGAGCGTTGGCTGAGCATGCCGACTTCTTCTCGTTCGGCACGAACGACCTGACCCAGATGACGTACGCGTTCAGCCGCGACGACGTCGAATCACGATTGTTACCCGCCTACCAGGCACAGGGAATCCTGCCGGCCAATCCATTCGCCGTGCTCGATCAGGACGGCGTTGGGGCGTTGGTTCGGATCGCTTGTAACGCAGCAAGAAGCGCCAAGGCCGGCATCAAGCTCGGCGTGTGCGGCGAGCACGCCGGCCATCCCGATTCGGCAAACTTCCTCGTTCGGCTCGGCGTCGACTCCGTCAGTTGTTCGCCGTTCCGTGTGCCGCTCGCTCGGCTGGCTGTGGCACAAGCCCTCCTCGACTGCGGTCGAGTCGACATCGCCAACGTCGATTTCGGGCTCACCGCGCCCGTCGTGGCCGAACCGATAGCGGCGATCGAGCACGGGGCGTTGATTGTCGACGAAGCGCTCGTGCTGCACGTGCTACGAGTGCGCGGCTTCGTCACTCCGACTGGTTTCATCGAGAGCATCGGGACCAGCGCGGCCGATCTGCTCAGCCCGCTCGTGGAAGCAGGGTTGGTCCGTTACATGGAAAAGCGTGACATGTACGGCCTGATGCCGGCCGGGAAGGAGCGTCACGAAGCGCTCCTGGCCGGGTTCGCTCCCGAAGCGGTGCGCTCGGGGTTGCACCATCACTACGAGTTATTTCTCGGCCTCAACGAACGACTCAAGCAGCTCTGCACCGATTGGCAGATGCGTGGCGACGCTCCGAATGATCACTCCGATACTGCGTACGACCAGGCCCGTATCGACGGACTGGCGGCGTTGTGCGTCGAGACGCAGCCGGTGATCGAGGGCTTCGCCGATGTGGTCGACAGAATGAGCCGGTATGGGGGGCGCCTGACCGAATCAATCGAGCGTCTGCGCGCTGGACAGACGAACATGTTCACCGGTGTGATGTGCGGTTCATTCCACGACATCTGGATGGAATTGCACGAGGACCTGATCGTTCTGCAGGGCATCGATCGGGTCGCCGAAGGAAGCTTCTGACGTCAACCTGCTTCTGGGTCAACGTGCGTTTTCGAGCACCAACAATCCGTTGTGTGTGTTGGAAGTAGGAACGTGCGTGGCGCGGTAGATCTCGGTGACGTGCTCGTCGAGTGCGCCTCGCATGATCAACCACATCACCAACTCGATGCCCTCCGAACCCGCCTCACGCAGGTATTCGATGTGCGGAATCCGTGCCGCCACTTGCGGATCGTTGACAAGCAGATCGAGAAATCGTGAATCCCAGGCGGCGTTGATCAGGCCGGCTCGTTGGGCCTGCAACTGGTGCGACATGCCGCCGGTACCGAAGATCACGATTCGCTCGTCACCGGGGAACGACTCGACGGCACGCCGGATCGCCTGCCCGAGCTGGTAGCAACGATTACCCGTCGGCGGCGGGTACTGCACCACGTTGACGGCCAACGGCACGACGCGACACGGCCACGCCTCTGGCTCACCGCACATCACAGACAGCGGCACGGTGAGACCATGGTCGACCTTCATCTCGTTGACGAGCGTCATATCGAACTCGTCGAGGATCAACGACTCCGCCATATGCCAGGCAAGATCTGGGTAGCCAATCACCTCGGGAACCGGCCGCGGGCCGAACCCTTCGTCGGCGATTTCGAATCGTCCCGCCATCCCGAGCGCGAACGTCGGCACCATGTCGAGCTCGAACGCACAGGCATGGTCGTTGTAGACGATGATCGCCACGTCGGGTTTCGTGGCGGCCATCCATGCACGAGCGGGTGGCAACTTGGCGAAGTACGGTGCCCAATAATCACTGCCGGTCATGCCCTTGTCGATCGCCGCCCCGACGGCAGGGATGTGCGACGTGCCGACACCGGCGACCAGCTCAGCCATGCGCGACGGCCTCCTGTTGTTGGGCCAGGCGACTGCGGTTACCTTCGATCGATCGGCCGCCGGCCACCATCATCCCTACGTATTCCTGCTCGGAGACACCGGTTTGTGCGGCGGCCAACTGCTGGAACGTCATCCCGTCACAAGCTGCCAGTTTGAACGTGTAGTAGATGTTGCCGCCGAGCTCCAGCATTCGGATCCACTGCCGATCCAAGACGGCCTGGCGCTGCTCGGCCGTGAGTCCGAATCGATCGAGATAGGCGGCCTCGTCGGCACGCAACGCAGCTCGATTCTCCGGTTGGTTGAGCGACATACACATCGAGTTCAGGGCGTAACCGGCGCGGCTCCGACGGCCGTCGAACACGAACGTGCCGGGAATGTCGTCGTAGTCCTTCGGCGGTGCAGGATCACTCACGTCGGTCATCGTAGGCGAATGTCGAGCTGACCGAGAATCTGGTCGGCAACCTCACTCGGCGTGCGGTGCTCGGTATCGATCTGTTCGAACTGTGCGTAGGCCTCTGCTCGTTCGGCCAGCAGGGCGCCGATTCGCTGGCGAACATCTGGCCCAGCCAGCATCGGTCGCGTTGCCACCGAGCCCGTCGGCGCGACCCGAGACAGGATCGTGTCGACCGACGCCGTGAGGCAGAACACGCGACCCGACTTGCCCAGAACGTCGGCGTTGACCGCATCGACCATCATTCGACCGCCCGTTGAAATCACGAGACCGGTCGATTCGGCAAGCTCGGCGGCTACTTCGCGTTCGATCTCCCGGAAGGTGCCCTCGCCGTGTTCCGCGAAGATCTCCGGTATCGGCCCGTGCTGTGCTTCGATCAACGAGTCGGTGTCGACGAACTGATACCCGAGGCGTTCAGCCAACAGTCGTCCGACCATCGACTTTCCAGTCCCCATGAACCCGGTCAACACGACATTGAGCACACCCGCCAGTGTTACAGATGGTGTCTGACGTCATCTGTAACACTTACTGTCGGATCCATGGACGATGCGATCTTGCCTTTCGCGATTGCGATTCCCGACGATGTGCTTGACGATGTGCGTCAGCGCTTACGCAACACCCGATGGCCCGATGCCGAGGTAGTCGACGACTGGTCGCAGGGAATCCCGCTGGCATACGTCCAAGACGTTGCCGCGTACTGGGCCGACGAGTATGACTGGCGCGCACGCGAGGCATTGCTCAACCGGTTCGATCAGTACACGACCACGATTCACGGATTGAATCTGCATTTCGTGCACGTTCGGTCGCCGCACGAGCATGCCGTGCCGCTGCTGCTCACCCACGGCTGGCCGGGTTCGATCGTCGAGTTCCACAAGGTGATCGAACCGCTCACGAATCCGACGAAGTACGGCGGCGATGCGGCCGATGCCTTCCATGTGGTGGCCCCATCGTTGCCCGGGTTCGGGTTCTCCGGCAAGCCGATCGAAGCCGGATGGGGCGTCGATCGAATCGGTGCCACGTTCATCCAGTTGATGGCCCGGCTCGGCTACGACCGGTACGTCGCCCAGGGCGGCGACTGGGGTTCGGCGATTACATCGATCATCGGGTCGACCGACGCTGAGCATTGCGCCGCGATCCATCTCACGCTGGCGATGTCGACCCGCCCGACCGGTGCCCCGGAGACGCCGGAAGAGATCGACGCGTTGGCAAAGATGGAGTACTACGTCCGATGGGATTCGGGATACTCGACACAACAGAAGTCGCGCCCGCAAACCGTTGGGTATGGACTATCTGATTCGCCGGCGGGGCAGCTCGCCTGGATCTTCGAGAAGATGTGGGCCTGGACCGACTGTGACGGCCACCCCGAGAACGCCCTGACACGCGACGAGATGCTCGACAATGTGATGCTCTACTGGGCGACCGGTTCAGCGACTTCTTCGGCAAGGATCTACTGGGAGAGTTTCGGGCGCGGCTCGCGCCCGGTCGTGACTGTTCCGACTGGCTTCGCCGTGTACCCGAAGGAAATCGTGCCACCGATCCGAGGCTGGGTCGCCAAGTTGTACCCCAACGTGGTGCACTGGCGCGAGTACGACAAAGGTGGCCACTTCGCCGCCTTCGAAGTCCCCGAAACCTTCGTCCAAGACCTCCGCGAATACTTCCGCCTCGTCCGTTAGAGCCTCGAAACTCCGTGAGTTCGAGGATGCTAGACACATGTTAGAGTTCTAGCATGGCGTTCAGCATCAAGAATGACGAGGCGGACCTGCTGGTTCGGGAACTCGTCGAGGTCACCGGTGAAAGTCTGACGACCGCCGTCACCATCTCGCTTCGAGAACGGCTCGAACGTGAACAACTTCGATGTCGCTCTCAGATTGATCCGATTCAGGCAATTCTCGATCGGATCGACGCGCTTCCAACGTTGAACGACGTCACTGAGGACGACATTTTTGGTTGGGATCAGATTGGACTACCGACGTGAACCTGGCTCGACGACCGAAACCAATCGGCCTCGTCGTGGATACCTCAGCGCTCATCGCTGTGTTGCTGAACGAACCTGCGCGTGCCCAGATTCGGGAAGCCTTGGTTGGAAGCAAGGGAACGGCGGTGATGTCGGCAGCCGCAGTGCTCGAATCCACGATGGTGATGTCCAGCAGAAAAGGTCCACCCGGCGTCGAACTTCTCGACAGCTTCGTCACCGCTTCAGACATCATCACAATGCCCATCGACGGCTCACAAATCGATGCCGCCCGTGAGGCATGGTTGAGGTTCGGTAAGGGCAATCATCCTGCCAAACTGAACTTCGGCGACTGTTTCTCTTACGCACTCGCTGCGCACCTCGACGTGCCGTTGTTGTGCATTGGGGACGATTTCGCCCAGACCGACCTTCGCATGGCGTTGACGTGACATCGTGTCAGACGGAGCCGCCGGTGATTTCGATGTTTTGGCCCGTGACGTACGACGAGTCGTTACCGAGCAGGAACGCCACGACGGCGGCAACTTCTGACGTCGAGCCGTACCTTCGCAGCGGCACCATGTCGATCATCTGCGTGGCGACAGTTTCCGGATCGGTGGCGTAGTACTGACTCGACGCGGCGGCTTGTTGGGCGACTTGGTTGTCCCACATCTTGCCGGGTCCGATGAAGGCTGGCGAGATCGCGTTGCATCGCAGACCGTATGGAGCCAGATCCTTGGCAGCGCTCTTCGTCAACGAAATCACGGCACCCTTCGAGGCGGAGTAGGCGGCCATGTTCGGCGCTCCTCCGACTCCAGCCATCGATGCCGAGTTGACGATTGACCCGCTGACGCCGCCAGCAATCATCGCCCTGGCGACGTGTTGCAGGACTTGCATCACGCCGATCACGTTGACTTCGAGAACCTTGCGGGCGTCGTCGGACGGATAGTTGGGCAGCGCCGTGAACTTGCCTTGATAGCCGGCGTTGTTGAACAGTCCTGTTGGAACTCCGAACTCGGTGCAACAGGCAGAGACGGCGGCACGGACTTCCACGTCGTTGGTGACGTCGAACGTGTGGACCCAGGTATCGGCACCTGCATCAGCCACGATCTGGCGAGTCGTCTGTAACGCCGATTCCGAAGCCGGATGGTCGACCAACGCCAAACGCCACCCATCAGCGGCGAGCCGAACCGCAGCAGCGCGACCGATGTCACCCGCCGCGCCAGTGATCAGCGCCATGTTCGTCATCACGTTGCGCCGGACGCCAGTCGGTCTCCGTCGGGATCGAACAAGTGCAACGCACCGCCGATCGAGTACGTGACGTTCTCGCCAGCGTGACCCGCGAACGGTGCCGCCACCTTGGCGACGATCGGCGTCGGTGCGCCTTGATGGTCAACGAGGAGGTGCACGAACACCTCCGAACCGAGGTCCTCCACGGTACGAATCCGTGCATTGCCGAATCCGTCGCCGAGTCGCACACTTTCGGGTCGGAAGCCGACCACGACGTTCGCCACGCCAGACGCCAAGAGTGCAGCCCGCGAATGGTCGTCGAGATTGACCGGCACGTCAGCGATCCGGACCCCACCATCGACAACAGCGGAGATCAGGTTCATCGCAGGCGAGCCGATAAAGCCGGCGACAAACAAGTTGGCCGGCTCGTGGTACAGCACACCCGGAGGGTCGCACTGTTGCAGAATTCCGTCCTTCAGCACGGCCACGCGGTGACCCATCGTCATCGCCTCAACTTGATCGTGCGTGACGTACACGGTGGTGACCGCCAGTCGCGCTTGCAGTTCGGACAGCTCGGTGCGGGTCTGCACTCGAAGCTTTGCGTCGAGGTTCGACAGCGGTTCATCCATGAGATACACCTGCGGACGGCGAACGATTGCCCGGCCCATGGCGACACGCTGACGCTGGCCTCCCGACAGGTTCTTTGGCTTGCGGTCGAGATACGGCTCAAGGTCGAGTACGCGGGCAGCTTCGTTGACCCGCTCGATCCGCTGCTCTTTCGGAACACCTGCCTGTTTCAACGCGAAACCCATGTTCTCGGCGACCGTGAGCTGCGGGTAGAGCGCATAGTTCTGGAACACCATGGCGATGTCGCGATCGCGGGGGCGGATGTTCGACACGTCGCGATCGCCGATGTAGATCTGACCGCCGTCGAGCGCTTCGAGCCCGGCCAACATCCGGAGGGCGGTCGACTTCCCGGAACCCGAAGGGCCAACCAGTACGAGCAGTTCGCCGTCGGTGATCTCAAGATTGAGTTGGTCAACGGCTGGACGAGGCGTGCCCGCATACAACCTGGTGGCGTTCTCAAATCGAACGGAAGCCATGTCTTCGTTCCCTTTTCAACTGATTGATTTGTCGGCTACTTGATCGCGCCCATGGCAAGCCCACGGATCATGCGCTTTTGGGCGATCCAGCCGGCGATCACAACCGGCAGGCTGGCGATCACTGAGGCGGCGGAGAGCTTGGCGAGGAAGTTCTCCTTCTCGCTGATGTTGGTCGTCACCCAGATC
>JANMTV010000054.1:0-38502 GCA_031390905.1 Ilumatobacteraceae bacterium | reverse complement strand
CGTCGAGCGCGCTTGACAGTCGCGAGGATGCGTCGCCGTCAGGGTTGCTCACCGGCACGAGTGTAGGCACCCAGTCACGGTCCGTCGGTGGCGCGTGCTGTCACGGTCTGGTCGCCGACACGAACCTCGACCGTTACCTCCGATCCTTCCGACGACCAGTTGATCAAGACGGCCCCGTTGGCGGCAGCGATCGAACTTGACGCTGCTCGCCCACCAGTCACACCCGCGAGTGCAGCAGCGTCGGATGCGCTCTGGGCACGTTGATGATCAATCAGGTCGCCGAGCACCGGAACCAAGGCGAGGGTTGCTGCGGCGGTGATGGCGACACCGACGAACACGACCAGCACCAGCACCGAGCCAGGATCACAATCTCTCTCGCGTATGCGCACTGCCAACCTCCAACGGTCTGAACTGTCGGCAGCGAGCGCTGCGATCGGCGGACCGGGTCGGCGTTATTCGTCGTCGTCGCTGGCGAGAATCGGGGCAACCGAGGCAACGGTTTGACCGTCGTCAAGGTTCATGATCCTCACGCCGGTTGCGTCACGGCCCTGCGAAGAAATCTCGCGTACCGCCATCCGGATCGTGACTCCACCAGACGACACCGCAACGATCTCGTCGTCGAGGCCAACCATGAAGGCTGCCGCAACGTGACCTTTCTTACCGGTCAGTTTGATCCCGCGAACGCCTTGGCCACCGCGGCCCTGCACGTTGAACCGGTCAAGCTGCGTGCGCTTGCCGTAGCCGGACTCTGTCATCACGAGGATCGCCGTGTCATCACGGGCGACATCGCACGAAACCACGGCATCATCGGCGTTCTTGAGCTTCATGCCGCGTACACCTGCGGCGCTACGACCCATCGGGCGCACGTTGTCCTCGTTGAAACGGATCGTCATGCCGTCACGGCTGACCATAAAGATGTGATCGCTACCGCTCGTCTCGATCACCTTGACCAGTTCGTCACCGTCATTGAGATTGATGGCGATGATGCCATCGCGTCGAGTCGAGTCGTAAGCGTCGAATACGGTCTTCTTGACCGTGCCCTTCTTGGTGGCGAAGAAGATGAAGCGCTCGCCAGCGAAGTCGCGGGTATCGATGATCGCCTGGATCTGCTCGCCAGCCTGCAGCGGAAGCAGGTTGACAATCGGCATGCCCTTCGCTGTTCGTTCGCGTTCTGGCACGTCAAGGGCACGGAGACGGTAGACCTTGCCGCGGTTAGAGAAGAACAGCAGGTGCGCATGTGCAGTCGTGAAGATCACGTGGCGCACGATGTCGTCAGCCTTGAGCTTGCCGCCGCTGACTCCACGACCACCGCGACCCTGCGTTTTGAACGAATCGGCCGACACGGCTTTGACGTACTGTGCCTCGGTCATCACGATCACGAGTTCTTTGTCATCGACGAGATCCTCGATCGACATTTCGCCGTCGTCGTAGGTGATCTCACACACTCGAGGAGTGGCGAACGACTCCTTGATCCCCAGCATCTCGTCTTTGATCACGGTGCGCAGGAGTCCGTCGTCAGCGAGAATTGCCTGCAGGTCCTTGATCGTCTCACGGAGATCGGTGAGTTCGGTCTCAAGGTCGATCCGAGACAAGCGAGTCAGCTGACGCAGTTGCAGATCGAGGATATCGATCGCCTGAATCTCAGAGAATTCGTACGGGGCTGCCATCAACCCGGCCTTGGCCGCGGCTGTATCATCGCTGGCTCGGATCAAGGCGATGATCTGATCGATGACATCAAGTGCCTTAATACGGCCCTCGACCTTGTGCTCGCGCTCACGGGCCTTCTTAAGTCGGTACTCGGTGCGACGTGTCACGACCTCGATCTGGTGGCGCACATAGCCCACCAGCGCATCGCGCAGGTTCAGCGTCCGCGGCACACCGTCGACGAGAGCGACCATGTTGATCGAGAACGTGCTCTGCAGTTGCGTCAGCTTGTAGAGGTTGTTGAGCACGACGTTGGCGTTGGCGTCACGCTTGAGCGTGATCACCAAGTTCGTCTTCCCACCAGCGGAACCGTCGTTGACATCAGCGATGCCTTCAAGGTCACCACCATCGACGAGCTCCTGAATACGGGCGGCAATCGATGAGCAGCTCGTCTGGTACGGCAGCTGCGTCACGACGATCTCGTATCGACCGGTCTTACTTTCCTCGATCGTCGCCTTGGCGCGCATCTTGACGCTGCCACGGCCGGTCCGATAGGCGTCCATGATCCCAGCGCGGCCAAGGATGTAGGCACCCGTCGGGAAGTCTGGGCCTTTCACGAAATGCATGAGTTCATCCGAGGTCGCCTCAGAATTGTCGATCAGGTGGATCGTGGCGTCGATCACTTCACCGAGGTTGTGCGGCGGAATGTTGGTCGCCATACCGACGGCGATGCCCTGGCTGCCGTTGACCAACAGGTTCGGGAACCGAGCCGGCAGGACTTCCGGCTGCTCGGTCGAACCGTCGTAGTTTGGAATCATGTTGACGGTGTTCTCGTCAATATCAGCCAACAACTGCATCGCCAACGGATGCAACCTGCATTCGGTGTACCTGGAAGCGGCTGGGCCGAAGTCTGGACTTCCATAGTTTCCGTGGAAGTCGATCAGCGGGTGACGCAGCGAGAACGGCTGGGCCATACGTACCAAGGAGTCGTAGATCGCACTGTCGCCATGTGGGTGGAAACGAGCCATCGTGTCACCGACGACGCGGGCGCACTTGACGAACGGTCGGTCGGGGCGGAAGCCCTGTTGCTCCATGTCCCAGATGATTCGGCGATGGACCGGCTTCAGGCCGTCACGCACGTCAGGCAGTGCCCGCGACATGATCACCGACATGGCGTAGTCGAGGAACGAGTTCTCCATCTCGTCCTGCAACGCAATCGGCTGTACCGAGTTGTCGTCGCCAGTTCCGTCGTCGTCAAGGTCGATCGGTGGGTTCGGGGTATCAGACATCAGAAGTCCATGTTTCGTACGTCGCGGGCGTTGGTCGTGATGAACTTGCGGCGAGATTCGACGTCGTCGCCCATCAGCACACTTATGATCTGGTCGGCCTCGGCGGCCTCGTCAACCGTGACCTGCAGCAGCGTCCGAGTCGCCGTGTCAAGCGTGGTGGACTTAAGTTCTTCCCAGTCCATTTCGCCAAGCCCCTTCAAGCGTTGGAACTCTTTCTTGTGGTTCGGGCGTTCGGCCAGGAAGCGGGCCTTGGTGCCCTCGTCTTTCAAATACACCTTCTCCTTGCCGATCTCGGTCGAGAACAGCGGCGGCTGCGCAATGTAAACGAAACCGGCTTCGACCATGTCACGCATCTGTCGGAAAAAGAACGTCAGCAGCAATGTGCGGATGTGGCTGCCATCGACATCGGCATCGCAGAGCGCGATCACTTTGTGGTAGCGACACTTGGCGGCGTCGAACTCTTCACCGACGCCAGCTCCGATCGCCGTGATCAAGGCCTGAATCTCGTTGTTCTTCAACATCTTGTCGATGCGGGCTCGCTCGACGTTGAGGATCTTGCCGCGAATCGGAAGAATCGCCTGAACTCGCGGGTCACGAGCGTCGAGCGCCGTGCCGCCAGCCGAGTCGCCTTCGACGATGAACAACTCCGACTCCGAGGCATCTTTCGATGAACAGTCCTTCAACTTGTCGGGCATACCTGCACCGGACAGCGCCGTCTTACGACGGATCGCGTTACGAGCGTTCTTGGCGGCAACACGGGCCTGGGCGGCGGCGATTGCCTTTTTGACGACCTTGTTGGCCTCGGGCGGATTCTCCTCCAACCATTCGGCGAGGCGCTCGTTGGTCGACTTCTGAACGAACGACCGCATCGGCACGTTGCCGAGCTTGGCCTTCGTCTGACCCTCGAACTGCGGCTCGCGAAGTTTGACAGCGATGATCGCCGTGATCCCCTCGCGGATGTCTTCTCCGAGCAGGTTGTCTTCTTTCTCCTTGAGGAGATTCTTGGCTCTGGCGTACTTGTTGATCACTGTCGTCAGGGCTGTACGGAAGCCCTCGACGTGCATCCCGCCCTCGGTGGTCGAAATCCCGTTGGCGTAGCCGTGGATACCTTCGTAGTAGCCGGTGTTCCACTGGATTGCGACATCGATCATCTGACCGTCGTCGTCCTCATCCTCGAATGCGCACACCTTCGAGAACAGCGGTTCCTTTGAAGCGTTGAGATGCTTGACGAAATCGACCAGGCCGCCCTTGTACTGAAACGTGACGGTCTGCTGGCGTTCGGGGCGTTCGTCGGTGAAGACGATCTCGAGGCTTCTGTTGAGGAACGCCATCGTCTGCAATCTCTCCAACACGGTTCGGGCGACGAACTCGGTGCCTTCCGCCTGGAAAATGACCGGGTCAGGCCAGAACGTGACGGTGGTGCCGGACGCCCGGCCGATCCTGGGCGTCTCGCCGACGACAGCCATCTTGCCCTGCGGTTTGCCGCCCTTGGCGTACTCCTGTAACCAGTGCTGGCCGGCACGGTCGACTTCCATCGTCAGGCGTTCAGACAGAGCATTGACGACAGATACACCGACTCCGTGCAAACCGCCGGAAACCTTGTATCCGGAGCCGCCGAACTTGCCGCCTGCGTGCAGAACGGTCAATACAACTTCGGCTGCGCTCTTGCCTTTGTGCGGGCCCGACGGATACGGGTCGACCGGGACGCCACGACCGTTGTCGTCGACTCGGCAGCCGCCGTTCTCCAACAACGTGATGTCGATCCGCGTGCAATATCCAGCCATCGCCTCGTCGACGGAGTTGTCGACAACTTCCCAAATGAGGTGGTGGAGCCCTGCCAAGCCGGTCGATCCGATGTACATGCCGGGCCGTTTGCGAACCGGATCAAGGCCCTCGAGCACTTGAATGTCTTTGGCGCCGTAGTCGCTCGTGGGCTTCTTGCTGGATCCGTTGTCAGTGTCGTTGGACACGCACTACCTCGATCATCTGGGGTCTGGTCAGGGCCGGCAGGCCCGAAGCGGCGATTGGTGCAGCCAAGCCCCAAATCACGTCACTGTCATTGTACCAGGAGGGTGTTACAGCGAGGGTTTCATTCACCCCTGAATTGCCCCCAAATCCACGAAAATCAGGTCGCCGGGTACCGGACGGCCGAGAATTCGCCTTCGAACACTCAGAACGAGTTCACAACCGCGTCGGCGGCGCCGCCCCAGGGCTCACTTCCAGCCCCGGATGGAATCACGACATGCTCGGTTTCGTCACAAGGATCGGCGTGCGGAGCGAGTTCTCTGGCGTCGGTGTCAAGTTCGCTGACCATCCACTCGACAAACTCGCGACATAGTCCAGCGGCGGGAAACTCGGCAAGCATCACAGCGACAGCCGGCGGAAAACTGCGTGTGTTACCGGTGGTGCCAGGCACCACCGGTAACCCGTCCAGGCGTCGACGGAATAACACGTCAACACCGTACGAAACCCAGATGAACGCTCGGCAACATGCGGGTAGCCGTTCGGCCAACAAATTGACCCCCGTCGGATCGGTCGGGCTAGATCGTGAGCGCAGCCTTCACGAGAGCCGCGATCCGGCCGCCGTCGGCTGACGCGCCGGCCCGCTCACGCACCGCCTTGATGACACCGCCCATCGCTTTCGGGCCCTCGGCGCCGCTCGCCAACGCCGCCGCAACTTCCTCGTCGACTAACGCCGACAACTGATCGTCGCTGATCGCTGCAGGTAGGTAGCGCTCAATGACGGTCAGTTCGGCTCGTTCCTTGACGCCCGCCGCCGCCCGATCATTCTGTTCGTATACCTCCGCCGCCTCAACACGCTTCTTGGCCTCCGAACGCAACACCGCCAACGCCTGTTGATCCGTCAACTCGACAGCGGTGTCACCTGCGACCTCGGCATTCGTGAGCGCCGACAACAACATCCGCAGCGTCGATGTGGTGACCTCGGCTCGGGCCTTCATCGAGGTCGTCAGGTCGGCTTTCAGCGTCTCCTTGACCGTCGTCTTGCTCGTCGTCTTGACGGAATCTTGATCATTCACCATCACTCCATCATGCCCTCAGCGTTCAAGCAACGCGCCACGAGTACCGATGCACAGTTATGAGTGACACCGTCGTGGACCCCGGTACCGGCCCAATGCTTGATCTCGGCGTCGATGTTGAAGTCAACATCGACCCGCAGCACGCACAGTTCTTTCTTGACGGCGACATTCCCCGTCTCGCGAGTGCGCCGAGCGCGGCGCCTCCCCCGCGTGCCCGTCCGGAGTTCAGGCCGCTCGCCGATTTGCCCGATTCGAGCTCGGTCGTCCATCTTCCGCCGCCGCCGCCGTCACCGGTACTACCGCTGATCTCGCCGGTACTCACTTCGTCGTCAGGGCACGCCCACGCGTCAGCTGCCACCGCTGGCGCAGGATCTACCGACCACCAGGCCGAACCGACTCCAGCCGCACCGCAGCGGCACCCGATGGCCCATCTCATGCCAGAGAAGGTTGTGCCGACAGAGTCGTCGATCCGCGCTGCGCAAACTCGTGCGGCACGCAAGGCCAAGTCGAAACGAACGAAACTGATCGTCGCCGCCTGCATGCTTATTTTCACGGCTGTTGTCGGCCCTCCCTTTTGGAAGTGGCTCACCAACGCGCTCAACGAAGCCGGCTCGACCAAGCCCGCTGTCGAAGAACCAGCCGACTAGCACTCAGTCGGAGAACATCTCACGATCCCGAGAGCCGCGCCTGTCGGTTCCCGCACGGCGTGAAACTCGGATCTCAACTCGTTCGATCCGTACTCCTGCGATCTCGTCGAGCCGGTCCACGATCGTGCCACTCAGAAACTTGACGTGAGTTGCCCACGACGGGTCATCGACTTCGACAACCAGCACGCCTTCGTCGAGTTTGACCGGCTTGACATGCGCAGCAACCTGCTCACCAACGGCTTGCTCCCATCGACCGAACACACCGCTGACCTCACGCCTACCCGGTCCGCGCAATGATCGGATAACGCCGTCGAGCGAACTCGAAATCGGAATCGGGTCACGGGCATTCACGCATTCACGACCGTACCCGCTCGAATCTCCAGCGTTCGATCTGGATCCGCAGCAGGCGGCAACGGCGACGCCGACGTGATGATCACTTGACCTGGCGGCAGATTCGCGAGTAGCGACGCCGCTCGGTCAGGATCGAGCTCCGACAGCACGTCATCGAGCACGAGCACGGGTGTCGAACCCGTGCGTTCGGCCACCAGTCTGTGAGCCGCTAACCTCATCGCCAGCGCCAATGTGCGCTGTTCACCCTGAGATGCATGGGTACGCGACGGCAGCCCGTTCAGCCCAATCGTCAACTCATCGCGATGCGGTCCGACCGTCGAAACGCCCCGTCTGATGTCGTCGATTCGCGCCGTCAGTAGTGCCGAGACCAGCCCACTCCGGCGCCACTCCGGTTCGTAGATCATCTCGACGTGCGAGGCCTCACCGGCCAACTGCTCGTAGGCCTCGGCAACCATCGGCTGGCACCGAGATACCAGTGTCGCTCTGGCATGCCCGAGTTGGTCCCCTACCGCCGCGAGCCGTGAATCCCACACGTCGAGCGTCATCGCGACCTCATCGGTGAGCCTGCCAGCCGCCTGCTTGAGCAAGGTGTTGCGCTGCCTCACGACACGATCGAGTTCGAGTCGGACCGCGTCATATTTCGTTGCAAGTGCAACGAGTGCGTCGTCAAGGAATCGGCGCCGTTCGGACGGGCCTCCCTTCACAATCACGAGATCGTCTGGCGCGAACACACTGACGCGCAGTACACCCAGAAGGTCGCGTGACCTGGCCAGATTCTGCTTGTTGATCAATACCCGGCTGCGCCCCGTTCGCGACAACTCGGCCTCGATCAACACCTCACGTCCGTCGTCATCGCGAACGCTGGCTCGAACAATCCCCGTGTCGGCTGACACCCGCACCAGTGCATCATTGGAAGCACCACGAAAGCTCGACAGCGTCGCCAAATAGGCGAGTGCTTCGGCAAGATTGGTCTTGCCTTGCCCATTGCGGCCAAGTACGGCCGTAATTCCGGGAGTCAGGTCGAACGCTGCCGACTGATAGTTGCGGTAGTTGACCAGCTCGAGTCGTTCAACGATCATGCCGGTGGAGATACGACACAGTTGTTACGGCACCCGCACGGGCATCAACAGGTACAGATACTCATCGTGGCCGACTCCACGCAGCACTGCTGGCTTCATCGGGTCCATCGTGGCCAGGGTGACCTCGTCACCTTCGACCGCATCAACGCCGGCGGCGAGATACTCGGGGTTGAACGCCACGGTCATCTCAGCACCCTCGTACGAGGCGTCGATTTCCTCGGATGCATTTCCGACATCCTGGGTGATGGCAGTCAACTGCAGCGTGTTGCCACCGAGTGTCAACCGAACTGGAGTCGAGTCCTGAGCCAGAATCTTGACACGACGCAATGCCTCGAGGAGCGCTTCGCGCCCGACCGTTAGCAGGTTCGGATACGACGACGGCAACAGATTGCGATAGTTCGGATATTCACCTTCGATCAAGCGGGTCGTCAGTCGCGTTCCTCCGGCCTCGAACACGGCTTCTCGCGTGCCGAGGCGAACCGTCAACTCGGTGTCATGCGACAGGATCCGCTGAAGTTCCGACAGTGCCCGGCTCGGAACCAGCACCTTCTGACCCGCAGCCAACATCGACGATTGAGGGAGATCACGAACTGCAAGCCGGTACGAGTCGGTTGCAACCATTCGGAGCCCGTCATCTTCGGACGCAATCAATACCCCGGTCAAGACTGCACGAGCATCGTCAGTGGAGGCAGCACGAACCACCTGACGAAGCGCATGCCCGACCTCGGCGCTGCCGAGCGTGACCGGGTCAGCCATCGGTTCGACCTGCGCAGGGTAGTCACTCAGTGAAAGCGGCCGTACCGAGAATTGTGACCGCCCAGCACTGATACTCATCTCGTCGTCGTTGACACTGACCTCGACGGCACCCGCCGGCAGCGCCTTGACAATGTCAGCAACGAGGCGGGCCGGCACGACGGCAGACCCGTTCCGGTCACTGTGCACCGGAACGGCTAGCCGGATCGTCAGTTCCAGGTCAGTGCCGGTGACAGTCAGTTCACCCTCTTTGACGTCAAGGCGTACGCCAGACAGAACCGGGAGTGTTCCGGTTCGGCTCGTGGCAGCACGCCCAGCGGTGGCCAATGCATCGGCCAAGATCTCTCGCTCACAACGGAACTTCACAGACGCGCCCTTCTCCCCAAGGATTGATGTATCAAGATAGAAGTAGTAGTAGGGGCTGTGGATTGTGGACAAACCCCTTTTGGCCCAGCGTAGAGGCTTTGCCGGCTTCCACACCGCTGTCCACGATGATCCCCAGCGCGGAGATGACAGCGTTGTCGTTCAGTGGATGGCCGCCAGTTGTCCACCAACTGGATCGGTGTTGTCCACCGGTTGTTCCACACGATCGGCGCGCTCACGACTTCAGCCGCTGGTGGAGATCGGTGACCTGTTCGTAGATCGCCTTGCGTTCGCCCATTTGGCGGGCAATCTTTTCGACTGCATGAATCACGGTGGTGTGATCACGCCCGCCGAATAACCGGGCGATGCTCGGGTAGCTGAGATCGGTCATCTCACGGAACACGTACATGGCGATCTGACGTGCAGTCACCAGCGGGCGTTGGCGGCTCTTACCTTTCAGCGCGTCGACCTCGAAACCGAGAATTCCGGCGATGTCGTGAAGCAATTCGGCGTCGGTTCGCGGCCGTGGCTCATTGTCGGTCAAGAGGTCAGCCAACTGTTGCTGTGCCAACTCTGTCGTGATCGGGGCACCACTCAAGCTGGCATAGGCAGTTACACGAATCAGCGCCCCCTCGAGTTCTCGAATGTTCGTGGAGATCTTCGAGGCGATGAACTCCAACGTCTCTGCCGGAACCTGAACCCGTTCGCGTTCGGCCTTGTTCCGCAGAATCGCCAAACGAGTTTCGAGGTCAGGTGGCTGAATGTCGGTAATCAGGCCCCACTTGAAACGGCCGCGTAGGCGTTCCTCGAGTGTCGGAATCGCGTCTGGCATCCGGTCGGACGACAACACGATCTGCTTGTTGGCACCGTGCAGCGAGTTGAAGGTATGAAAGAACTCCTCCTGGAGGCCTTCCTTGCCTTCGAGAAACTGAACATCGTCGATCAACAACACGTCGATTTCGCGATATTTGCGGCGCAGCCCCGCCATCGAGTTTGACCGAATCGCGTCGACATATTCGTTCATAAACGTTTCAGTCGAGACGTAACGAACAACGTGATGTTGGTAGTTGTGGTGAACGTAATGTCCGATCGCGTGGAGTAGGTGGGTTTTTCCCAAACCCGCCGACCCGTAGATAAACAGTGGGTTGTACGAGCGGGCGGGGGTCTCGGCGACGCGGAGGGCGGCGGCGAGCGCAAACTGATTCGATGCACCCTTCACGAACGTCTCGAATGTGTACCTGGGGTTCAGACCGGCGTTGTTCGTACCGTTAGCGCTCGGGTCGCGATCGGAGCTGGCACTATCGCTGAGCTGGTCGTTTGTGTGAAGATCGGGGTGGCCGCCGGCTCCGGGCCCTGGCTCGAGGTTGTCGACGGGAGCCGACTCCGACCCACCAATGATCACGTCGAAACGCCGATCACTGAACCCGAGTTCGGCGAGCGCGTCGGTAATCAGGGGCTGATAGCGGGTCAGAATCCGGTCTCTCGCGAGTGTGCTCGGAACCTGAATCACGAGCGCTTGATCGCGCGAATCGATCTGCGGAACGACCTCCGAAAAGGTCGAGTACCAAACTGATTCAGTGAGCTGTGCGCGGAGCAGCTGTGCAACGGCTGTCCACACCTCCTGTTGATCGCTCACCGATTTCTCTCCTCAACCGCTGTTGTTGCGAGTTCTTCTCGTGGGATTCATGGAAATGCATCCACACGGTTGTCCACAGCTGTGGACAACGTCTACCCGATCGGCAGGGGTCGCACCGTAGCACGATCACACAACCCTCAGAAACTGCGCAGGTACGGGTTTCTTCTCTTGGTTGCCGCGCGTGACCCTCAGGCCGTAGCCTTGCCAAGTCCGGTTGTGTGTTTTGATGCGCACCCGGAGCAGTTCGTGACCACCCGGTATTGCATCGAACCGGGTGCCCGATGGAGGACGATTGTGAAGCGTACTTTTCAACCAAACAACCAACGCCGTGCCAAGAAGCATGGTTTCCGCGCCCGCATGAGCACTCGCGCTGGTCGCGCCGTGCTCAAGAACCGTCGCGCCAAGGGGCGCGCTCGTCTCTCGGCTTGATTCGTCGGATCCGCGAACGCCACGGCTTCGAACGCCTGGCGCGTGACGGCACTCGGATCCGTCGTTCATCGCTGTGGTGCACCTATTGTCCCGATCCCGACTCCGGAGCGGCGTCCGTAGCGTTCGCGTTGAGCCGCGCCCTGGGTCCTGCGGTCACCCGCAATTTGCTGCGACGACGACTTCGGTCACTACTTCGCGAAGCGGATCAGCGCGATCCCCTTCCGTCGGCTCTGATATTGATCGGCGCCCGGTCGTCAGCGATCGAACTGACGTTCGATCAGTTGAGGAAGGAGTTGGATCTCCTGATTCAACATGTCCGAGGCGACTGCAGTCCTTGATGTTGAGGATGATCGCGTGGTATCAACGTCTCGCTGATGGCCGACCATCGCCATGTCGTTTTTTTCCGTCGTGCTCTGCCTACGCCCACGAATCAATCTCAATCTTTGGTGCACGTCGAGGACTGTGGTTGACCGTTCGTCGTCTGGTGCGTTGTCGCCCATTTGGGCCGTCTGGATTCGATCCCGTTCCACTCCAGCACGTTCATCTCAACCCTTCCAACCTCCAATACCCTTATCTGGACCCTTCCAACCTCCAACACGGTGAGAAAGCCTGATCCATGTTCGCTCTCGGCGTCTTCGAAGTCACCGCCCTTCCGCTTGCCTGGTTCTACGAGGTCACGCGCAACTACGCATTAGCTATCTCGCTGATCGCTGTGCTCGTGATGATGTTGGTCACCCCACTGACGTTGAAGAGCACGAAGGGCATGCTCGAGATGCAGAGGCTGGCACCCGAAATGGCGCGTCTCAAGAAAGAGCACGGCAGCGACCGCCAAGCGCTCAACGAACAGATGATGAAGCTCTACCAGGAGCACAAGGTCAATCCGATGGCGTCGTGTCTGCCGTTGCTGGCGCAGATGCCAGTCTTCTTTGTGATGTTTCGAATTCTGACGGGGATGACCTACCGGCCGACCAAGGGCAATCAGCTGATCGCTCAGGCAGTGCTCAACGCCGGTGGCGACGCAGGTGAGATCGGGTTCATGCCGCGTCACCTCTCGTCTGGTTCCGAGTTGTATCAGGCGCTCGTTCGCCAAGACAAAATGAGCGCATTCGGTGTCGATCTGGCGATCTCACCGTCCGACATGCTTGGCGACAACTTCGGACGCGGACTGATCTACGCAGCCATTGTCGCCCTCCTGGGATTGTTGTACTTCTTTCAGCAGCGAATGGTGGCCTCTCGCGCCGCCGTCAGTCCGACCATGTCAGTCGGCCAGCAGAAAATGATGCAGTACCTGCCTGTCGTGTTCGCTGTGTTTCAGATCTTCTTCCTGCTCGGTCTGGTGGTGTACTACATCGTGCAGGCTGTGCTCAGGATCGTGCAGCAGGGGTATATCACGAAGCGCTTCTACGGCGGATCGGAATCGTTGGGTCGCCAGGCGCAAGCCGCCAGTGAGCGCGCTCGCGAGCAGGCCAAGAAGGACGGCAACACCGGTGGACCCTTGGCCCAGGCCCGTCGTGAACTGGCTGATGCCAAGAAGACCCAAACCGGCTCGAAGGCGGATCGCAAGGTAACGCAGCCGGTTGTTCGCCCGAGTAAGCGAACCACGGCGCCGAAGAACCGTCCAACACCCACTGCGAAACCGACCAGTGAACGGCCAAAAAGTAGCCGTCCAACACCGTCGAACCGCACCAAGAAGAAGTAAGTCGTCGAAGGTACATCGAAGGAGCCACCCATGGAATGGGTCGAGACAACAGGAAAATCACTAGAAGATGCCAAGGACCGAGCGCTTGACCAGCTCGGCGTGGCGCATGACGAAGCTGAGTTCGAGGTGCTAGAGGAGCCGAAGACCGGCCTGTTCGGTCGGGTTCGAGGCGAGGCGCGTGTTCGCGCCAGGATCCGCCCGCGGGCGGTCCGCCCGAAACAGGATCGTCGGAGCCGTGCCAAGAGCAAGTCAAAGTCCGACGATCAGGACCAAGCCTTTGAGCCGGCAGCGTCGACGTCCGGCCACCCAGAGAGCACGCTTGACCGGAACCGCGATCGCAATCTCGACCGCTCGAAGGCGCGTCGACCCAGTCCGAAGTCGGAATCAAAGCAGTCCCGTCCTGCACAAGTCAAGGAGACGTCAATGTCGAACGATGAGTCCCACGATGCGTCGGTGACGCCCGAGCAGGTCGGCGCGGCAGCAATTGCGTTCATGTCTGGTCTTGCTGAGGCGCTTGGGGTGGAGGCCAAGGCGACGGTGTCGATTGAGGGCACGGAACTCGACGTTCACCTCGATGGACCAGGGCTCGGCCTGCTCGTCGGCCCAGGCGGCAACACACTGGTGGCCGTGCAGGACTTGGCGCGTGTCGCCGCTCAACGTCGACTCGGCGATCACGAGACGCGTCTCAAGGTTGACGTGGCGGGGTATCGGGAGCGGCGTCGTGAGGCGCTCGAGAAGTTCACCCGGACGGTTGCTGAACAAGTCATCGAGCACGGAATCACCAAGGCGCTTGAGCCGATGTCGTCCCCTGATCGCAAGGTCGTGCACGACACCGTGGTTGGGATCGACGGGGTGACGAGTCACTCAGAAGGTGACGATCCGACTCGCCGGGTGGTCATTTCAGTCGGTTGATTCCGACCATGAACTCGGTGTTGATCGAAACGCTGCGCCAGGCGCAGCGTTTCGGCTTTTTCGGTCACCGCCCAATCGAGGATGCTGTTCAGCACGCCTTGGAATTCGTGCGCCCCATCGCCACACTCGCACCTGGTTCGCGTGTCGTCGACCTCGGATCAGGAGGTGGGCTGCCCGGTCTCGTAATTGCCGATCAACTCCCTCACACATCGGTGGTGTTGATCGATCGGCGGGAGAAGCGGGCCGATTTTTTACAGCAGGCCGTGTCGCGGCTCGGTTGGTCACATGTGTCGGTTCGATGCGCTGAGGTCAGTTCGCTGATTCGGGAGGTCCGAGAGGGCACCGAGACGAGCTTCGAACTGGTCACCGCACGCGGCTTCGGCCCTCCCGACTTCACCCTGCGGTGTGCGGCCGCGCTTCGCTCGCCAACTGGTCAGATCGTGATCAGTGAGCCCCCGTCTGGTGATCGATGGGCAAATCCACTGCTCGCGGAGCTTGACCTGCGGAAGCAACAGCACGGGTCGGTGGCCGTGTTCTCGTCCGCCGAGGCAACCGATTGACGCTCAGTTGTTTCCCGTGAAACATTGAGAATTCGGACGGCGACGGTGACCGTCTACGAGAATGTTTCCCGTGAAACATCGAGGGTGCTTGTAATTCGCCTGGTCAGCGGCCAGGCTGTTCGGAATGGACGCTGACGAAACCGCACAGACACCCGTGCGCCCACTCCCCCGTGTAATCGCGATCGCCAATCAAAAAGGTGGTGTCGGGAAGACAACAACCACGATCAACACAGGTGCCTGCCTGGCTGAGATGGGTCTCCGCACCCTGATCGTCGACCTGGACCCTCAGGGCAACGCGTCAACGGGTCTGGGTATCGAGAACCGCGGGCTGGAGACCTCGATGTATCACGTGTTGATGCACGACGTACCGCTCGAGAACTGTATCGAGCCGACTGATGTTCGGAATCTGTTCGTTGCACCGGCCAGCCTGGACCTGGCTGGCGCCGAGATTGAGCTCGTGCCGGCCTTCAGTCGGGAGACGCGGCTCAAACGAGCGATCGAAGCCGTGCTCGGGGACTACGACTATGTGTTGATCGACTGTCCTCCAACGCTTGGTTTGCTGACGGTGAATGGGCTGGCAGCCGCCACTGAGGTGATGGTGCCGGTTCAGACCGAGTACTACGCCCTGGAAGGTTTGGGACAACTGCTCCGCAATGTCGACCTGGTGAAACGCAACCTCAATCCGACGCTGGACGTATCGACGATCGTATGCGTGATGTACGACGCTCGGACCAAGTTGTCGGATCAGGTTGTGCAGGAGGTTCGACAGCACTTCGGCGACAAGGTGCTTCGCAGCGTCGTCCCGCGGTCGGTACGACTCTCGGAGGCACCGTCATTCGGTCAACCGATCATCACGTTCGATCCACGTTCGCGTGGTGCGGTGGCGTACCGCGACGTAGCGAAGGAGCTGCATTATGGTCCGGCGTAGTGGTCTTGGAAAGGGTCTCAGTTCGCTGATCCCCCCTGGTGAAGCAACACCAGGGGAGTCCGGCGACGGTGCAGTGTTGGCAGATATTCCAGTTGGGGATATCTCGCCGAACCCGCACCAACCGCGCGTTCACTTCGACGAGGAATCACTCGTCGAACTCACGGCATCAATTCAACAAATAGGCGTTCTGCAACCGATTCTTGTTCGACCGTCCGAATCAGGTCTCGGATTCGAGTTGGTTGCTGGTGAGCGGCGTTGGCGAGCGGCGCA
Source organism: Ilumatobacteraceae bacterium (assembly GCA_031390905.1). Classification (GTDB taxonomy): domain Bacteria; phylum Actinomycetota; class Acidimicrobiia; order Acidimicrobiales; family Ilumatobacteraceae; genus Ilumatobacter. Next base: position 22,904 of record JANMTV010000054.1, on the reverse strand, counting down.
GCGAGCGGGGCTGGCGACGATCCCGGCCGTGATTCGACGAACCGACGACTTGGCTTCGATCGAACAAGCACTGGTCGAGAACTTGCATCGCCAAGATCTGACCGCGCTGGAGGAAGCTGCCGCCTATCAGCAGTTGATCGAAGACTTCGGATTGACGCACGAGCAGGTTGCTGAGAGGGTCGGCAGAAGTCGCCCCGTGATCACCAACACGTTGCGTCTGCTCGGCCTGCCCCCCGGGGTGCAACGGCTGCTGGCCGACGGCAAGTTATCGGCCGGTCATGCACGTGCGCTACTTGCCACACCCGATCGGACGCTGCAGGAGCAACTCGCCCGTCAGGCGGTCGAATTCGGCTGGACCGTGCGGGCTGTCGAGGAGGCGGTCCGGCAGAGTGGTGCTCAACAGCTGGGCGATTCAGAGCCGGCGCCGATACAGTCGGCGCAGCCCTCGCTCGATGGTGCCGGTCTCACACCAGCAACTCGGTTGCGGCCACCCGGACTCTTGGAGTTGGAGGGTCTGCTTGCGGAGCATCTCGATACACGTGTGAGTGTTCAAATGACCGCCAAACGTGGCCGAATCGGCATCGATTTCGCTGACCTCGCTGACCTCGAGCGGATTTACCGCCGAATGACGAGCGAGTAACGTGTCGCCCAAAGTCTCGACTTGACGGTCAGATACTCAACCCGCGCGTGAGCTTTACGCACAACGTGGGTACAAACCTGTGGATAAACCTTAAGGCTGTTGTGAGGCTGTGGAGTTCGGGAGCTCACGTGGTGAATTCGCCCACAATTCAAGGGCTTCGATCACCGCTGACACAATCTGAGGTCCTCGATCCAAGACGTGCTGCACTGGCCCGAGCGTGAACAGCACCGCAGGCATCCTCGTCTCCCTCAATACGGGCAGCCGCATCCCTTCGATGGTCGGTTCGATTCCCTCGACGCTGACGGAACAGCGTTCGGCGATCTGCGTGGCGAGCGTGTGTCCACCCGCCGACTCGAACTGTGGCACGCGGTAATAGTGAATCGTCGCCGTGGGCGAGACCTGGGCTTCAAATCCGAGGTAGACGGCGGCTGCGAACCGATTGGCGATCCCAGCTTGGGCTGCCGCATCGGGTTCATCAGTGGCGGCGACCGTCGCGCTGCGATGGCGGAGAGCCTGCACCATCTGGCGTGAGAGCGAACTCAGACCGCCAAACTGTCCAACGACGATTCGGAGTTGCGCGAGGGAACGAGCCGAGGCGGTCAACGCTTCATGTTCACGCAATGCGGTCACACCTGGCCCTGAGCCGGTCTGTCGGGCCAGTACGTTCAGCGCCCGCACGGTGTCAGGACCGCAGATGCTGTCGACGTATAGCCCAGAGTTGTGTTGGAAATCAGCCAACGCCCGGATCGACTTCGGACCGAGAATCCCGTCGACGCGTCCGGAATCAAACCCGATTCGCGCCAACAGAACTTGCAGTTCGCTGACATCGTCACCACGCAGGTTCGGCGCTGCCAACATCAGCAAGCGGTCACCGAGCTTCCAGCCGGCCTCGACGATCGCTTTCCAGGTGTCCTCGTCGCAGACGCCTGAAACGCGCAGACCCCTGACCGCCTGAAAGCGGCTGACGGTCGACCCAGTGGACGCGCAAAAAAAACCCACCTCGGCGCCGGCGGGTGGATACCCGGCGGCGCCGAGGCGGCGTTGCAAGTCGCGTATTGCCTCGCCGCGCTGACCGGGTGTCAGCGGGAAGTAGCCAGAAATTCGTCGAGCTCCTGCAACAGTTGGCCCTTGCCCTTGGCGCCGACGATCTTCTTCTTGATGTCGCCACCATCGAACACGAGCAGTGTGGGAATACTCATCACGCTGTAACGCATGGCGATGTCGGGGTTTTCGTCGACGTTGACCTTGGTGATTTTGATCCGGTCGCCCAGTTCACCGGCGAGTTCCTCGAGCACGGGAGCGATCATCTTGCATGGACCGCACCATTCTGCCCAGAAGTCAACAAGAACAGGTGCCGTTGACCCGTTGACGATCTCGTCAAACGTTGAACTCGTCAGGTTGGTGATTCCGTGAGCCATGAGATGTCCTTCGTGGTAATCGCTCCGAGCGAGCGGGTGAGAGTGTACCGAGAGTCAACCACCCCCAGTAGTCACATATTCCCGACCACTTTAGTCATGATTCGCCTCGAGCCAGCGTTCGGCGTCGATGGCGGCCATGCACCCTGAGCCTGCGGCGGTGATCGCCTGTCGATAGGTGTGATCTTGGACGTCGCCGCATGCGAACACACCCTCGATGTTGGTGTACGACGAGTCCGGTTCGGTCACCAGGTAGCCGTTCTCGTCAGTGTCCAAGATGCCTCCGAACAGGTCGGTGTTCGGGCGGTGCCCGATGGCTACGAAGACACCAGTCACCGGCATGATCGAGACGGTGCCGTCAACGGTGTTGGTGACCTCGATCCCTTCGACCTTGTCGGTGCCAAGCACCTCGGTGATCGTGTGGTTCCAGAGGAACTCGATCTTCGGGTTGGCGAACGCCCGATCCTGCATGATCTTGCTGGCTCGTAGCTGTTTGCGGCGGTGGATGATCGTGACCTTCTCGGCGAACTTGGTGAGAAACGTGGCCTCTTCAACGGCGCTGTCGCCGCCGCCAACGACGGCAATTTGGTGACCGCGGAAGAAGAATCCGTCGCAGGTAGCGCACGTCGACAACCCATGTCCGAGTAGGCGTGATTCGGATTCCAAGTTGAGCATCAGCGACTGAGCACCGGTCGAAACGATGATTGCGTGAGCGCGAAACTCCTGCTCACGGACCCATATCCGGAACGGTTGTTCCGTGAAATCGACTCGGGAGACCTTCTCGGTCAGGAACTCGGCTCCGAACCGCTCGGCCTGTGACCGGAAGTTGATCATCAACTCTGGCCCCATGATCCCATCAGGAAAACCCGGAAAGTTTTCGACCTCTGTCGTGAGCATCAGTTGACCACCGGGCTGATCGCTGGTCGACGACGGTTCACCCTCGATCACAAGGGGTTCGAGGTTGGCGCGGGCGGCATAGATTGCAGCCGTCAGCCCAGCCGGGCCAGACCCAATGATGATCACGTTGCGGACGTTGTCAGGCATGGTTGCTCCGATGAAAACGGCGGTTGAGGCGGTCAGGCGTTGCGGTCAGGCGTTGCGGTCAGGCGTCGGTACTGTGACGCTTCGTCATCAGCAACATCCCGAGCACCGTCAGGATTCCACCGAACACGAGATAGCTGACATACACGGCCTTGCCCCACTCGAACCAGATGTCGAAGAGGGACTGCAATCCTCGTGTGACGACGATCAGCGACAGAATCAGGGCAACGATCCCGAGAAACAAACCGATCAGGCCGAACACGACCGCACGCACTGCCTTGACGGCGTTGTTGGTGGTCTTGTCGCGAACCTTGCCAATCAAACCGGCTATCTGGTCGGTCAGGTCGGGTGCCCAGTTGGGATCAGTCAGCGGATTGCCAGGCATGGGGTGAGACTGTAGCGGGCTACGGAAGCGGCGCTTCAACGAGGATCTGGCAGGAGCCCGGATCGAGCGCGAAGGCCTGCCCGGTATCAGGGTCAACGGCAACGAGCACTTCTCGTTCGATACCGTCGAGCACGTAACCGATACTGTCGATGATCCCGTCGGGGTTGTCGGCATCGGGAAACACGCATGACGTTTCAGGCGTGATGTCTCCGACACCGAGCGCATTCTGATCCTGTACGAAACGGGCATAGCGTGCGAGTTGTGTCGGATCGGTGAGCGGGCCGTTGGGATCGAATCCTGCCGAGTCGGACAGAGGCGCCGCAGAGTCTTCGGCGGCTTCCTCAGCGAATATCGAGGCCGCTGGCGCCGCTTCGAGTTGGGTTGCTCCCGCAACCGAGTCAGCGGCCTCCGCCGTGGCCGACGCTGAGGCCGACTCGGCTTGTGCCTCAGCGTCGACATCCTCGACCAGGCGGGATGCCGATTCGAGCGCTTCGTCGGCGACAACTTCGTTGGTTGCCTCGGCTTCAGCGGCGTCTTCGTCATCGCCGCCCATGTTGACGGTGGCGTTGGCGAGGAACACACCGAGCACGCCGATCGCAAGGACCGCGGCGGCGATACCGAGATAGCGGCTGTAGCTCTGATTGTTGTTGCTGCGACCCGCGAACGCATGTGCCGGTGGCGACGCCGTGACGCGAAACAGGTCGAGGGCTGCAGTGACCGCTCGCTGGCGACTGAGTTCTGAAGGGGGTTCGACGTCACGCAGTCCGGCCTGGAGGCCGCGCAATTCTTCGACTGCGGCGAGCACTACCGGGTCCGTTTCGGCGGTCGCACGTTCCTCGTCGGTGAGTTCACCGTCGAGGTATGCGTTGGCGAGAAAGAACTGGTCGTCATTCATGCTGGAGGGTTCATGTGTTGGGTGGACCTTCGGTCTGACGTTGCGAATGCCGTTCGTGGTTCCCCAGTTGTTCGAGAAGTATCCGCCGACCTCTGGCAATTCGAGACTTGACCGTGCCGATCGGGATGCCGAGTGCATTGGCAATCTCGGCATAGTCAAGGTCGCCGACGTCACGCATCACGACAGGCAACTTGAAGTCCTCCGGCAGGTCTGCCAGCGCCCGGTCGATTGCCAATCGGTCGGCGACCGACTCGATCCGAAGGTGAGCCAACTCGTCGCTGGGTTCGTGCCCGTCGTCGCGGTCGTCGTGCGAATCGGTCCCTGAAACGACCTGGAGGTGCGGCCGCCTCTGTCGCTTACGGAGCTCGTCGAGAGCGGTGTTGGTGGCGATTCTGTAGACCCACGTGCCGAATGCCGATCGTCCGTCGAAGCGGTCGAGGTTGCGGACGACGCGGATCATTGCTTCCTGAGCGGCATCGTCGGCGTCGCGAGTGCCGCCGGCGATCCGACGACACACGGCATGCACTCGGTCGTAGTGCCTTCGAAGCAACTGATCCATGGCTGCCCGATCGCCGCCTTGAGCGGCGGCGACGAGCTGCTCGTCGGTCTGCCCGGTCGAACTCACGGCCGGAAGGAGACCTCGCCGAGCCTGCCGCGATAGGGGTTGGCCTCAGTGCAGGCGTCGTCGGCACCGAGTTCTTTGATCCAGATCAGTACGTGGCTTGCGGCGATGCTGATCGGAACGTCGAGCGTCGTCGGATCGTTGGCGAACCGGGTGTCACCGAGTAACTGCCACCCGGTCAGGTCGGCCGGCGGGGCAGTCTCGGCCGTTACATAGATATCGATCTGGAATGGAGCGTTGAGCGACTGCAGCGACAACGTCCCGGCCGACGGCGCAGATAGACCGACAATCATCCCGACCCCGCCTTTGGCGCCCAGGAATCGATCCTGATAGCACTCGGTGGCCCACGAGCTGGTCGCGTTGCCGTCGGCGAGCGCCAACGATGCATGGGCGTCGTTCTCGTGACCGTTGTCGCCGTATGGGTCCCACGGGGTTACCGTCGCGATACGGATGTCTCCCGGGGCGACCGGCACAACGGGTGCTTCGGCCGTGGCGACCTGCGCCGCATCCGATGTGGGCGCTGCGCTGTTTCCTGGCACGACCGTGTCGCTGGTCAGATCGGGTGCCTGATCGCCGCGATTGACTCCGACGAACAACATCCCGGCAACGACCAGGGCGATCAGGATCAGGCCCGACACGACAACCAACGAGGGAGCCCAACGCTGCTGATGTTGTTTGGCTGGTGTGCCCCGAATCGGCGACTGCGCCGGGGGTGTGAGGTCGATCGATGGTTGCTGGGCGGCGGCCCGCTCGGAACGGGTGACGAGCACTTTTCCGGTGACATGTGGGTCGCCAGGGATTCCTGGTCCGGCGCCGAGCGCCCGTCGCGGTGGGTTTGCGATTCGTTCTGGCGGTTCGGCCGGTGTTCCATCGATCTCTGGCGGCGTGGTGTCGACCGACAAGAGCGCCCCGCGCAGGTCGGACCCGGTCTGCGGTCGATGGGCTGGGTTGCGTGCAAGCGTCTTGTGGATCAGATTGACGAGCCCGATCGGCAGCGTCGGTCGTAGGTGGCCAAGGTCAGTTGGGTCACGCTGCAGGCGGGCGAGCGCCGTGTCGGCGTCGGTCTCACCAAGAAACGGGACTCGGCCTGCGAGGCATTCGTACAGCACGAGGCCAAGCGAATACAGGTCGGCGCGACCGTCGAGTCGACGACCTCTGACCTGTTCAGGCGACAGGTACTTGGCGGTGCCCATCATCACGTTGTCGCTGGTCAGGTCCTCATCACCAGGTTGCAGGCCCTTGGCGATACCGAAGTCGGTCAACAGGACGCGTCCATCCGAGGTCACGAGAATGTTGCCCGGCTTGACGTCACGGTGCACGAAACCGGCGCGGTGGGCCTCGTCGAGCGCACCGGCGATCGCGGCACCGATGTGAATCGTCAACTCTGGACCAAGCCGCTTTTGCGAATCGAGCAGCTGCCGCAGGCTCTTGCCGTCGACGAGTTGCATCACGACTGCTTGGCGACCCTCGTGTACGAACACGTCGTGCACGGCGACAATATTGGCGTGGCTGAGCCGTGCCACGGCGATTGCCTCGCGCCGGAACCGCTCAGCGACGACCGGGTCGGAGGCAAGGTTCGTCTTCAACCACTTGACGGCAACCTTGCGGTCGAGCTCGACATCGGTCGCCACCCAGACCTCGGCCATGCCGCCCTGGCCGATCCGGCGGTCGAGTTGATATCGGCCAGCGAGCAGCTCACCTGACGGTGCTTGCGGAGGTGGGGGAGTGGCGGAGGGCATGACCGCTCGTCACGCTAGTGGTAGCGACCCACGTGGATCTGTCATTCGATGACGCTGAAGGCGATTCCCATCGTCCCGCGGCCGGCGTGCGTTCCAATCACCGGACCGATCTCACCGATCACGATCTCGCCGGCATAGTACGGTCTGAGCATCGCGACGAACTCTTCGACGTCTCCGCAGTCGGCGTGGAGGACAGCGAGATCGTCGATCCGAGACCCGTGCTCGATGACTTTGTCGACCAGAAACTTGAGCGCCTTCGAACGCGTTCGCTGCTTGCCGCGCTGTTCAACCTTGCCGTCGACGACTTCGATGATCGGCTTGATCGCGAGTGCCGTGGCGAGCAGTGCCTTGGCGTTCCCGATCCGGCCGCCCTTCTTGAGGTTGTCGAGCGTGTCGAGTGCACCGAACACACGCGTCCGCTGAGCGAGCGATTGAGCCAGGGCCTCGACTTCGGCGAGCGAACCACCGCTGCTCGCAAGCCGAGCACAAGCGATCGCAATCGTGCCAACGCCGAGGCTTACGCTCCGGCTGTCGACGACACGAACCGGGATCAGATCGCCGACGGATCGGGCGGCCAGTTCGGCGCTCTGCATCGTGGCTGAAAGTCCGCCAGAGAGTGAGATCACCACGATGCCGGTCGCTCCTTCGGCGTGGAGAGCCCGATACGTGTTCTCGAACTGACCGGGTGCTGGCGCGGCGGTTTCAGGCAACGTGGGGCTTTGCGCACAACGCGCCCAAAACTCGGCTGTCGTCAGCTGCTCGCGATCGATGAACTCGTCGTCGCCGAAGCGAATGCTGAGCGGAACCACACGGATGCCGAGGCTCGTAACCACGCTGTCGGGAAGGTCGCAGGAGGAGTCGGTGACGATACGGATGCTCACGGGTGAGCGATGTTACTGCTACTCGCTGGCGGGATGACGATCGCGTGCGTCGTCGAGTGCGGTCGCCCGGTTGCTCCGCCGCCGCCGTCGGAAGTAACTGAACCACCAGGTGGCAAGTGCCAGCACGGCGCCCATCGTGACCACGCGCCCGAGACCGGTCAGCGTGTTGACCCGTGCCGTCAACTCGACCGGTTCGCCGAGCGCCGCGCCGGCGGGTGTTCGTAACTGCACGAAGACAGGGAACACTCCGTTGGCTCGGGCGGTGACGTCGAGTAGTACCTCGGTGACGTTGTTCGGTGCGAGTTGTACGGTGACGTCACCATTCGGAAATGCCAGCTTCTCTGCTTCGGCGTGGACAACGACTGTGAGTTCGGTTGGCCCGTTGTTGGTAATTCGGATCTGGACGGGGGAGTCGCGGTTAGCGAGCGTGAAGTCATACGTCTCTGGCGGTTCGACCTGACTTTGAATCGCAGCGAGCTCAGCATCGACTGCGTCGAACCGTACCGTCGCCGACTCGGTCGTGACTCCGGTTGACAGTGCTAGTCGCAACGATTCCTTCCAGGCCGCCGGGCGCGCATCGCTGGCTGGCAACATCGAGGAGACACTGGCGACTTGTAGCTGGGTTGCATTCAGCCGGCGGGCCCGTTCACCGAGTGCGAACTGCGGCCGGTCAGGGAGCTGCACCGTGAAGAGTTCACCGTTGACGAAGAACGGATTGGTGAGGTCGATCAGATCGGCCAGCGATTCGAATCCAATGTCAGGGTGTTCGTTGGCGAACTGCTGGAGGTGCACAAGTACATCGGCATCAGGTACCCCGAGGTTGGGGGTAGTGAGCACCAGTCCTCGGCGATCGGGGTCGAGTTGTTGGCGCATGGCGCTGATTTCGGCGATCAGATGGACCGCATCTTCGGCGGGGGTGTTGCCGGTGTCGCGATCCGGATCGAGTAGACGCATGATCGGATCGATCACGACCATCGGCAAGGTCGTGCCGTTGACGAGGTCGGCATGAAGGAGTAGTGACGTATCGGTCAATGTCGGGATGCTTCCTTCGAGCGCCGTGTACTCGTCGAACGCCATCACGAACAGGCGCGTCCCGAGGTCGCTCAGCGCCGACGCTCCCGCAGGAGTCACGGTCGCACCGGTCAGCCAAATGTCTGGACGAACCCTTGATTCAGGCAGAGTTGCAGCGAGTTGTCGTGAGCCCTCGTTGTACTCGGCGACGAAGTGGTCAGTCAGTCCAGCACCGACCGCGGATGAAGGATCTAGCCGATCAGCCGGGATTGCCACGATCTCCTCGCCGGCGAGTGCGTCGGCAAGTCGGGTCGCCAGTTGGCTGTCATCGATCAGCACAGTTCGCGTGTAGATCGGCGGAATCGCGGCGGTAATCGGTGCGTCGATCGCCTCCCCCAGGGCGGCGATCTCAGCGAGCTGAGGCCGAGCCTCGATCAGCTCGAGATTCGTGGGTTCAGGGCTGACATCATCGATCGCCGCAAGCACCGCCAGCGTCAGCGGTCCGCGAGAAATGCCGTCAGTCCGAACCTGTTCGATGAATGTCGTGTGGCTCGTCCTGAGTTTGCCGTCCTCGAGTATGTCGATCGTGATCGGGTACAGACCCGGTTCGATGAGCGCCAACTCGGCGGCCAGTGTTCCGCCATCGGCGATCGGTACGTCGAGTGTTATCGAGCCTTCGAGTGTCGCCTCGTTGAAGCTTGAAACGTCTTCGAGCAGGAATGTGACCGCGTCGAGATTGCGACCGACGCTGCCAGCCAGCACGTCGGCGACGTCACTGCGTGAGCGAACGGGCGCGTGAGCGCTGACCCGAACCGTCATCTCAGGCGTCGGTACCGTGGTCGTGGTCGTGGTCGCGGTCGCGGCGATCGTGGTCAGTTCCGTGACCGTCGGTGGCCCGCCGACAGTGACGTCGGTCTGTCCGGGAACCGTGGTCGTGGTCGTGGTCGTCGTGGTGCTGGTGGTCGTGGTCGTCGTGGTCGTCGTGGTGGTCGTGGCGACGATCTCTGGGACGTCGGTGCCGACGACGAACTCGAAATGAGCTGTTCCGCCGGGAGTCACCGCAAACGTTTGTGTGATCAAACTGAGGCCCGGATCATCAGACGATTGCGACGCCGCAGGCGAACCACCGAGAACGACGATGCCGCCGCATCCGGCCAGCGCAAACCCAACCAGTAGGGCGCGTCTCATGGAGCGGTGCCGGATATGACTATGCCCGGAGTCTTGATGAATCGGTGTTCACCAATGGTGAGCCGGTCGTTCAGTTGTGTGAATCCGAGACCCTGGTAAAGCGACAAGGCGGCGAGGTTGTCAATCCCTGTGTTGACGAGCGCCGCGCCGAGTCGCTCGTGCCGCATCCAGTCGAGCGCGTCGAGCACGAGGTCACGTGCGATGCCTTGCCGCCGATGTTTGGTGATCACAGCGAGGCGCTGCAGGTACCCGTTGTCTCCTGCAGCACCGGAGATCGCGAAACCTGCCATTTCGCCCGCCAAGCTGACCCACCGAGAGCGATGGGCCGGTGTCGCGTCGCGAATCTCGGTGATGCTTCTGCTGTCGTTGCCCCATACCGAACCAAACGCATCCTGATCGACTGCTGCGGCGCGACCGTGATGCCACGATCGCAAGACGCACGTGCGTCGACGGTGATTGGCGTGTACGGGATGGGCGTGGCGTAGATCGAGCCGAAGCAAGGCGAGATGATCAATCGGTTGGAAGCCTGCTGCGCGGGCAACGTCGGCTGCACCTGGGAACATCGCGGATGTACGAACGGCTCGTGCGCCCCGCAACCGGGCGGTCTCGAGGGCGTCGTGGAGGTCACCGACCGAAGGAATATTGAGATGGTCGGTGAAGATCAGGTGGACAACACTTGGGTCGTTCGGCCACTGCCGCAGCCGCCAGGTGGGTGCCCCGCCCCGTGCCGTCCACACTGCCGACCCATTCACAGACCCGACGGTACTCGCCACAACCCAGCGCGACCTGGCCGCCCAGATGGCTCTAGCCTCACAGGTTCATGATTCCGGACCGCTTCACACCTGTGCTCGCCGAGCTGGCTCCACTCGCCGCTCGATTCGACGCTGCGGGTCACCGGTTGTACCTCGTCGGTGGAACGGTCCGTGACCTCATGGTCGGGTCGGACCGGAGCGACTTCGATCTCGATCTCACGACCAATGCTCGCCCCCCCGAAGTCAAGGCCTGCTTGCAGGGTTGGGCGCACGCGATCTGGACGCAAGGTGAGCGGTTCGGGACGATCGGGGCCAAGTTCGGTGACCGTACGTATGAGATCACGACGTTCCGGGCTGAGTCGTACGCCGACGATTCGCGAAAACCTCACGTGACCTATGCGGACAACGTCGAGACGGACCTTGGGCGGCGCGACTTCACCGTGAACGCGATGGCGTTGGAGTTGACCGGTGGCACGACCCCGACGCTGGTTGATCCATATGGCGGTGCCGTCGATCTCCTCCAGAAAGTGTTACGCACACCGCTGGCGCCCGAGATCAGCTTTAGCGATGACCCGTTGCGGATGATGCGGGCGGCGCGGTTCATCGCCCGGTACGACTTCATCCCGACCGACGAGCTGGTGGCTGCAGTTGGCAACATGTCATCGCGATTGGAGATCGTGTCGGCCGAGCGGATTCGTGACGAGCTCGACAAGCTGTTGCAACTCGATCACCCGGCGGCCGGCCTGTGGTTCCTACACGACAATGGGCTGGCCGATCAGTTCCTGCCGGAGCTGCCGGCGATGCGACTCGAGCACGACCCAATTCATCGCCACAAGGACGTCTTGTCTCATACGATTGCTGTGGTCGAGAACGTTCGTCCGATGCGTGAACAGCCCGCCGATCGCCCGACGTTCGACTTTCGGCTGGTTCGACTAGCCGCCCTGTTCCACGATGTCGGCAAGCCACGCACGCGCGGATTTCAAGCCGGTAAAGGCACGACGTTTCACCATCACGACGCCGTGGGGGCCCGAATCACACGCAAACGGATGACCGAACTGCGCTTCTCGAATGATGATGTCGCGGCGGTTTCTGAGCTAGTCGCCTTGCACCTTCGGTTTCACACATATCGGCTTGGCTGGTCTGATTCGGCAGTCCGTCGATATGTCCGCGATGCCGGCCCGTTGCTGCACGAGTTGAACGTGTTGACGCGCTGCGACTGCACGACCCGCAACGAACGCAAGGCCCAGATTCTGTCGAAACGGATGGATGAGTTGGAGCAGCGGATCGCCGAGGTTGCGGCCGCTGAGGAACTTGCTGCGATGCGTCCAGAGATCGATGGCAAGGCGGTGATGGATCACCTTGGGGTGCCACCGGGCAAGATCATCGGTGAGGCATTGGCCTTCCTGCTGGAGATCCGAATCGACGATGGACTGATCGGCGAGGACGAATCGAAACGACGCTTGACCGAGTGGTACCGGAAACAGACTGACTCCGCCAACTAACCTCACGACGTGGGTAGTCGAGCTGAGTTAGCGGTTCTAGCGATCGGGGTCGCCTCGATCGTCGCGCTGGCGCTCAGCATCGTCAACGGCCGTCGCCACGAGCGCCGGCTGCGGCGGCGTTTGGAAGGACTACAGGCCGCCGAGATCGAGGTTCGTCGACTGCTCGACGAACTACCGGAGGCGGTGATGTTGGTCGACTCGACGTCGGTGGTGCGCTCGATGAATGCTGCCGCGCTTGGCTTGTTCGACCTGGCGTCGCGGGAGATGCTTGATCACAGCCTCTTGGAGTTGGCAGAAGACGACAATCGCGCTCGGCTCGATGCGGCGATCCGGCGAGCCGTCGCGGGCGACGAAGTCGAGCCCATCCAACTGGAGATGATCGGTCGTTCCGGCAGGGTTGTGGTCGAGGCGTCATTTCACCTGCCTCGACGCCAAGTCTTGCAGCCCGAGGAGCAACGTCTGGTCGTTCGGCTCCGCGACGTGTCAGAACGCGAACAACAATCGCGAGCACTGGATCAGGCTCGACGTCGATTCCACCAGGCCTTTCAGTCGGCCCCGACAGGTATGGCACTTGTGCGTTTGGATGACGGCCGAATCGTCGATGCCAACCAGTCTCTTGCGGAAATGTTGCGGCGTGATGTCAAGGAATTGGTTGGCTGCACGCTGCGAGAGTTCACGCACCCTGACGACGTCCGCGCCGCTCAACCGCATCGCGCCCGACTTGAGTTGGGGATTGTCGATTCGTTCCGGATCGATCAGCGCTACCGCCGTCGCGACGGTGAATTCGTCTGGGCTCGCACGCGGGTGTCAACCACTGAGGACGATGGCGTGATGCTGGCGATCACCCACATCGAGGATGTAACCGAGCAGCGCAGGGCAGCGGAACAGTTGCGATATGCCGCCCGCCACGACGAGCTGACCGGCTTGCCGAATCGGGCCTACCTGATGCATCTGTTGCAGGAGAAGTTGGCGACCTCGGAGATCGACCAGGCGGCCGTGTTGTTCGTCGACCTCGACAACTTCAAGACGATCAACGACAGCCTCGGGCATGAGGTCGGTGACCAGCTGTTGCAGGTTGTCTCGGAACGGTTGCGAAAGGCGCTGCGTGATGATGACGTGTTGGCGCGGTTCGGTGGTGACGAGTTCATCGTGATCATGTCGGGTGAGCCAATCGACGTCGCCGAACGGCTCCGGATGGCAACCCACAAGCCGGTGATGGTTGGTGAACACGAACTGTTCGTCACCGCCAGCATCGGGTACTGCACCAACCACACGGTCGGGATGACCCCCAACGACATGCTGCGTGACGCCGACGCGGCCATGTATCGGGCCAAGGCACGCGGCCGCGACTGTGTCGAGGCGTTCGAGGTTGGTGGTCACGAGCACGGCGTTCAGGCGCTACGTACCGCCGGCGAATTGCGGCGCGGGATCGAGCGCGGAGAAATCGTTCCCTACTTCCAGCCGATCGTCGATCTCGAATCCGGTCGGGTGCTCGGCTACGAGGTGTTGGCGCGCTGGTTACATCCTGATCGGGGGATGTTGCCCCCGTCGGAGTTTCTGCCGTTGGCCGAGGAGACCGGGTTGCTGATCGAACTCGGAGCGCGAATGCTTCGCGACTCACTCGCCCAACTGGCGCAATGGCGGGCCGCCGGACATGCCTTTGCCAAGTGCACGTTGTCGGTCAATGTGGGGACTCGTCAACTGATCGACCCGAACTTCCACAACGTCGTAGTCGATGCGCTGTCGGAAACCGGGATCGACGCCGACTCGTTGTGGTTGGAGATCACGGAGACCGCATTGCTGGCTGACGTGAAGGCCGCCACGGTTGCGTTGCGTGACCTGCGTAGCCTCGGCTTGCACCTCTCGGTCGACGACTTCGGGACCGGGTACTCGTCGCTGACGTACCTCAAGCGCTTTCCGGTCGAAGCGATCAAGATCGATCGCTCGTTCGTCGCCGGACTCGGGTTGGAGGCCGAGGATACGACGATCGTCGAGGCGGTTGTGCGGCTCGGCCAGGCGTTGGGTCTCCACGTGGTTGCGGAGGGCATCGAGTCACCACTACAGCTTTCGCGTCTGCGTGACCTCGGCTGCGACCGCGGCCAGGGGTATCTCTTCGGCCGCCCGAGACCAGCGGCGTTGATCGAACGAGAACGAGTCGACGCCTAACGGTCAGGTCTGCGTTCGACTAGCTGACGGCGTCGACGATTTCGATGGTGTCTTCACGGCTTTCCTTGTAGGCCAGCAGGCAGAGGGCGGCGATCACGACCGTCATCGACAACCCTTGACCGAGGGAGACTCGTTCGCCGAGCACGATCCAGGCGGTCGCCGACGCCCCGACGGGCTCGGCTTGGATCAGCACCGACGTTACGGAGGCATCGACTCTGGGCTGCGCCCAGGCAACGAGTCCATGGCCGGCGATGCCAGGGCCGATCGCCAGCATGGTGACCCAGATCCAACCCTGGCCGTGCATTTCGCCAAGATCCTTGCTGCCGATCACGACGAGTACCGAAACGGTCAGCGCGCCGATCAAGGAGACAATGAACATGAACGGGAGTGTGGCGACGTTTGCACGCACGCCTTTCGAAACGAGCAGGTAACCGACCCACAGGACGAGCGCCAACAGCGCCCACAGGTAGCCGACAGTGGAACTGCCGCGGCCGGATTCGGTGGACGGCGCGACCAGGATGGCGACAACCACTCCGATGACTGAGACGACTGCACAGATCAGCTTGAGGGGGGTGATGTGTTCGCCGTAGATCACGACCGAAACCGGCATCGCCACGATCGGTGCGAGCGCGGCGATGATCAACGCGGTCGCGATGCTGACGGTTTCGAGGGCGATGAAGAACACGCAAATGTTGAGTCCGAACAACACGCCGGCAACCGCGGTCCGCTTGAAGTCGACGATCGTTGTCCGCCGGCGGGTGATCAACAGGACCACGGCGAGCACCACGGCAGCGATCCACATTCGCCAGAACGACAGCACCACGCCCGAGGCGTGCGTCGACTTTCCGAGGACACCGCCGAACGACCAGAAGCCGGTCGCCAACAACACGGCTAGCACCCCGCTGCGACCAGTCGGTCGAACTGTCTTCGTCGACGAGGGAGATGCGATCGTGGTTATCGAGCCAAACACGGCACTAGTCGCCCTCTTTGCGGGCACGGAGTACCAGGGTCGTGGGGACGGGGGATATGTCGCTCACACCGAGCTCGTAGATCTGATCGACTCGAAAGTTGGCTCGACCAAGATGCGTGAACCAGTCGCCGATCGTGCGGCCGACGGTGCCGTACGCGTGAACTTTGGAGCCATATTGGTCGGTCGTGTGGATTCCTGCGAACGGGTGCGGTACGGCGATCACGAACGGGTAACTGGCCTTGAGGACGCGGTGAACCTGTCGCAGTAGGCGTCCAAGATCGTCGACATTGACCAGGGTGTGGTTGGCGACGACCAACTCGATCGAACCGCTGGTAGCGAACTGAAGATCTGCGAGTTCGCTGGCGTGGCACTCGACTCGGACCTCGTTGCGTGTCGCCGCGGTCCGCAGCTGTTCGATCTTGCCGGCATCAGGGTCGACAGCGAGTGACTTGGCACCGGCGAGTGCAAACGCGATCGCGTTCTGCTGGCGACTGATCCCGAGTTCGAGCGCCCGTCTGCCGCCGCTGATGTCACCGCATAGGCGAAGTTCACGATCGTCGGGGACGTCACGTCCGAATGAGATGGCAGGGTTCGTCGTCACGTCCGACAGTCTGGCGGATGGCTACCCTGTCTGGATGGGTTTCACCGCTGGCGCGCTCCGGGGTGGATATGAGCGCGGGGGGATTGTCGACCATCGGCTTGCGAGACGGATGCTGGTCAACCAGGTCCGGCTCGGTCGACTCAGCCGAACCGAGGTCTGTGACGCTCACCCTGAGTTGATCAGAGCGGCGCGCAACGTCGGCACCGAAACCAAGTCCGATTGTCCGATCTGCGAGGAAACCAAACTCCGGATCGTGACCTACGTGTTCGGTCACCGGCTCCCCGCCGCGGGTCGTTGCGTGACGACCGCCAAAGAATTACGGCTACTCGGCACGCAGACCCAGGGTCAGATGACCGCCTACGTTGTCGAGGCTTGCACCACCTGTCGATGGCATCACTTACTCCGCGTGTGGCCGCTGTCGTAGCTGACACGGCACTAGGTTGCGGCGATGCCGATCGTTCCCGATGCCAAGAATTGGACCTGGGTGCTCGAACGCCCATGCATGGATTGCGGATTCGACGCTGCTGCGCTCGACGTGTCGCATATCGGTCGGCTGATCCGCGAGAATGCGGCGGCGTGGCCTGCGTTGTTGTCTGACGAGCACGCCAAGCTGCGCCCGACTGACGATCAATGGTCGGCACTCGAGTATGGCTGCCACGTGCGCGACGTATATCTGCTCTTTGATTTCCGACTGGAGCTGATGCTGGGGGAGGACGGCCCGAAGTTCAAGAACTGGGACCAGGACGCCACCGCAATTGACCAGCGATACGACCAACAAGATCCCGAGGAAGTGGCCCGCGAATTGCTCGTCGCTGCCGACGACATCGCCGCCCGATTCGAATCAGTCGGTGATGATCAGTGGCAGCGAACCGGGTATCGCAGTGACGGTGCCGTGTTCACAATCGACTCCTACGCCCGCTACTTGATGCACGACCCGATCCACCACCTCGACGACGTCGCCAGAGGCAACCAGGCGATCGCCGACGGCCTGCTCGACTGAGTTCGGTGTCAAACGAATGTCACGTGTTGGGGACGGCGTACTTGGCGCCGTTCCAGTAGTCGCGGTTGGCACGGATCTTCCCGTCGCGCAATGAGCCGATCGAGACACCGCGAACCTTCAACGGCTGCATGATCCATTCGATTGCGTAGGCCTCACCAGTGCTGTGTGAGCCGATGCATTTGAACTTGGCGTCTGGCACGTTGCGGAACGAGGATTCGATGAAGCGACGCATCCGCTTGGCACCTGAGGCACCGTGCCCAATCGTGGTGTCCTCGTACTCGATGTCGCCGGTGAAGAACGCCATCACGGCATCGACATCGAGTGTCTCCCAGCTCGCAAGGTAGTCCTCGAAGAAGTTGCTCATGTGCGATCAGTCTTTCTGTTGTGGGCTTCTGTTGTCGGGGTTCTTTGGGGAGGCCGAGAATTGCCTCACCGAGAATGTTGCGTTGGATCTCGGAAGTACCGGCGTAGACCGTGCCAGCGCGAGCGTTCATCAAGTTCACGTCGATCCACGAGTTGGTCGTGTTCGGAGCGCCCGGCTCGTCGGTGCGGAAATGTTTGAACGGCTTGCGCCCCTCGCGCACCATCGCATGCGCCCCGAGCAGCGACATTGCCAGGTTCGAGGCGTGATGGTGATACTCGCTCCAGTACAGCTTCGAGATCGACGCCTCCGGCCCGAGCTGCCCGTCACGTAGGAACTGGGTCAGGATCCGATATCCGAGGAACCGCATCGTCTCGACCTTGATGTGACACCACGCCAACCGGTCGCGCACGACCGGGTCGTCGATCTTGCCGGTGTCGCGAGCGAGGGTGATCAGACGGTCGAGCTCGGCGCGGAAGAAGATCGGATTGGTTGCCGCTTCCTCGCCACGCTCGAGTCCGAGCAGACTGTTGGCGACCTTCCAACCTTCGTTGACTTCACCGATCACGTTCTCGGCAGGGACGCGGGCGTCGGTGAAGAACACTTCGCAGAACTCGTCGTCGCCGGTCAGCGTCCGAATCGGCCGCACTTCGACACCAGGGTTCGGAAACTCGCACAGCAGAAACGTGATGCCGCGGTGTTGTGGAGCGTCAACGTCGGTGCGGGCGAGCAAGAAGATGCCTGTGCCGTCGATCCCCCGCGAGGTCCAGATCTTCTGTCCGTTGAGGACCCACTCGTCGCTATCACGAACGGCGCGCAGGTGGATACTGGCCAGATCGGAACCCGACTCGGGCTCGCTGTAGCCCTGCACCCAGGTGGCGTCGCCGGAAATGATCCCTGGCAGGTACTGGCGTTTTTGCGCATCCGTTCCCCAACGGACGAGCGTGTTGCCGAGCATCTTGACGCTGGTGGTGTCGGCGACCCGATAGATCGGAACGCCGGCTTTGGCGAACTCTTCGGCGAGCACAACCTGTTCGAGCTTGCCCCGCCCTCCGCCGCCGTACTCTTTGGGCCACGTGATCCCGATCATTCCGTTGTCCGCCAGCGTGCGTCGCCACACGGTGACGAACGCCTCGGCCTCGTCACGTTCGAGCGCTCCGAGACCTCGCCAATCTGAGGGCAAATTGGCGTTCAGGAAGGTTCGGACGTCAGCGCGGAATGTCTCCGCCTCCGGTGGGAACGCCAGATCCATGTCGACTACAACGACCCGATGTGAGGCACTACGCCGGTCGATTGGAGACGCGCCCCGATCTCATGCTCCAGCATTCGCCAGTTGCCGAACAGTCCGTCGAGTACATACACGCGTCGTAGGTAGCGGTGAAACTCTCCGAGCCCGCCAGCCGTTTGCGGCCAACCGAGCCGTGACCACCCCGCGTCGAACAGCAGCGCCTGCCGCCCCGCCAGATGCTGGGCACTGTTTTCCAGACTCGGTGCCCGATATCCGATGTACGGCTCCGCCAGCGGGTCGTTCGAAAGGAACTCGGCCAACGCCGAGGCGTACGCAGCCGGCGAATCAAATGAGGTCGAAGTCAGTTCAGTCATGAGTCAGTTCGGTGAGTATGGGAGTGCAGGCGGAGAGGGAAGCGCCAGCCGTCGAGGAAGCAGCACAGAGCGGCACGGAGGGAGCAGCCAAAGCGAAGCGGAGGCAGTCCCGACCATTAGGAATGGATATACATTTCGGCGAAGGCGTAGTCGAACGGCTCACCTGACCAGTGCATCGACATCACATCGAGCGCCTCGTCGAACAACTCGTTGCGCTCTTCGAAATCGACGCCGAGGGCAAAGTACTCGGCCTTCAAATATCCGGTGCCGACCCCGAGGATGAACCGCCCGTTGGAGAGTCGGTCGAGGGTGGCTGCTGACTTCGCCAGCGACAACGGATTTCGGTACGAAAGCACGGCGAGGTAGGTCAACAGTTTGAGTTCGGTCGTGACGGCGGCGACGTGCGAGAGCGTCACGATCGGGTCGAGGCTTTGATGGCCCTCCGTTGCCAACCATTTGGCGCTCGGCGCCGGGTGCTCGGTGAAGGCGAAACCCTTCCAGCCGGTCCGTTCGGCGGTGACCGCCAATTCGGCAACCGGCCCGGCGTCAAGCATGTCGCCGTCGAGGCCGTGAAAGTCTGGGTATTGGAACATGAACCGCATGGTGGGCATCCTTGTCGTTGACA
The DNA here is from genome assembly GCA_031390905.1 of Ilumatobacteraceae bacterium. Classification (GTDB taxonomy): domain Bacteria; phylum Actinomycetota; class Acidimicrobiia; order Acidimicrobiales; family Ilumatobacteraceae; genus Ilumatobacter. The sequence goes on along the minus strand of JANMTV010000054.1, from coordinate 3,508 downwards.
ACATGTACCTGGCAACCTGTATCTGACAGTTGTGTCAAGTCTAGATCAGAGCAGTCGTTTGGCTTGGGTCGAACGCCTCGGCTGCTGCCTCAGCCGGAGTTGTCGAGCAGTCGGCGGTAGAGATCGCGGCCCTCTTCGAAGGCCGCTCGATATTCGGTACCCGGATCATCGGCGAGTAGCTCCGGCTCGTGATTGCGGACATCCTCGATCGTGAGGCGTTCGACGTCGAAACCTTCGGTGACTCGCATCGCCAACCGTGCCACGCGTCCTCCTGCGACGCTCAATGCCTTGCCGGTCAGTGTGCAGTCCTCGTGCGCCAGCCAGGCGACGACGGGCGACACCTGGGCGGGGTCGAGCCGTCGCGACCACTCGTCGCCTTCACCGGTCTGCCACGCCTTCGGAGCGATCTTCGACTGCATCGACATCGCCGTGTATGCGATCGGCGCGATTGCGTTGACTTGGATTCCCAGGTCGGCCCCTTCCAGGGCGAGGCTTCGGGTCAGGCCCCACACGCCGGCTTTGGCGGCGGCATAGGCGCTCGACCCCGCCACGCCGAGTAAGCCCGAGTTCGATGTGGTCGATACGACGCGTCCGTAACCCTGGCGGGCGAGGTGTGGCCAGGCGGCGTGGGTCACGAGAAATGTGCCACGCAAGTTGACCCCGACGATGCGGTCCCACAGTTCTGCGGTCATCTCGGTGAATGGTGCGGAACGCAGTAGCCCGGCGTTGTTGACGACGATGTCGACTCGGCCGAACTGATCGATCGCTGTTGCGATCAGGCTGGCCGCTCCCGATTCGGTCGCGATGTCGGTCGCGTGAACCGTCGCTGAGCCACCCGCCGCTCGTATCTCGTCGGCCACGGCCTCGGCGGCGTCGATGTCGAGGTCGTTGACCACGACGGATGCTCCCAGGGCCGCCAACAAGCGGGCGTGCGAGGCACCTATCCCAGTGCCGGACCCAGTGACCACGGCGACCCGCCCGTCGAAGCGCAGTTCAGTGGTTCGCCGTTCTGGATTTCGCGGTTCAGGATCTGAGGCGTCCGTCACGAGTCACCGACGGGTCGGATCAGGTCGAGCACGCTGGCCGGGAGTGTGTTGCCGTAACCGTCACCGGGCCAGTTGAACCAGCCCGATGACGCCATCGTGTTGGAGATGTCGCTCGGCACACCAACGCGGCCCATCGGAATTGACACCTGCACGTTGAGTGGGTGGACCATCGTGCGTGGCCCACCGCCACCGATCCCCATCATTCCGGGCGTTGGCGTGATGTCCGGGGCGACGCTGTTGACCCGAATCCGATCCGGTGCCAGTTCGACTGCCATCGTGCGGGCGAAGTGCGCGACCGCCGCCTTGGCCGCCGAGTACACGGCGAAGTCGGGTGCCGCCCGATAGCCCTCGATCGTGGTGATGTTGGTGATGCTACCGCCACGCCGGCTGAGCTTGATCGCCGGGATCGCCCGCGGGGTGGCATGCAATACATGCGTCAGGTTGGTTCGGATCAAGGCGTCCCAGGCACGCGGGCTCTGTTCGCGGAACGTGCCGCCGCCGACGTTCACGAGTGTGTCGAGCCGACCCCATTTCGAGGCGGCGGCACGGACAAGGCGTCGAGTGTTGCTGGCTCTCGGGCGTCGCCAGTGTGCACGATGGCATCGGCTCCGCGTCCTCCGGCGATCAGCGTTCCGTCGGTGTGGAGCACGGCCTTCGGTTCAGACGTGGTAACCGACGTCGAGTACAGCCAGCGGATCTCGTCGCCGTCGCCACGCTCTGGATCAGGTGACGACGGCAGTTTATCGGATCGCCCTCCGGCAGATCGTGGTAGCCGTTGAGGATCGTGAACGGACCGCCGATCGACCGCGCCATCGCGTCATAGTCGAAGCCCTTCCACATGCCTGGGGTGAAAAACCATGGTGCGCCGGTCGTTCGGAGCAGCGAGGCGAGCTCACGTTGGCGGTAGAGATGGATAATCGGGTTCTGCACGGCAGCGAGGCGCGTCCAACGCCATCGACAGCACGATCGTCTCGATCCGAGTTGGAAGTTGCCACGAAACGACATCGCCGCGTTTGATCCCGAGGTCGGCGAGACCGGCGGCAACTCGTTGCGTCCATTCGAAGAATTCGGACCATGTACAGGCCCGGTCGTGCTCGTCGCTCAGCATGTTGCGATCCGGCGTGGCTTCGACGCGGCGCTCCAGCATCTCCCACAAGGCGCCCTGATCGCCCTTCTGCTGTCCCCAGTAGCGGGCTACATGACCGGCGCACTGCTCAACATCGACGGTGGCACCAACTTCTGAACGTGGTAGCTGCGCGGCATGTCTTGGGACGGACGCGAGCTACGTCGGGTCGACCAGGATCTTCAGGTGGTTGTCGGCATGGTGGAGGAGTTCTTCCAGTCCGTCTTCGATCAGGCGCTCGAGAGGGATGTGGTCGGAGATCATCACGTCGGCGTCGAAGGCTCCGCTCGCCAGCATCGCCAGCGTGGCTGGGAAGTCGATCTCTGGTTCGTACGTCATCGAGAAGCGAATGTCGATTTCCTTCGCCATCGCCACACCCATATCGACCTGGGCGAGTTGCGACCATCCGGCGACGCTGACCATCGTGCCGCGAGGTCGTAACGAGCGAACACCCTCGTTGAACGCGGCGTGCACGGCCGTGGTGTCGAACACGATGTCGACGCCGTGCTGCGTGAGGTCACGTACTGCCGTCCTCAAATCGCCTGACGTCGGATCGACGACGACAGTCGCCCCCAATCGACGCGCCGCGTCCCGACGGGCGGCGGACACCTCACTCACGATCGTGATTGTCGTATCGTCGGCACGAACGGCTTGCAGGACGCCAAGCCCGATCGGCCCGGCCCCGAGGATCAACACCGTCGAACCGTGCGTGGCGGGACCGCGGCGCACGGCGTGTGTTGCGACCGCCATCGGTTCGGCAAGCGCCGCTTCGACGACGCTAAGCCCATCAGGGACCACGAACGCAGACCGCCGCGACACGGCAACCAAGGGAGCTAGGCCACCGTGAAGCGGGAGTCGATACCCGCCATACAGTCCGAGTTTGCGACACATCTGCGGCCAACTGTGAGCGCACGACCAACATGAGCCGCAGTACTCGATCGGGGCGATCGCCACTGCCGTTCCGACGGCGATGTCATCGCCGCCACCGCCAACCGAATCGCCAACCGCCCGCACGATCCCGGCGAACTCGTGACCGAGCACGACCCCGGGTACGTGCATCGTTGCACCGCCGCGTTCACCACCCAAGTAGGTGTGCAGATCGCTGCCGCAGATCCCGTTGCGTGACACCTCGATCAGAAGTTCGCCGGGTTTCGGATCCGGCTCGGCGACATCCTCGATCCGGACGTCGCGTGGTCCATAGTAGACGGCGGCTTTCATCCGGCGATGGCTTTCAGGCGACGCGCTCGTTCAGCGTCGCTCACGCCGCGCAGATCGGCGATCCCGTGCTCGGTCACGACGACGTCGATATCGCACCGCGGCGTCGATACGACGTCGACCG